>JBGCFN010000009.1:0-14923 GCA_045106935.1 Gammaproteobacteria bacterium | reverse complement strand
TATAAGTTTCTATTGTTATGTCTTTTGTTGATTAGCTACTTTGCGTATCTAAGTTATGAATACAATCTATTGACTGGTGGTATAGCGGCAATCTTGACATGGTCTTTTTTTGTTCTTTGCACGCCTATTGCTGATGCAGGGTTCTTGTTGGATTTCCCTCTTAGGCTTTTATTTGGGATTAGGATGTTTGTCTCTGAGATTGCTGTATGGGTTATAGCAATACTGATTAATCTAATTTCACTATATTACTTTACCGAATATTACGAAACGACAAAAATAACAAAGATATTTTATGCAATTCTTACAAATCCTTATCCTTATTGGAGCGTTATTCTACTTTCTGGATTAGGTACTTTTCTCTCGATTCGTTTTGGCGATGAATTGATGGATGTGGCTCACCATAGAGATAGAGAATATTTTCATAAACATGGATATAAACATGAGCTGCTTATATTAATTTTTTTCATAGTTGTTTTTATAGGATATTATGAACTTATCGCTTCATTAGGCATTGATACTAAATGACCGCTATTGAGCCGTAAAGCGACACAATTTAAATCACTATGAAATTATTAGATGACTATATTGGTGTAAAAATAATGCTTTTATGCTTTGTAGTTGCCATAGCAGGATTTATCATAATAGATATTAATAAATCAGCAGGTCAAATGATGGTGAACGTAGCAATACTTTGTTCGTTTATAGGACTGGCAGTTCACTTCTTCGTAATGGTTACGAGGAGATAGCTTATGTTTAAATTAATGTCCGCTATTGAGCCGAAAGCAGACATAAACCAAATAGCGTAATAAAATGTGTAAATGAATATATTTATTCTCGACGCAAACATAAAAAAATGTGCAAGATATCATTGTGATCAGCATGTGGTAAAAATGATATTAGAAAGTGTTCAAATTATGTGTACCGCTTTGAATAAGAAAGGATTTAATACACCTTACAAATCTACACATATCAATCATCCTTGCGTACTCTGGACCGAAGAGTCATATGATAATTTTCTCTGGCTGTCCAAGTTGGCTTATGCACTAAATGATGAGTATAGATATCGATATGAGAAAAACGGCGATCATAAATCTATTGATGTCTTAGAAAAGATTACACATTCGGAATATAAATCATTGGGAAGAACAGAGTTTGTACAAGCAATGCCAGTTAAATTTAAAGTGCCAGGAGATGCTGTTTGTGCTTACCGAAAATTCTATTTGGGTGAAAAAATGCAATTCGCAAAATGGACTAGAAGAAAAGTTCCTTACTGGGTAAAAAATGCGAACTAACGACTACTAGAGAGTCGAAAGCAGACATTGTTAATATAACGTATCGAAATTTAATTTCTTATTACAGCTAACGACCCTTAACGGGCTATATGCTATTAATGATAGCGAGTCTGTTATTTGACTACATGATCAATCTTAATAATTGGCTACCATAATAGTTAATTTGTGAATATCTATATAAGCAGAAGCTATCGCCGTGGGTGGTTTTATATAGTTTATGAATACGCTCTCTAGTGATTTATTACCCTTTTATCTACAAGGAGATAAGTCGACTATCCTATTATTAGTATATAAGCATTAACTAATATGATTAATAATTTCTGTAGAAATTTTAAACAATATTTATTTAATCAAATATATTAAAGGAAAGTTAATATGCTTAAGCAAACAACCCTTACGTTTATCAGCCTTGTATTGCTGATTACCAGCACTATTTCTATCGCTGACGAAACAACTGCACCTACTGAAGCTTATACGCATAACCATGCTCAAGCGACACTGCCTAATTTTTTCGATCCAAGCGCATGGTTCGGTAGTGTTGGTGCTGTCCCAGCACATGATTCAAGCAAGTTAACCTTTAACGCGGCGCATCCGAGTTCTTGGATGAAGTTTATCGATCCAAAAACACACAATATGATGCATATGCAATTTGCTAACCCAGCCACTTATATGCAATTTATGCAGCCGCAGTTTTGGATGGAATTCATGAAGCCACAAAATATGATGGCATGGATGGACATGAATCAATACGCTGTCATGATGAATCCACAAACGATGGCTTACTGGATGAATCCGACTTCCTACCAGCATGCGTTTGATCCTAAGATGTATACTGCGACAATGAATCCAACCAACTATATGGCTTATATGAATCCGTCAATGTATATGAGCTGGGCTGGTATGCAGTACCCTAGCCAACAAGTCGCAGACACTGAATAGAGTAGTCAAAATTTAGGTGTTGATAAAAGCCGCGGCAAATTTCGGGGCTTTTTTTTTGAATTTCTGAAAAGTTGGACTGGTAGAGATGATGTAGAATGAAAAATATGATATTCCAATAATAAAGAAGTAAAATAAATTCACTAAGATTTTTGGAGCTATCAATGAAATTCATCAATTTCATTATATTGCTTTTATTTGTCAATCCAGCTGCAGGTGAACCTTTACGTTGTTACACAGACCACGAAAATAATGTGACGTGTTCAAATGGCGTAACAAGAAAAGTTGGGGAAGACGGTATAACGAAGCTTAGTGATGGGACAGAGTTATATAAAGATTCCAGCGGAGTGACCACTGATAATAATGGTATAAGTTCATATACTGACGAATCTGGAATGACTATTTATAGTGATGGCCGAGTTTATTATACAGACGAAAAAGGTAATACCATATTTTCAGATGGGACAAATTGCCATTTAGATCAATTTGGAAATACAGATTGCGATTTTTACAATAGCGAATGACCGCTATTGAGTCGAAAGCAGTCATTAGCACTATACGTATGTTAGCAAAGTTAATTATACAGATCCGGGATTTTTCTGGATATTTGCTAACAACTTAAAAGCTGTTAGTTAAGGCTGCCTTATAGCGCCATAATGACTTCTGGACAATTTGTGACAGCAGCGCAGACATTATCTAGTTGCTCTCTGTTGCGTGCGAGAATGACAATAGTATAGCTAACATATTTATCATTTTTGCTTGGTGTAGTTTTAGATGACACCCAATCTTCTCTGGGCACAAACTCTTCTACCACGCTATCTACTGCTGCAATGAAATGCAGTGTATTCATACCAAACATTTTTAATGGGAAATCACAGGGATACACCAGGCCTTGCGCTTCGTCTTCACTCCCATTATTTGATCCATTTCGACCTGACACTATCGTTTACGCTCTTGAAATAAATTGTAGATCTTTCCCCATAGCACCCCCGGTTTTCCATTCCCAACAAGCTCACCATCAATCTTTGTGACAGGCGCACACTCTTTTGTTGAGCTGGTAATCCAAACCTCATCAGCCTGCTTTAACTCTTCTATTGTTGCTGCCTGCTCGACGAATGGAATATTGTTTTCATTCATTATATCTACCACCGCATTACGCGTGATTCCTGGCAGAATTAAATTGTTTTTAGGTGCTGTCTTCACTTGCTGGTCTTTAACAACAAATACATTAGTCGCCGAGCCTTCCAACACATTCCCATTCCGAATTAATATCGCTTCATCTGCATTATTTTCTGCCGCCAACTGTTTTTTCATTACATTGGCTAATAAGCTTGTGACTTTGATATCACATCGATCCCAACGCTCATCTTCTGATGTAACGACTGTGAGTCCTTTGTTATACATATCAGGATTTGCAGCTGGCCACGCATTACTCATTCCAAATACGGTGGGAATTGTATCCGCAGGATAGGCATGATCACGCTTTGCCACTCCGCGAGTAACTTGCAAGTAAACTGATAGCTGCGTTAGGCCCGATTGATCAATCAAGCGATTGATTATTTGTATCCACTCTTCACGAGTATGCGGTTCTCGAATTCTTACCTGATCAAGACTACGTGCCAATCTTGATAAATGCGCATCCAAACAAAAAGGTTTCGAGTTATAAACGGGTATTAATTCATAAATGGCATCTCCAAAAATGAACCCGCGGTCTAGCACAGACACTTTGCATTGTTCTATCGGAAGGTATTCACCATTTAAATAGGCAATAGTCATTTTAAATCACACATCGCATAAGTTGCCTTTACTCAAAATAACTCATGACATAATCGCTGATTTTTTGCAGAAGACTACCTTCTTCTATTGTTTCTAATGCAACGAGTTCAACTTCTGTAAATTTTGCATCATCCAAATTTATGATCACTTTACCCACAGATTGATGCATGGCGATGGGTGCTTCTAGCTGAGATGCTACTTGCATAAATGGTTTCAAATCATTATATCGACCACGTGGAATAGTAATAATAATATCTTCTTTTATACCCAAGCTAACTTCTTTTTTTGCACCATACCAAGCACGCTTTTTGATTAGTTCTTGCCCTGCACTATATAGCTTATGCGACTCGAAGAATCGGAACCCATAATTCAGCAAGGCCTGAGAGTGTGTAGCTCGCGCATCGGAAGATGGCGCCCCTAGCACGACAGAGACTAAACGCATATCGTCTCTTTTAGCCGATGAGGCCAGACAATATTTGGCTGCATCTGTATGGCCTGTTTTCAAACCATCAACTGTTGGATCACGCCACAACAACTTATTTCGATTGTGTTGTGTAATATCGTTATAGGTGTATTCTTTTTGCGAGTAACGCTTATATTGATCTGGAAAATCTCGAATAATTGCACTACTTAATGTCGAGATGTCGCGTGCCGTCATGAAGTGCTGCTCATGGGTTAACCCGGTGACATTAGTGAAATGGGAACTCACCATACCCAATCGAGCTGCTTCAATATTCATCATCCCTGCAAAGGCTTCTTCACTGCCGGCAATATGTTCTGCCAGTGCGATGCTTGCATCATTACCAGATTGCACAATCAATCCTTGCAAAAGGTCATCTACTTTCACGCGCTTACCCACCTCAACAAACATACGCGAGCCAATAGCTCGCCATGCTTTTTCGCTAATGAGTACTTCATCTGTTAATTGTAATGTGCCTTCAGATAACACTTTGTACACAACATACGCAGTCATTAACTTAGTTATACTGGCCGGATCATTTCTCTCATCTGCATTTTTTTCTGAAATGACAGTGCCCGTATCATGATCCAGTAAAATATAGCTCTTAGCATTTATCATTGGTGCTTTAGGAATAGGCACAGGCTCCGCATTCACGCTTGCTGCAACAACAATTAAAACCAATAAGGTACAAATCAAATTTTTGATCAATTTATTCATTTATTTTATTTGGGGTTAAATAACGATTGCTATTCTTTATTGCTAATTCTGAAACACTAGCTTGTATTCTTTGTGTCCTAACTGAGTGATTTTTTCTACAGTACGATCTGCTTGCTCAACAGTATCAAGTGGGCCAAGCCATACTTTATAAATCGATTCGCCTTCCAACGCGTCTTCTTTAACACTCATGCGCCCTACATTATGCGCGGCAAACGTATTGCGAAGCTTATGTGCATTTTCCTGACTACGAAAAGCGCCAAGCTGCACATAAATGCCTACGTTGTTCTCTATTTCCTCTGCCGTGGGTAGTGATGGTTCAATAACCTCAACGCTTCCAGCTGGCTCAGCGACATCGACCACATCATCTGGCAGCACTGGTTTCGGCTTAACCGGTTTATTTGATGCATGCTTACGTGGATCTATAGCGATGACTTCGACTAACCCAGTACCGGTTGTGACAATGCCTAGTTTGGTGGCGGCAGCATAAGATAAATCAATAATTCGATTATCATGAAATGGCCCACGATCATTAATACGAACAATAATTGAACGGCCATTCTTTTTATTCGTGACCCTTGCATAGGTAGGTAACGGCAAGGTTTTATGTGCGGCGGTCATCGCATACATATCATAGGTCTCACCACTTGAGGTGCGGCGGCCATGAAATTTTGTGCCATACCAAGAAGCAATCCCTTGTTCTTTATAGCCCTTTGCCGTGGGTAATGTGTAATATCGTTGCCCAAAGACAACATATGATTTGGGATTGCCGTATTTACTTTTAGGCTCGGCTTTAGGAATAACTTTTTCAGTGCGGTCAATTCGTGTTGGCTTTTTTGGTGCGGAATCTTTTTTGCTATACGGAGACGCACATGCAGCTAACACTACACCACACACCAGCCAGACCATTATTAATTTAGAACGATTTTCTAGTTTGCGCTTTGCGCAGTCAAAATCCATTGCTTTTTAATTTCCTGACTGAGTTGATACACAGCCATGGCATACATATGGCTGTGGTTATAACGAGTAATGACATAAAAATTATGCTGGCCAATCCAGTACTCTTTTGATTTCTTATCGGTATCTAATACAAATAATGAGACTTTTTCATCTTTAGCGATGGGAAGATCTGCCACAAATCCTTGTTTATTTAGTTGCCCATAGGTAAATGCCGGCTTTAATGTGTTGGAATCATCCACCTGGTTAGCATTGCCTGAGAATTGCGCCGTACTTGCAACCGGCTGATTACGCTTCCAACCATGCGCTTTAAAATAATTGGCTACGCTGCCTATGATGTCTTCCTTGCTATTCCACAAATCACGTTTACCATCTTCGTTTTGATCAACGGAGTAACGACGATAACTGCTTGAGATAAACTGCCCAACTCCCATTGCCCCGGCATAAGACCCCTTCAAGGCGGAAGGATCAAATCCTTCTTCTCGACACATTAATAAGTAGTGCTCTAATTCACTCAAAAAGAACTCGGCACGTTTAGGGTAACCAAACCCTAGAGTGACTAAGCTATCAAAGACAGGGTGTTTTCCAGTAATTCGCCCGTAATAGGTTTCTACGCCAATGATGGCAACGATAATTTCAGGTGGGACTCCGTAAATGTCTTCTGCCTGTTCTAATATCGCCTGGTTGTCACGCCAGAATTTTACTCCACCATCCGCACGCGCCTGCTTCAAGAAGATAGGACGATACTCAAACCATTTCTTTTTACGTTCGGCCGGTGTGGCGATAGCCTTAAGTACGCTTTTTTGTTGCTCAACGCCTTTGAACAACAATTTAAGCTGAGTACGCTCAAACCCATGCTCATCTATCATGTATTGAATAAAGTTTTTTACGTCTTCACGAGCGTAATACGATTTTGCAAACCCGCTAGAGGTCTGACACGCTAGAAATAGCGCTAATAAAATGAGTTGAAATTGTCTCAATGGCCTAATAATTTTCTGTGAGAATGGATTGACATTAATATTCCAAACATAGTCAGTAACGTTACCATAGAGGTGCCGCCGTAGCTAATTAAAGGTAGCGGAACACCCACCACAGGCAACAATCCAGATACCATTCCGATATTAACAAACACGTAGGAGAAAAATGACAAACTGATTGCGCCTCCCAATAGTCGTGCATAACATGTTTGCGCACGCGCTGAAATGATTAAGCCACGCACAACAATAAATAAATAGACCATAATTAACAGCGAAGTTCCAAAAAATCCAAATTCTTCACTCAGTACTGAAAATATGAAATCAGTCGATCGTTCTGGAATAAAATCGAGCTGCGACTGTGTGCCATTTAGCCAACCCCTTCCATAAGCACCACCCGATCCAATGGCAATTTTTGATTGGATGATATGGTACCCCGCACCCAGCGGGTCTCTTTCAGGATCAAGCAAGGTTAAAATGCGCCCGCGTTGATAGTCACGCAAATAAAACCACAGTACTGGTGCTGCCGATAACAATAATCCTATAAATGCAGCGATTACTCGATAACGTATTCCTGCTAAAAAAATGACAAACAACCCTGCGCCGGCAACTAAAATTGATGTACCTAAATCAGGCTGTTTGATAATAAGTGCAGCAGGGATAATTAGTATCACAAAGCCCACAAAAATATCTTTTAAGCTGGGCGGGAGCACTTGTTTGGCGTAATACCACGCCATCATCATTGGCAACCATATCTTCATTAACTCTGAAGGCTGAAAGCGGACAAATCCTAAATTCAGCCATCGCTGCGCACCTTTGCCGGTCTCTCCTAACACCAGTACAGCAACTAACAATGCAACACCAACTATATATAACCATAGCGACCAACTTCGCAATTGGTCTGCCGGGATCTGAGCAAATAACAGCAAGCCAGCAAACCCTATTCCAAGTCTCACCAATTGACGCTGAATAGCATCCATATCGCCGCCACTTGCGCTATATAGAACGACCAAACCACTCATGCACAGAATCAACAACGCCATGAATAATGCAGTATCAATTTTTAGAAAATGATAAACCACCCGTAAAGGGTGTTCATACAAGCTTGCTTTAGCGACTGACAACCTGCTTTCCTTCCAATTTATTTTCGTCTATCAAATAAGCATCTAAAATTTTACGCGCCACAGGCGCCGCCGTACCACTACCACTACCACCATTTTCAACCACCACCGCTAAGGCAATCACTGGATTTTCAACCGGCGCATAAGCAACAAATAATGCGTGATCCTGAAGATGTTTTGGTGTTGTTTCTTTATCGTATTCTTCGTCTTGTGCAATACCAAATACTTGTGCTGTACCTGTTTTGCCTGCAATTTTATAATTAGCATCCAGACCAATACTTCGAGCCGTACCATTGGGCTCATGTACCACACTTATCATGGCCTTCTCGATCGCTTGCCAGTAGCTTTCATTTTTTACATTCACTTGTGGCATTGGAATGGGTTGTTTATCTTCAAACTTAAATGTACCTGCCATCCGTGTTGCACGTACAAATCGTGGTTGATACATACTTCCGTGATTAGCAATATAAGCCGTCATCACCGCCAACTGCAAAGGCGTTGTTAACATATAGCCCTGCCCAATACTGGTAATAATTGTCTCTCCAGGATACCAAGGTTGACCTCTTGCCGAACGCTTCCATTCAGGGGAAGGCATTAACCCTTTAACTTCACCAACGGTATCTAACTTTGTCACACTGCCGAGTCCAAACTGAATTAAGAACTCATGCATACGATTAATACCTAACTCATCACCCAGCTCATAGAAATAAACATCACATGATTGTGCAATGGCGCTGTCCATATTAACGATACCGTGACCCCCTTTCTTCCAGTCACGGTACTTTCTCGCTTTACCAGGTAATTGGAAAAATGGCCCGGCATACATTGTTTTTTCTGGCCATGTCACGCCATATTGTAATCCTGCCAGTGCCACAATGGGTTTCACTGTTGAACCAGGAGGATATTGGCCAATCAATGCGCGATTAAATAGCGGACGATGCTTGTTATCTCGCAAAGCCGAATAGGCTAATTGACCTATTCCATTGACGAATAAATTTGGGTCGTAATTGGGCTGGCTAACAAAGGCAAGTACATCACCATTATTGGGATCAATGGCAACAATGGCACCATTTTCTTCGCCCAATGCTTCTTGAGCTACTTCTTGAAGCCTCGCGACTAGCGATAATTGAATATCCATGCCCGGAGTAGAGGGTTGTGTTTTCAAAACACGTAAGGATCGCCCTTGAGCATTAATCTCTACATGTTTATATCCCACTTCGCCATGCAACTCATTTTCATAACGCTTCTCAATACCCACCTTTCCAATATGACTCGTGCCTTGATACTTTTGCTTATCCAGTTTACCGAGTTCTTTTTCATTGATTCGGCCAACATAACCTAACGCGTGAGCAAAACTATTTTTCTGAGGATAGTAGCGCGTTGAATGCGCAGCAATTTCAACACCAGGATAACGATGCTGATTAACAGCAAACTTCGCC
This sequence comes from Gammaproteobacteria bacterium, assembly GCA_045106935.1. Taxonomy (GTDB): domain Bacteria; phylum Pseudomonadota; class Gammaproteobacteria; order UBA4575; family UBA4575; genus UBA1858. The sequence goes on along the minus strand of JBGCFN010000009.1, from coordinate 5,254 downwards.
ACTTCTTCTTCAGTCAATTTAAACTTTAATGGCGTTTGCTGAAATGCCTGCTGTCGCTTAAGTGTCTTTTCAAACCGCGTTAATTCATGCTCTTTAATATCAATAAACTCTGCGAGGCTAGCAATCAACTCCGGCATGTTTTTCACTTGAGAAGGGGTGATGACCAACTGATAATTCGGCGTGTTATCTGCCAGAATTTCTCCATTACGGTCCAGGATCAATCCACGCGTTGGCGCCACTGGCAACACACGCACACGATTGTCGTTAGAAAGTGTCTGGTAATGAGAATAATTGGTGATTTGTAAATCATACAATCGCACCAGTAATAATATAAAAGTCCCCGCCACCAAAATTGCAGACAAGATGGCCCGCTCTCTGAAAATGAGCGTTTCAATTCTAAGATTTTTAAGCGTAATTCGACGCGCCATAATTAAGAAATGCCCATCATCAATGACTCATCTTTGGTGACAAATTAGCTGTTTTGTACAAATTGATTATATAATGCACTAGTAAACCGTACAAAAGTTAGTGAAAAAAATAATAAGTCGTTAGCCCTTGCTCTTAATCACCAGTGTACAGGATCTAACTCTATCAATCGGGAGTAAAACTAACCATGTCTTTAGATCAATTACCTGTCGCCCTTGGTTTATTTGGGCTAGTTTCTGCATTTATCATTTATCGTATCGTCTTAAGTGCTTCACCCGGCGAAGGCAGAGTACGAGAAATTGCTCATGAGATACACGTTGGCGCGATGACGTTTATGCGCCGTGAATATACTATTCTATTTTTATTTGCCGCAGTTGTAACACTAGCAATTTTCTTTTCAGATCTCGGTGCACCTACCGCAGGCGCCTTTGTACTTGGTGCATTATGTTCTGCTGGTGCAGGCTATATTGGCATGCATGCCGCCACGCAAGCCAATGTGAGAACCACAGTGGCAGCAAATACAAGAGGCTTAGATGCGGCGCTTGATGTCGCTTTTCTCGGCGGATCCATCATGGGTTTGACGGTCGCGGCGATGGGATTACTCGGACTCGGCACATTGTACTTATTATATGGAGCAGATCCTGCGACGGCGCATGTCATTCATGGCTTTGGTATGGGCGCTTCGACAGTCGCCTTATTTTCTCGTGTAGGAGGTGGAATTTATACCAAGAGCGCTGATGTTGGCGCAGACTTGGTTGGCAAAGTGGAAGCCGGGATTCCAGAAGATGATCCTCGCAACCCAGGTGTAATCGCAGATAATGTGGGCGACAATGTGGGAGATGTGGCCGGTATGGGATCAGATATTTTCGAATCATACTGTGGCTCAATCATCGCAACAATTGCAATTGCTGCCACGTTAGGCGCAACATTATTAGAAAGCTTAGGCCCTCAAAATGCTTTAATGTTCTTGCCTTTAGGCTTGGCGTCAGTAGGTTTACTTTGTTCGCTGATTGGTATTTTCTTAGTCAAGATTCAATCTAACATGGCACCCGCGAACGCATTACGCGTGGGCACTTTTTCTGCCGCCGTGTTGTTCATTGTTGCTGCTTATTTCTGTATTGATTATCTATCCATATCCAATGGTGTTTGGGTGGCAGTGCTTAGCGGTGCAGTAGGCGGCATCATTATTGGCTTAGTCACCGAGTACTACACAGGTGGTTCACCAGTTCGCAAGATTGCAGCGGGCGGGGAAACCGGCCCTGCCACGGTGATGATTTCAGGACTTGCGACAGGCATGCAATCGGTATTGATTCCGGTATTGACGATTGCTGCCATTATATTTTTCGCTAATGAATGGGCAAGTCTTTACGGCGTAGGTATTGCTGCAGTTGGCATGCTTGCTACCGTAGGCATTACCATGGCAATTGATGCCTATGGTCCCGTTGCCGATAACGCAGGCGGCATTGCAGAAATGGCTGAATTGGGAGAAGACACTCGCAATATCACAGACAACTTAGATGAGGTTGGAAATACAACGGCCGCCATCGGCAAAGGGTTTGCTATCGGAGCAGCCGCACTAGCTGCGTTAGCCATCATTACTGCATTCATCAGTGAAATAAATAGTCATGGCAGTCACGTGAGTCTTGATTTAAGAGAACCACGCGTATTAATTGGTTTGTTTATTGGAGGCGTTTTCCCATTCATTGTCGCCTCTCTTACTATGACAGCGGTAGGTGATGCAGCCTTTGACATGATTAAGGAAATCCGTCGTCAATTTAAAGAAATTCCTGGCTTACTTGAAGGTACGGCAAAACCAGACACCGTGCGTTGCGTAGATATCGCGACCACTGCCGCATTAAAGAAAATGGTGTTGCCTGGCTGCTTAGCAGTCATAGCACCGGTGGCTGTCGGATTTGGTTTAGGCCCTCAAGCCTTAGGCGGCATGCTAGGTGGCGCATTACTTTGCTGTGTCTTGTTAGCACTCATGATGGCGAATGCCGGCGGTGCTTGGGATAATGCAAAAAAATATGTCGAAAAAGGCAACCTAGGCGGCAAAGGCTCCGATGTTCATAAAGCCGTCGTGGTTGGTGACACAGTGGGCGACCCATTCAAAGATACGTCTGGCCCATCAATGAATATTTTGATTAATGTAATGGCAATTGTTAGCTTGGTTATCGCACCATTGCTATAAATTTCAACCACACCCAGCACTATAAAACTTGATAGTGCTGGGTGTCATTTTTAATATTACCTAACATCTAAATTTTATTGGCGTTTACGCTGAATAATATCTTCTTGCATTTCATTCAATTTGCGACACTTCTCGGCATCGGGCAGCAATGACGCTCTAAACACTTCAACATCATCACTTTGTTTTAGCACATCCCGATATTCATCAAGATAAGTATTATAAAGCTCATCCAATAGACCTTCCTCATACTTTCCTGCTTTGGCAAATTCAAGCGCAATAGTTCTTGAATCTAAAGAAGCATAGTGCGATTCATGCTGGTAAAACTCTTGTTCAGATTGACTTGAAATATTGGCGATTACATTCTGCAATGCTTCACATTTTATATATTTATTTATATGCGCATAGTAGTCGAACCCTTCTGACTGAGCGTTAAGAGACAAATTGAAAAACACGAACAGCGCAGAGAAATAAATTTTTGATTTGGACATAGGCTATCTACCAGCTAAACAACGATTACAAAAATAATTCTATCATCACTCACCCACTCACAACCAAATTTTGAATCAAGCTAGACAGAATTATTTTCTTTGAACAATGAGTTTATTTGCATGAATTAAGCACTCCGTGCGTTGCCGCACAATCATCATTGAAAATACTGCGGAATAACTCAATTATCTCCTCAATCAATCTTCATTACATTTGAACGAGGGGACTATGTTGAGAATAATTCAAAGTTGTTTATTAATTGTGACAATGTTTATCTATGGCTTAGCTCATGCTGCGACCATCCAACCCGGCGACCTATTAATAAGTGAAGTGATGGCCAACCCCGCTTCTGTCAGTGATTTAAATGGTGAATGGTTTGAACTATTCAACACGTCTGCCAGCAGCATAGACATTAACGGCCTCACGATTAGTGACAACGGAAACAATTCACACCAAATTTCTAATGGCGGCAGTTTGCACATTGCACCGGGCGCTTACCTGGTACTAGGCAGAAATGGGGACATCACCAATAACGGTGGCTATGTTGCTGATTATGTCTATACCAATTTCACTTTGAACAATACGATTGACCAGATTGTAATCTCTAACAGCAATACTGATATTGTCAGGCTTAATTATAGCGGACTGCCTTTTGGAGCTAACGGAGTCAGTGCTGAGCTAGTTAATCAATTAATCAATCCCAACGAAACACATTATCAACTCAGCCAGAACAATCAATATGGCTTGGGTGACATTGGGTCACCTGGCAGCCAAGGCTCGTTTGAATTGGTCAGCGCATCTACCATACCTATACCCGGTACTGTTTGGCTATTTGCATCAGCCATACTCATGTTTAGCAGGAAATTTAGGCTAGCTCGCCAAGAATGTCATCCAATTTGAAAATATTGTATGAGCTGATTTTTTCCAAGGATTATCAAGCGCTTCACTCAACTTGTCTTCAGGAAATGACTCAATTAATTCTTCTTTCAAGCCAGCACTCTGAATAAATTCGCTATAGTCTCTAATTGAGTCTAACGCTTGCTGATTGAAATAATTAGTGGGTACCGGGGGATAATCATTTCTTTGCCCCGCAAGATATCGAATAATTTCCCGCTTGTATTCCTTAAGTAAACTAATATCATCATATTCAGGATGTCCTTGAAAATAAACGACACTCTTATCCCTCTCACAGGCGAGCTGTACACCTGCATGCTCATCATAGATAAGCACGTCTACCCCCTGATCAATAAAGTCATTTTTTGATATATCATTGAAACGCGAATGGCACATCTTAATATCGTGATCTACTTTATTTAGCAATAAGTGTTCTGGTTGCTGCACTTTATGAGAAAAAACACCCCAACATTTTTCACCCAAATGCTTTCTTTTGACGTCATAAAAAACTTTAGCAGCTGCATGCGTTGCCAAACACGAGCATATTGTTGAACGAACTTTAGTCCGCGCCCAATTCAATACTTCTACCAACCCAGGCCAAAATAATTCGTCTTGCAAGAATGGTTGAGAAACATTAGCGCCTGTCACTACCAGCGCATCTATGTTGATTAATTTCAATGTTTCAAAATCGCTATAGTATTTATTTGTATGCAGCTTAGCTTGTTCAGAACGCCCGACGCCGGCCACACTAAATGGATAAAAGTAACAATTCACAGCAGGATTAGCTGCGAGCAGACGTAAGAACTGCCTTTCAGTCGCAGCTAGCGCCGCATCAGGCATCATATTTAAAAACCCTATTTTTATACTCGGCAATGAAGAATCGTTTGCCTGCTTAGGCGAACACACTTCAATACCCTCTGAACGCATGCGTTCAATACTGGGTAAATCATTGTGTTGTACTAGTGGCAAGGGAAGGTACTACTGCAATTACGAACGGTCGATTGATTGACCAATCAAGTCCATAAAATCTTTTTCGTCTCGCACGTTTTGAACATCATGCAAATTAACCGTATACCCATAGTCATTAGCAATTGATTCATAAAGCGGCTTCCGATGTTCAAGTAGTTTAGGGAAAACCCAACTACCAAATTCATCTGGATCAATGTCATTAATTTCAGATAAATTCTTTTCTTCTAAAAATATCGTTAGATGCTTATCCAAAAATTCTTCTTGAAAATAAAGCGGTTTAGGATGGTT
>JBGCFN010000008.1:0-56382 GCA_045106935.1 Gammaproteobacteria bacterium | reverse complement strand
TTTAGTGAGTTGCAAGGCGTATGGCGATTTGTTGATATTGATGACCAGGGCTCTCGTGTTCAATTAGATCTGGATTTTGAGTTGTCTAGCCGCATGCTTAAAATGGCGCTCGAGTCTTTTTTTAGTCAAATTTGTGATCGGCTAGTTTCGTCATTTGTGCAGCGAGCGAATGATGTGTACCAGTGAGGAGTGAAAGTATTATTCGTCATTTCATTTGTTATTGTAATAATCAAAGCTCATTCACTTGTTCTTGCCTATGCAAATACAATTAATATACATAGCGTTACAAGCAGAATTTGTGGAAGAGATAGATATGGCTGTCGGTTCGACTGTACATGATGCATTAAAACAATCAGGCCTGCTTGAAAAACATAAAGAGATTTCTCTTGATATAAATAAGGTGGGTATTTATGGTGAGGTTGTTTCCCTTGAAACGATTTTAAATGAAAATGATAGGGTGGAAGTATATCGTCCACTCAAAATGCCTCCTATGGATTCGAGGCGACTGCGACAATTGTATCAATAAAGCAAGGCCTTCATTAAGTCTTAATTTTAGATAATTACCTCGAAGACTAAAATCAATTATTGTGGGTTTTTCTATCATAATTGATGGTTTTGAAAATATATTTTCAGCTTTGAAACAATGGTTTATTTTTTCTGAGGTTGTTGCTGACCAGTGAAAAGAAATTACTCCCTGTCCAATATAATACTAATGCAGATGGCATATTATAAACCAGTACCAATAATACAAATGCAATTAACATAAATCGTCTTTGAGCCTGCTTGTTGCTTTTGTAACGGAGCTTAGAATCAATCAAAGTGATGGAAAGCATAATAAACGGCAATACATTTATAAAATTAAATGTGCCATCAGGTTCAGCAAGATTATCAATAAAGAGAAATTCTTTGTGCGCTAACAATGGGTTGTTGGAAAATAAAAATATCGCAGAAATCAAAATTGGCAACATTACGAGAAAGCTTGTTCCGGATGCTATGCTTTTGATTGGGTGATAATGATGTTTTTCATAGATATTTTCTGTCGCTAGAAAAAGTTCTTCCCCTTTAAGTGAGGCCTTAAATGGTTTTAGTTCATGGTCAATGACACTTATTTTTTCGTTTATTTCTTTTTCAATTCGCTGCCCTTTCTTTTGTAAAGGAAGCGCGATCAGTGCAAAAGTGAAACTTAACAGCAGAATGGAAAGGCCAATCGATCCTGTTAAGGTGTGAAAGATGATTAGTACAGCCTCCATTACCCATATAATTGGGCTGAGCAAATATTCTAAGGTGTCCATTGGTTATGTTATTTATTTGGGCGTGAGAAAGAAAATTTCACGCTTGCCATTTTTCAGGCGCTTTCGGTCGGTAATGTTAAAATATTTTTCTGCATCGACAACAAATTGTTTGTCATTGTAGTCATCATACTGTTCTTTTTTGTTTGTGAGTAATTTTATCGCCATTTCATCTTCACGATTAACAAACTCTATGATGATCTCTGCATTAAGCGAACGTAACCACTGTAAGAACTTAATGTTGGGTATGTTGGCTGAGATGCGCATGTGGTGAATGAGCGCAAGGCACATAATAAGGTTTGGTTTTTGACGCTGGTCTAATGCTTGCCTCTCTTCACCTGCCCAGCCTTGACCAGGAGAAATGTTTGCTAAATTCATTACCAGTGGCAGAATTTTAGAGTCTGGATTAGATTTTTCTGCAAGATAAAGTTGTTCTATAGAATTGTGATCTCCGTCTAGAGAAATCACATAATTTGAATTAGTGCTTACAATTTTTGAAAAAGTCCCAGTATTGCAACCGATGTCCCAGACATGATCTAACGATTTATTTGAGGTGTGTTTTATGATAAATGCCTTCTTCTCTTCAAATTCTGTGTCACTGTAGGAGTGGTTTTTATCATAGTGTGACCAATCGGTGTGTTCTATTTCAATCGAGAGATTATTGATTAAGCGGCTAAGACTTTGAACTAAGCCAACTACCATTGCTTTAGATTGTTTGCGTGCAACTCGTTTTTTTGCGGGTGCACGATCTCTTTCTTGTTTGGCAATTTTATTTTCGACATTGGCTGGAAAAATAATGTGCGATAACACGCCTTTCTTTAATATTTTTTTGCCAGAAAAATATTTTACTGCTTCTAGTGGTGGGATACCATCAAGCCATGATCGAATTAATGGTAAATGGTCGATGCCAAGGTGTGCTTTTAACATCAGTGGGATTAAGAACATTGAACAGAATTGACGATAGCCCACCCAAGGATCTCCTTCCTCCCAAGGTACAAATGATGGTTCATCAATAAATACAGGGCGTGACCCTATCCATTGAATATTATAAGGCGTTGCATCTTTTAAGGTCCATCCATTTTCTAGGCTTGTTTCAATTAAGTGTAGTTGTAGTAAAGCTGCATCTTTAAGCATAGAGAACGGCCATTCATATGGGTAACTAATGAACGGCACAACCTCATGTTCTAAACAACCAGCCCAGCCATCCTTAATGACATCTTGAATATGAGTGTCAGCTGAATCACTTAAATGTGTTTTTATTACTCGCCCGGCATCTCGGTGTTTGATGAAAAAAGGTTCATTAACAAGATCGTGGTGATGAGTTAAAGTTTGTTGATTTACGCCACGTAAAATTCTGGTTATTTTATTGTTAGAGTCATGTTTTTGTTCATAGACTCTATTTGCTGGGTCGCGAAATGAGCCTGAGTTGTCATCAATACTAGTCGTCATTTTTATTGGTTTGGTGCTGTTCGCTTTCGCTTGCATTATTTTTGGTGAAAAGCTTTTTTGCTTTATAGAAATATTTGCGGCATGTGTAACCTATTGCCGCAATAAGTCCCAGCACGGTTGTCACGATAACGCTTCCTGAGCCTGGGTCAACATAAGCATAAGCGCTTGGTGCGAAGAAAAGATTTAATGTTACTAATATTTGTAATCCTTTTAATTTTCTTGTTAAATCGTGTGTATTATTACTCATATAAATAGGTTTCATAGCTGCGTTCTCGGTTTGTTTTGCCAAACTTGCGTAAATATAGAGGACTCTCCTGTTTAAATACTTCTTCTCCATCAGTCAAGCATCTTACGATCATATACATTCCCCTTAGTACGGTAGTATAACCCCCTTCATAGGGTGATGATAAAGAATTTTTACATTGGTCCTTTGGATAAATGCCACCATACACGCCAAATCGATCTTGGATAACAAATTTCTTGTCATCATTAAATTCGATTGATTGGGTTAAGTATGGGCCATGATCTCCAAACACATATAAAATTGAATTCGGGTCTTTACTATTTATGAAGTTGATTATTTTTTCAAGATGTTTAGCCGCGATGGTGCTTTTCTCAATATAACTCTGTTTATATGCATTAAAGTCGTCGTCATCGTAAGTTTGATAATCATGTGGTGTATGTTCTGGAACAAATAAATAGGCGAGCAAAATTTGTGGAGTATTTTTTTGAGTAAGTGAGTCCATGGTAGATAACAAAAAGTTAATTGAGTCCTTGTTATCATGAGAAGGATTTAGACTGTTTTGAAATAATCTTGATTGGGAAGCAGCGCAATACCCTAGGAATACATGCTTCACTTGTGTGTTTGGAACAAATTGACACACGCCTTCGGTTTTATCGTTGATTAAGTAGTTGTCTACAAAGGGCCCTTTTTTCTTGCCAAAGTAACCTGTTTGGAAAAGTGTGGTTGATTCGTATCCATTGTGTTTGAATACTTCAAAAAGCGGGCTTGGTGTAATTCCATTATACGCGGTATATCGAAACTTCGTTTTCATGTTTAAAAAGTGTTCTTTGTCAAATAACAGCAGACTATTTAATGACTTCGATGTGGGTATTTCATCGGCAAAGAAATTTGTAAAGCTATTGAAATTGCTATCAAGTACACGGTGATAATCTGTTGGTTCATTGGTTTGAAAATGCTTTTTGTAAATTGATTTGGGGATCAATGCGTCGAACGAAATAATATAGACATTTGGATTGACCTTAAAATCAACTAGCTTGATATTTTCAGCGCTTGCTGCATTAAGCTCTTCGTCATAAGTAAAATAATATTTTTCCTCCCAAGAAATGACTCCGGAAAATAATAACGCTATTAATAATAAAGTGAGCGAGAAAACAGCACCTTTGTGTGCATGTTGTCTAATGATGTTGAAGAAAGTATTAAATATGAAAATTAGGAGTAAGCAGAATATTATAATCTGGTATGTCGCTAAATTAGTAAGGCTGTGGTTCATTAGTAAATTTAACGAAGCCACATTGATGAGTGAAAATAAGGATAATAAGAGGCTACGGATTATTTCATTTTTAATCAGACAGCATATCCAGTACTGGATGAGGCATACAGCCAAAATCATTGGCATTAAAAATAATACATCAGTGTCTGAAAATTCATTTGGTGCGCTAAAGAACGTAAAAGAAAAGAACAGTGTCGAGAGTGCAAGTAAAAATATATAATCTCTATAGCTAATAACCTTTGTATAGAGAGTGTGTAAACCAGAGTAGGCTTGGTTGTTGCGTAAACGTGTGCATGAGAGGATGAGTAAAACTACCGTTAGTCCACATGCTAGCGTAAAGTGAAAATTCACAATAATTCCTATATTTTGGTTTGAATGAATTGGATGATGGAAATAGCGAAAACTGATTCTTCTTCAAGTTGGAAGTGTGTCTTGGTGCTGATCTTAGAGAATAGTTAACATATTATACTAGCCGCTTGTGAATAGAAAGATGGCGGAAGTATTGCGTTATTATTTGATAAGACTCACTAGTGATTCACGTGTTCGTTTTAGATTGTTGGTATATATGCACATGCTAAATGAGGGGTGCAGGTATGAAACCACGATTAGGATGGCAAGATTTGGTGCGAATAACTCAGATAGCCAAATGTGTTATATGTTTACGCCTTAAGCGTGTAATTCAAGTCACTATTTTGATGGCGTGGTCTAAGGCTTTATAGTGTTCTAAGCATTTTATGCATACGCCATTTTGGTCTACCCACTCAGGGTGCTCTTTCTTGATAATGCTTAGGATGTATTGTTCAGCTATGTGGTATAAATCATCAGTGTCTTGATGGCAAAGTGTGCAGGTTTTTTTCATGGGATTTTGTCTACGCTTGGTTTGTCTTTGATATTTGCAAGTGTATTTGGGAAATATCCATTCCATGCAAACCAATAAGCAAGGTGGCCAGGGAGTCTCGCGAGGCTTTGATTGTTGGGCCCTATCAGTGCGTTCTCTGTCATTTCCCATTGATTGTTGTCTTCGTATACATTTCCTGTCTTATCTAAAATGAATGTCTTTCCTTCTGAGCGATAGGCGCGAACGGTTTGTGTCTTAGCGTCACCAATAATCACTATTGGAATAATCCCTATGTGGTCATTAATCGCTTGTGGCGATGTGAATAATGACAATGGCCAAGCTTTGGTGGCGCCACTAATGCGTAAGCCAAAGACTTGTTCTTTTTGCTGAAGCGACTTGTTGTCAACAAATACAGGAAACATTAGTTCGTCGCTGCCAAAGTAAGCGCCATACGCTGCGCCAGGAGAATAATCTCGCTTAAATCCAGTGTTGCTGCTAAGAACTTTTGTGTCAGGGTGGGATGTCTTCCACTCACCCCACGTAGTAGTGACGACAGGAATGACTTCTAGCTCGATATTCTTATTCGTCAGTGGGCCAACCACCGGTTTGCCACTAAATTGATTCCATAATGTATGTGTTTCTTGGTCGTACATGAGTTTATTGGAACGATATAAAAATCCGGAAGACCCAAATATTAATGCAGGCTTGTCAGCATCGACTTGGGTTTTATAAAGAATACCTGAGCCACATAAAGTGCAGTAAGCGAGTGATACTGGTACACCGCCGATGACATCATTGAACATCTCATGCCAATCCATAATGCGGTATGGGTAGGCACGTGTGTCGCCATTGATGGATATGCCAAAGACTAAATCTTTATCTCTTAAATAGGTCGCTTCTTGTGGCCATACTAACGTGGGCCTTGTTAGAGCGGGGATGCCATCTTTTCTTACGCCTCCCCATGTAATTTCATCTAAGCGTATTTTCCTTTCAATGCCAGGATAAAAAAATGTTGTGAAGTTAGGGTCAATACGACTAAAAATACGACTTAAAAATAATTCATTATTGCTAAAGCTATCGATAGGATGAGCTTCTAACCAAACTACCCAATTGAACCAGCGTTTACCTAATGTTTGTCCTGTGAATTTCTCTAATAAGGGTAATGTTTCAGCGGAGTCTTCTGGAAAGTAGCGAAGTGAGCGTATTAATGCGGGGACTACATTTGGGTTGTTTTTTTGTGAGAACCATTCGCGTGCGTGTTGACGTTCTTCGGTAGAGCCGTAAAGGTCAATTGCGTATTGATAAGTGGCTTTTTCAGAGTCATCGCTAGCCATGCTTAAACTACACAAGCAAACAAATGCGATTGATATAATAAGGCGTACGGTCATGGTGTTAAAACAGATGTATGTGTTTTAACAAGACCGCAGCTAACTAATACAGCTTACATGTTCGCTGTAATTTATTCTTTGTTTCTAATAATGTAAGCGTTCTTTAGCGTCTTCGCATTGTAGCTGAACCAGTACGTACTACAGATTGCGCATAAACATGAATAGAAATAGAATTCGCCGTTAATAAAGTACACTGTGGCTAAGGCGAATATCAGGCCAAAAGATTGTAGAAGAGTGTGTGTTTGCATGCGGTTCCCTCGCAGTGTTTCGTCATTATCGTATGTTTATATACGATAATTTATTGGCACTGAGGCGGGAAAAATTAATGTTAAATTGCGAGCAGATTCACAGATTGATCAATTTTAGCGATAAGGTTGATAAGAAATGCGAAGGATTACCAGTTGCGTGGACGGCCTGTGTCTAAATGTAAAAAGCCACTTTTAGCATAATAGCCAACACCACCGGCTTGTAATGAAATTGCAACGTCGCGAAATTTCTTTAATTCAATATCTGGGAGACGCACATCAATCGCTTTACCTTGCATGTGTAAGCTCTTTTTTGCAACGCCTGTTGTGCTATTGCGTAAAGCTTCGTTAGTCTTTGGTGAACGATAGCCTGAAATGATTTCGAATGGCGCGCTAGATTCAGTAAGTGTGTGTAGTGTATGTAACATGTCTATTATTTTTTGGTCAATCGGTGCAACTTCTTGGGTGCGATGGTCTCTTAAAATGTGATTGATCTTTGCGAGTGCATCTAAATTCAGTTTGTCGTTCTTAGAGTAGCAACACTGCAATGTTTCGTTGGTGTGTAGATTCAAAAAAGACAGTGATTTTTCCTTAACGACATGAGTCTTGGCAAGAATCAGTTGTGGGAAAGACACTGCCAATGCAGATGCCGAAGCATGAATAAGAAAATTGCGACGATTAGCGGAAGCGCGCTCGCTGGGTTGCTGAGCCAAAATTTACCCCTGTATAAATACTTATAATTATCATTTTAATTTTCAGCATTATACAAGCTGGCTAGCATTTGGGTATCCCGATTGTAGATATCCGGTCTAAAATTAACGATTCCTTGCTCATCGGCCCAAGCCGTCATGTAGGTAATGTGGATAGGCACAGATTCACTCAGTGGGACGGTTTTGGATTTACTCTGTTTTGATAAGTGGAGTAAATCATATTTCGACCAGCCTAAATCGTTTGATATTAAGGTTTCTGCGAGGCCAAACGGGTCTTCAAGACGGATACATCCATGACTAAATGCGCGTCGTGGCAATGCAAATAATTGTCTTGATGGGGTGTCATGCAAATATACACTATAGCGGTTAGGGAAAATAAATTTAATGTTTCCGAGTGAGTTACGTATGCCTGGCTCCTGGCGAACTCTAAAGTTTGTGTTTGCTTGGTCGAGATTAAACCAATCAATAGAATCAGGATTGATAATTCGCGCCTGGTTGCTATCTGTGCTCAGTAACTTCATATTATTTTTAGCTAAATAATTGGGATCGCGCCGTAGTGCTGGAATAATCTCATTGTAAGTGATTGATTTTGGTACGTTCCAGTATGGGCTTAAGACAATTTTAGTTAACTGCGAAGAGATTAAAGGTGTTTTATGTTTCTTTTTCCCGACCACTACATTTGATTGATAAGTGAGTTGTTGATTGTCGTAAAGGTATAGTTTGTATGCGGGGATATTAACTAATAGATGGCGACCCACAGAAATATCGGGCAAGACTTGTGCGCGTGCAAGATTGAGTTCGAGTTGCTGTATTCGTTTCCAGATTGGCGTGTTCAATGCGCGAACGGTTTGTTTGCCCAGCACCCCATCGGGGTCTAACCCGTGACGTATTTGAAACTGACTAACAGCAAGCATGAGTGGCTCATCAAATAATTCGCTTGTGAAATCATTGTGAGTGTAGTCGCCTAGTAGGTTTAAAAACTTCCTTAATTTGGGGATCCCGGCAGAGTAGTCACCAAGTTCATATGATCGTTGTGATAATTGAAATGGTGTTTGCTGGTAATCAATATCTGTTTCGATTTGCTTGTAATTCGCGATTGCTTTTATCAGGTGTCTGTAATGACTATGTGAGGGCTGCAAGTCACTTATAGTAGCTTGCACAGTATTGTTATCTGCGGCTGCACTGAGTGAAGCTAGCAATGCGTCATTGCTGTTAAGTATTGAGTGTGAATCTATCGTTTTACCATTGCTAATATGACTCGCAAGTTTCATGTAGGCGTGTGAAAACACGATGTCAGATTTGCTTAACAAAGATGGATCTATTGAAGTTGCCTCAATAAATTCCTGGAGTAATTCTGCATCGTAATCTTTCGCATCTAAACCAAATTGACTGGCTTGTTGTATCACATGTAAAAGTTGTTTGGCATTCTCATTGTATTGCTCGCCATCACTCCATAGTAATTTGTAATTTCTTAACTGGTATAGATTAAGCAGTGGTTTTTTCAGAGGTAAAGATGACTCGTTTAATGCGTTAATCAGATTAATTTCAGCGGGTTGTGGAACAGAGCCAGAACTCATTAGCGTAAAATGAATACCTGCTTGTGCTGTACTTAGGCTTAAACCTAAATAGGTAATCAATAGTATTAATCCGAATCGAGTCAATAATCGAATTCCATTGCATTTGCAATGTTTGGTTGACGGTTGATCCACGTGTAGTTCCTTTCTGACCGGCGCTGTATGTTGTTTTATATTGCAGCTACTTTATGTCGATTCAGATATAACTTCTTTGTTGGAATTCTCATTCGTTTGTTAAAAAATGTTACGAAAGATGAATTATAATGACGAGCTGTTAACAAATTAGACCGGATGGTTAACACAGTTATTACAGCGTTAACTGACTCACAGATTTGTTATTTGTTTTGTGGGTAAGGAGATGTGGCTTGTAAGAGGTGGTTGTTCTTCAAGAAAGTAAAGGGATTGATAGAGGGAAAGTAGCTATTGGAGTGTCGCTTAAGTTTGTGTGAGTTATGTTTCTTCTTCTGCTTCTACTTCTGGCTGTTCTTCAGGTGGCATATCGCTTTTTTCAATATTCATGACTTTGTCGCCTTCAAAAAATACAGCGACGTGACGTCTTTCAGTATCGCCATAATCAGGGATCAAGTGATAAACATAATCCCAGCGATCGGGATGAAATGCATCATGAATGAGCGGTGAACCCATTAGGAATCTAACTTGTTCTTTATTCATGCCCACTTGTAATTGCTCCACTTTTTCTGGGTCAACTGCATTGCCTTGTTGCACATCTATTTTGTGAACAGTGAATAGGCGTCCGCTGCATCCACTTAAGCTAATTAAAAGGAGTAGTGCTGTGAATCTGAATAATGCTTTACTCATGAGGTATTTTCTTATGTTGAAATTAAAGATGATGCAAAATTAGTAATTATTGAATGCTTGCTTCCAGCATTTCTTGTGCGTGTAAATAAGTGTTTTCGGTTAATGTGACGCCGCCAATCATGCGTGCAATTTCTGTAATTCTATCGGCTTGGCTTAAGTATTCAATGGCTGATGCGGTATCTGATTGCTCGGATTGTTTGTTGACTCGATAGTGGTGATGGGCATTCGCGGCTACTTGCGCCAAGTGGGTGATACACATTACTTGCCTGTGTTCGCCAATAATGCGCAGTTCTCTGCCGACAACTTCTGCCACAGCGCCGCCGACGCCAGAATCAACTTCATCAAATATCAGTACGGGTACATCCATTTTATCTACAGCAATCATCTGGATGGCGAGACTGATGCGAGAAAGCTCTCCGCCCGATGCTACTTGAGAAAGCGGTAACATTTTTTGTCCAGGATTAGTTTGGACATTTAATACTATTGAGTCAAAGCCATATGAAGAAGGTGTAGATGAGTCGTCATAATTAACGGCAATCTCTACGCGAGCTTTCTCCATGCCCAGCTTTGCTAAAGCTTTAGTGATATCGGTACTCAGTTTTTTCGCCACCGATGTTCTTTTTTTGCTGATTTTTTTTGCTAGTTCTCGATAGGCGCTTTCAGTTTCTTCTAGCATGGCTTGAAGTGCATCTATGTCGCACTCAGGTTTTGTCAGTGACTCAAGCTCCCGACTGATTTTTTCATGCAGAACAATTAATTCTTCGGGTGTGACTTTATGTTTTCGTGAGATTTGATCAATGCTGGCTAAGCGTTCTTCTGTTTGGAATAACTCTTCTGGATCTATCTCAATGCCCTCGGCGTAATTGCGTAAATCATCTGCACATTCGCTGATAATAGTAAATGCTTCTTCGAGTGATTCGTTAGTTGCTTTCAAGCTTTGATCATTTTCAATTAATGCGCTCACCTGGGTGCAAATCTGATTGAGCGTGGTATAGATATCTGAGCTGTCGTCGCTTTTTAACTGGTGACTCGCTTGTAATGTCGATTTTTTCAACTCTTCCGCGTTAGCTAAGCGCTTATGTTTTAGTTCTAACGTGTTTACTTCGTTAGTTTCTAAACCTAGTTGATCTAATTCTTCTACTTGGTAGCGAAGTAGTTCGATGGTGGATTGTATGTCGCTAGAATTTTTGTTTATCTCATCGAAGCGTTGTTTTTGCTCGCGCCACAGATTGAAAAGATTATCTAACGTGGTTAAGTTTTCTTTTTGCTTAGCAAACTGATCAACTAATTCGCGCTGAGTGCTGGTATGCATTAATGATTGATGTGCATGTTGTCCATATATATTAATAATGCACTCACCTAATTCTTTTAACGTTTTTAGTGGCACAGGTACGCCGTTAATATAAGCCTTTGACTTGCCGTCTTTTCGAACGACACGCCTTAAAATAGATTCTGATTCGACTTCAAAATCATTTTCTTTTAACCATCGAGCGCTATTTGATTGCGTATCGATTTCGATGACCAGAATTATTTCTGCAGCATCTTTGCCGGCGCGAATTAAATTATTATCAGCGCGATCACCTAGTACTAAACCGATGGCATCAATAATAATCGACTTGCCCGCACCCGTTTCTCCTGTCAGCGCACTCATGCCTGAGAAGAAATCTAATTCAAGTTTCTCAATAATGGCAAAATTCTGAATGTGTAATGACTTCAACATAGCGCTAAGGTTGCTGGCTCCAGTTTAATTTCTGGCGTAATACTTTAAAGAAAGAATAACTATTTGGTTGTATTAGTGTCAGGGGTTGGCTGGATCGTTCCATAATAATGCGATCACCAGGAATGACCTCAGTTTCCATTTGCCCATCAATAGACGCAATACCATTTAATTTATTCGTAGTTGAATAGACAATTTCAACGCGGCTATTTTCATCAATCGCGATTGGCCGATTACTTAATGTATGGGGGCAAATAGGCACTAATAGGGTAGTCGCAACACTTGGGTGTACAATCGGGCCGCCGCCCGATAATGCATAGGCAGTGGAGCCTGTGGGTGTGGCCACAATCAGTCCATCCGCTCTGACAGTATTTAAGTATTCGCCATCGATGCGTGTTTCTAGTTCAATCATACGGACTACATAGCGCGCATGGACGACGACATCATTAATTGCCAGGCATGACGCTAATTGTTCTTCGCCACGCATATGTTTAGCCGTCATGACGGTGCGCGCTTCTTGTTGATATTCACCATTAAAGATTTGTTTTAAATCTTGATGCATATTCTCTGGCAGAATATTAGTAAGAAAGCCTAGCCTGCCTCGGTTGATGCCAATAATTGGAATATCGTGCTTAACCATGGATTGGGCGGAGGAGAGAAGTGTTCCATCACCTCCAACGACAATCGCTAAGTCGATATCTTTATGCATTTCTTTGATATTGACACAGCTGACACCGGTATTTTCCAAGCATTGCTGAGCATCTTTGTCGACACAGATCTTGATGTCATTGGACGTTAAAAAGTCATAAAGACTACGTACAGTTTCAAACACCAGTTTGTCATTGTGCTTAGCAATGATACCGACAGATTTAAATTTATTAGTCACAGGTTAAATAGCATTCAGGTTTGTGTGGAAATAGTCTTCAATATATGCAGCTTACCGTTAAACCGGTATCAGTCCAATTTTGCCTTAGAAAATTAGGATGGTGTATATTGGCACTCTAGGATTCTGAGTGCCAGACTCCTAAAATGATATGTCGAGTGTGATACTAATGCAGAAATTGAATTTGGTCGATTAAATGGACAAACAACTTGATGCGCGTGCGCAACACTTATTTCGTGTGCTTGTGCAAAACCATATTAATGATGGGCAGCCGGTCGGTTCGCGTACCTTGGCGCGTGTGTCAGATTTGGATGTTAGTCCGGCGACAGTCCGCAATATCATGTCTGATTTGGAGGTGCTCGGTTATTTACACTCTCCGCACACGTCCGCTGGGCGAGTGCCAACTGCACTGGGCTATCGATTGTTTGTAGATACATTGGTTGAAGTTAAGCCATTAAAGTCTTCAGAAGTAACCGGTTTAAAATCACGCTTGAGTGACTCCAGTGTGGATCAGAAAAGCGTGGTAGAAACGGCCTCTAATTTACTGTCATCGTTAACTCAAATGGCTGGTGTCGTGACCATGCCGCAACATGATAAAGCAGCTTTTAGGCAAATAGAGTTTTTGAGCCTGTCAGATCGGCGAATTCTAGCAATCTTGGTGGTTGACCAAAAAGATGTTCATAACCGTATTATTCATTTAGATAGAGACTATTCTTCAAGTGAATTACGTGAAGCGGCGAATTACCTTAATGATATTTTAGCGGGGCGAAGTTTGCAGGAAGTTCGCAAACTATTACTCAAAGAGTTGGATTCAGTACGTCAGAATATGGATGATTTAATGCGTACGGCAATCACGTTGGGCGGCAAAATATTTGGTGAGGAAGAAGGATCATCCTCAACCCAGAACTATATTGTTGATGGGCAAACAAATTTGATGGAGTTTGAAGAGCTCTCGAATATGGGGAAATTGCGCGGCTTATTTGATGCGTTTAATCAGAAAAAAGAGATTCTACACCTGTTGGATCGATGTATCTGTGCTGAAGGCGTCCAAATTTTTATAGGTAGCGAATCGGGATATGACGTTTTTGATGATTGTAGCGTAGTATCCGCGCCTTACAGTATTAGTGAGGATGTCAAAGGCGTTCTGGCGGTAGTCGGTCCCACGCGGATGGCATACGACCGTGTCATCCCCATTGTTGATGTGACTGCAAAATTATTGAGTGAAGCCTTGAACTCAGAATAGGTTGCCCCCATTTGTTAATGCATCAATATTGTCGTTAATTTTTTTCGTGTAGGAGTACGAAATGCCAGATCATTCAGAATCACAACATGAGTCGTCATCTGATCAAGAAGAGATAGATGCGGTCATAGAAGAGGTTACACAAGATGCTTCAGATGAAGTCAATCTTGAGCAGGCACTCGCTGAGGCGCAGCAAAAAGCTGAAGACAACTGGCAGTTGTATATGCGTGCGCAAGCTGAAATGGAAAATACAAAACGACGCGCTGATAAAAATGTCGAAAATGCACATAAATTTGGCTTAGAGAAATTCGGCATGGAGCTGCTGGCAGTCAAAGACAGCTTGGAATTAGGTCTGAGTGCGGAGGTCGCGGATGCGGAGAAGCTGAAAGAAGGCACCGAATTAACCCTAAAAATGCTCACGCAGGCCTTAGAGAAATTTAGCATTATGGAAGTGAATCCTATGGGTGAGGTATTTGACCCAAATCTTCATCAAGCCATGAGTATGCAAGAATCTACCGAACACAGTCCAAATACGGTCATCGCTGTGATGCAAAAAGGCTATGTATTGAATGATCGTCTATTGCGACCAGCCATGGTGATGGTGTCAAAAGCCCCGGCCTAGCGCCGAATTCTAGGGTATTTATCGTTTTTATAGCGATTAGCTAAATAAATTTTATTAAATCCTTGAAATTTGTAAGCTTGACCTCATATATGAGTCATAGATTAACAACTTGAATATATTTATTTTTTTGGAGTAGCAGAAATGGGAAAAATTATTGGTATTGACTTGGGTACGACTAACTCATGTGTCGCCGTCATCGATGGCGGTGTTGCCAAAGTGATTGAAAATTCTGAGGGTGATCGAACCACCCCATCGATCATTGCATTTAGTGAGGAAGACGAAGTATTAGTAGGTCAATCTGCAAAACGTCAAGCGGTCACCAATCCAGAAAATACATTTTATGCAGTAAAACGTTTAATCGGAAGACGTTTTGAAGAAGACGCTGTGCAAAAAGATATTAAATTGGTGCCTTATAAAATCATCAAGGCAGACAATGGTGATGCATGGCTAGAGTCTCACGGCAAGAAAATGGCGCCACCAGAAATTTCTGCGCGCGTGCTGATGAAAATGAAAAAAACCGCAGAAGAGTATCTGGGTGAAGAGATTAGTGAGGCCGTGATTACAGTGCCTGCATACTTTAATGACTCTCAACGTCAGGCAACTAAAGATGCAGGAAAAATTGCTGGCTTAGATGTAAAACGCATTATTAACGAGCCAACCGCAGCAGCACTTGCTTACGGAATGGATAAGCAGCGTGGCGATCGCAAGATTGTTGTTTATGATCTTGGTGGTGGTACGTTTGACGTATCAGTGATTGAGATTGCCGAGATTGATGGCGAGCACCAATTTGAAGTGTTATCCACTAATGGTGATACTTTCTTAGGTGGTGAAGATTTTGACATGCGATTGATTGATTATCTTGCAGATGAATTTAAGAAAGAGCAGGGTTTTGATTTGCATAACGATCCAATGGCATTGCAGCGTCTTAAAGAAGCAGCAGAAAAAGCCAAGATTGAGCTTTCTTCTTCACAGCAAACTGAAATTAATCTGCCATATATCACTGCTGATCAAAATGGGCCTAAGCACCTTAATATTAAAGTGTCACGTGCCAAGTTAGAGTCGCTAGTAGAAGATTTGGTGGAGCGTACAATTGCTCCATGCAAGCTGGCATTAAAAGATGCTGGGCTTAGTGCATCAGAAATTGACGACATCATTTTAGTGGGTGGTCAGATTCGTATGCCAATGGTTCAAGAAGCAGTACAAAATTTCTTTGGTAAAGAGCCACGAAAAGATGTGAACCCAGATGAGGCTGTTGCTATGGGTGCGGCAATCCAAGCCGGTGTGCTTGGTGGTGATGTTAAAGACGTTCTGTTGTTAGATGTGACGCCACTGTCATTGGGCATTGAAACCATGGGTGGTGTGATGACGAAGTTGATTGATAAGAATACAACCATTCCAACGACGGCATCTCAAGTGTTCTCTACAGCAGAAGATAATCAAACCGCTGTGACGGTCCATGTGTTGCAAGGTGAACGTGAGCAAGCGGCAGGTAATAAATCATTAGGTCGGTTTGACCTTAGTGATATTCCTCCTGCGCAACGAGGTGTGCCACAAATTGAAGTCAGCTTTGATATTGATGCAAACGGTATTTTGAATGTGTCTGCTAAAGATAAAGCGACGAATAAAGAGCAATCAATTGTGATTAAGGCGTCTAGTGGCTTGTCCGACGAAGAAGTTAACAAGATGGTTCAAGATGCTGAAGCGCACGCCGAAGAAGATCGTAAATTCCAAGAGCTTGTGACGGTGCGAAATACAGCAGATGGCATGATTCACGCCACTGAAAAATCTTTGAATGACTTAGGCGACAAGGTAGACGCGGAAGAAAAATCACGCATTGAATCTGCCATTGCAGATTTACGTGAAGTGTTAGATAAAGATGATAAAGATGCCATCGAATCTAAAACACAAGCGCTGACTGAAGTATCGCAAAAGCTAGCTGAGCAAATGTATGCAGACGCCGGTGCGGCGGAAGCCGAAGGTGAGCCTGCAGCAGATGCAGATAAAGCTGGCGACGACGTAGTGGATGCTGAGTTTGAAGAGGTAAAAGAAAATAAATCTTAATTAGTTATTTTTTTTTAGCAGTATTGTTAGTCCAAAGTATTAGGCTTCGCGCGATCTGTGCGGAGTCTGACTTTGGGCTTTGCTTTATCTGGAAGAAAATAAATTTAAGTTAAATAAATCTAAGCAAATAAATTAGTGTAGTTGCAAATGGCCAAAAGGGATTATTACGAAGTATTAGGGGTTTCGCGTGATAGTAATGATGCGGAATTTAAAAAAGCGTATCGACGCTTGGCAATGAAGTATCACCCTGATAGAAATGAAAATAACGCCGACGCAGAAGTTAAATTCAAGGAAGCGAAAGAAGCCTACGATATCCTTTCGGATAGTCAAAAACGTCAAATATATGATCAGTACGGCCATGCTGGTATAGAGCAGCAAGGCGGCTTTTCATCTCAGGGTAGTGGTGACTTTGGGGATGTGTTCGGTGATATTTTTGGCGACATCTTTGGTGGCGGTGGTCGTGGAGGGCAGAATCGTGCTTACCGCGGCGCTGATCTTCAATACAATTTAGAGCTTAGCCTTGAAGAAGCAGTGTTTGGTACAGATGCCAATATTGATATTTCTTCAAGACAGACATGTGAAACCTGTTCCGGTAGTGGTGCTGAACCAGGGACGACAATGGAAAACTGCGAAACCTGCGGTGGTGTCGGGCAAGTAAGAATGCAGCAGGGATTTTTCTCTATTCAACAACCCTGTCCAAAGTGTCGAGGTCGAGGTAAAGTCATCAGTAGTCCATGTGGTGATTGCCGAGGGGCAGGTGCAGTAGAAAAGCCAAGAACTTTATCAGTAAAAGTACCCGGTGGTGTCGATACTGGTGATAGAATTCGATTATCCAATGAGGGTGAAGCTGGAGAAAATGGTGGTCCGGCTGGAGACTTATATGTCCAAGTTAACGTTAAACAACACCCTATCTTCAAGCGAGATGGTGAACATCTGCATTGTGAGATTCCAATAGGCTTTGTGACAGCAGCGCTGGGAGGGGAAGTTGAAATTCCAACCCTTGATGGAAAAATTAATTTAAAAATTCCTGCTGAGACGCAAACTGGTAAACAGTTTCGTATGAGAGGAAAAGGTGTAAAGCCTGTTAGAGGCGGTGCACAGGGAGATATGTTTGTTCACGTACTGACAGAAACCCCGGTCAATTTGACCAAGCAGCAAAAAGAATTACTACAGGAATTAGATACTTCTTTACTTGCTAGTGGTAAAAAACATAGTCCTAAATCCCATGGCTGGGGTGATGGCGTTAAAAGCTTTTTTGAAGATCTAAAATTCTGGTCGGATTAATTTGAAATCATGACAACCGCAATCACAATCAATGGTGCCAGTGGCCGCATGGGCCGCGCGCTGGTCCAAGCCTGTGTCGAAAATGATGCGACTAGCTTAGCGGCTGCATTAGTACGTTCAGGCTCGGAATTTGAAGGCTCAGATGCAGGCTCTGTCGCTGGAATTGCACCTGCCAATGTACTTATGTTTAGTGATCGAAGCCAACTGCCAAAAGATATCGGCGTGTGGATCGATTTTACTTTACCCGAAGGGCTAATGAGCGCATTAGATTATTGTGTCACCCATCATATACCTATGGTGATTGGGACCACAGGGCTAAGCAAAGAGCAGAAGCAGGCCATCACATCAGCCGGCAACAGCATTCCTATTGTTTTTGCGCCTAACATGAGTGTGGGTGTCAATTTATGCTTAAGTATTCTGCAAACAGCCGCAAAAACGTTGGGTGAGGATTACGATATTGAAATTGTCGAAGCGCATCATAAGAATAAAGTCGATGCGCCATCCGGGACGGCTCTGCGCATGGGAGAAGTCATTGCCGACGCCATTGGTGTCAATCTTGAGGAAAAGGCTGAATATTCGCGTCATGGGAATATTGGTGAGCGTCAGCCTGGAACGATCGGATTTCAAACAATTCGTGCGGGCGATATTGTTGGAGAACATACAGTCACCTTCGCTGGCGTCGGTGAACGTGTAGAAATTGCTCATCGTGCGACCAGCCGGTTAACATTTGCACGCGGTGCCGTGCGAGCAGCCACTTGGTTGCAGGGCCAGTCTGCAGGTGTCTATGATATGCAGGATGTACTGGGATTATCTTGACTCCTTAAGTGAATTATTTGAACTACTGCTCTACCGACATTGAACGAGTTGCAGTACAATCAATGTGAGAGGCAACATCCTCTAAAGCCACAACACAAATTTCTTGACGGGACATCTTTGGTGCCCCGTTTTTTACATGCACGTTCAGGAGGAAGCGTTTGAGTACACCGGCCTATTTAGTACTTGAAGACGGAACTATCTTCCAAGGTATTTCAATTGGCGCTCAAGGTGCCACCGAAGGCGAAGTGGTTTTTAATACTTCGATGACGGGCTATCAAGAAATTCTCACTGATCCCTCCTATTGTAAACAAATAGTGACACTGACTTATCCTCATATAGGAAATGTCGGTGCTAACCAAGAAGACTGGGAATCAAAAAAATTATATTCTGCGGGTTTAGTGATTCGTGACTTGCCTGTCACTATTTCCAACTGGCGGAGTGAGCAGACTCTAGAAGATTATTTAATTAGCCATAATATCGTTGCCATTGCGAATATAGATACACGTAGTTTAACTCGCCGACTTAGAGAAAAAGGGTCACTCAATGGTGTGATTGCGACAGGCGATGTCAATATTGATGAATTGCTTCAGCAGGCTAAGTCATTTGCTGGATTAAAAGGCATGGATTTAGCAAAAGAAGTGACGACAGAAAAAGCCTACTCGTGGCGTGAAAGTGTCTGGTCAATCAAAGAGGGTTATGCGAGTAGTCATGAGTCCAAGTATAAAGTGGTGGCGCTTGATTATGGGGTTAAACATAACATCTTAAGAATCCTCACGGATTTGGGTTGTGAGGTAGAAGTATTGCCAGCACAAACTTCCTTTGCAGAGGTGTCTGCGCTGAATCCTGATGGCGTATTTCTCTCTAATGGGCCAGGAGATCCAGAGCCGTGTGATTATGCAATTAGCATGATTAAAGACGTTATAGATAATAATATTCCAAGTTTTGGCATTTGTTTGGGGCACCAACTTTTTGGTTTGGCATGCGGTGCTAAAACCGTGAAAATGAAGTTCGGCCATCATGGTGCAAATCACCCGGTCAAAGATCTAGACACGGGTAGAGTAATGATTAGTAGTCAGAACCACGGGTTTGCAGTCGACGAACAATCATTACCTGATACATTGATTCCAACACATCGTTCTTTGTTTGATGGCAGTCTTCAAGGTGTGCGCCACCGCGATGTTCCTGCGTACAGTTTTCAAGGTCACCCTGAAGCAAGTCCGGGGCCTCATGATGTGCGTGAATTATTTCAACCATTTATTGACGCGATGCGCTCAAGACGCGAAGCATAATAGTTATGGCAAAACGTACAGATATAAAATCGATCCTACTGATTGGTGCTGGGCCCATTATCATTGGGCAAGCATGTGAATTTGACTATTCTGGAGTGCAAGCTTGTAAGGCGTTGCGTGAAGAAGGTTATAAAGTCATTTTAGTGAATTCAAATCCTGCCACGATCATGACAGATCCAGATACGGCTGACGTGATTTATATTGAGCCAATCACATGGCAGACCGTGGCAAAAATTATTGAAAAAGAAAAGCCTGATGCGTTGCTACCAACCATGGGCGGTCAAACAGCATTGAACTGTGCGTTAGATCTTGATCGTGAAGGCGTGCTTGAGAAATTTAATGTTGAAATGATTGGTGCTTCTAAAGATGCCATCGATATGGCCGAAGATCGACAGAAGTTTAAAGTTGCAATGGATGAAATTGGTTTAGAGTCAGCTAAATCAGCCGTTGCACATAGCATTGAAGAAGCATTACAGATTCAACCTACGATTGGTTTCCCTACTATTATTCGTCCTTCTTTCACCTTGGGAGGTAGTGGTGGAGGCATTGCGTATAACATGGAAGAGTTTGAAACTATTGTTGCGCGCGGCTTGGATCTTTCACCCACCACTGAGGTGCTGCTAGAAGAGTCTTTGCTGGGTTGGAAAGAATACGAAATGGAAGTGGTACGTGATCATGCAGATAACTGCATTATCATTTGCTCGATAGAAAATTTTGATCCCATGGGCGTACATACAGGTGATTCAATTACTGTGGCGCCTGCGCAAACACTGACAGATAAAGAATATCAAATTATGCGTAATGCTTCGGTCGATGTGTTGCGTAAAATTGGAGTTGACACTGGTGGCTCTAATGTCCAATTCTCAGTGAATCCTAAAGATGGTCGCCTGATAGTGATTGAAATGAATCCGCGGGTGTCTCGTTCATCTGCATTGGCTTCAAAAGCCACAGGATTCCCTATTGCTAAAGTGGCTGCCAAGCTTGCGGTTGGTTACACGCTAGATGAGCTGGATAATGAAATCACAGGCGGTGCAACACCTGCATCATTCGAACCGACGATAGATTACGTCGTCACAAAGATTCCTCGTTTTGCGTTTGAAAAATTCCCGCAAGCCCCTGCAATATTAGGCACGCAAATGAAATCCGTGGGTGAGGTGATGGCCATCGGGCGCACCTTCCAAGAGTCATTCCAAAAAGCGCTACGTGGATTGGAAACAGGCATGGATGGACTGAATCCTATTATCGATAAAACTAATTCAGACTGGGAACATGAGTTAGACGAACGTATTTTAGAAACTGGGCCAAGTCGTGTCTGGTTTATCGCTGATGCCATGCGTCATGGATATAGTATTGAAAAACTGTATGAGATGACGGCCGTGGACTATTGGTTCTTGGCGCAAATGAAACAGTTAATTGATTGGGAGCAACGCATTCAATCAAAAACACTTGCCCAAATAACGCCTGACGAATTATTTGAGATTAAACAAAAAGGATTTTCTGATCGACGTATAGCTCAGTTAATAGATGGCGAAACAGAAGCGAATGTGCGCGAGTATCGTTGGAAAAATTCTATACAGCCCGTTTTTAAGCGCGTAGATACCTGTGCAGCAGAATTCTCTACAAGTACTGCTTACATGTATTCCACTTATGAAGTGGAGTGTGAAGCTGAAGTCACAGATAAGAAAAAGATAATGGTATTGGGCGGCGGCCCTAATCGAATAGGTCAAGGGATTGAGTTTGATTATTGTTGTGTGCATGCCGCCTTAGCCATGCGTGATGATGGTTACGAAACCATCATGGTTAACTGTAATCCGGAAACCGTGTCGACTGATTACGATACATCTGACCGATTGTATTTTGATCCTCTGACATTGGAAGATGTATTAGAAATTTGCAAAATTGAAAAGCCAGTCGGCGTGATTGTTCAATTTGGTGGACAAACACCGTTAAAGCTTGCGCGTGATTTGGAAGCAGCGGGTGTGCCAATTATTGGGACAAGCCCAGATTCAATCGACTTGGCAGAAGATCGAGAACGATTCCAAGAGTTAGTCACTCAGTTAGATTTGCTGCAACCACCCAATGCCACTGCACGGAGTGCAGAAGAAGCGGTGCCATTAGCTAATGAAATTGGTTATCCATTGGTTGTTAGACCTTCGTATGTCTTAGGTGGTCGCGCAATGGAGATTGTCTATAACGATGAAGACTTGATGCATTACATGACAACCGCTGTGTCAGTATCCAATGATTCTCCTGTGTTGTTGGATCGTTTCTTATCGGATGCGATTGAAATTGATGTCGATGCAATCTGTGATGGTAAAGATGTGTTTGTCGCAGGCGTGATGGAACATATTGAACAAGCAGGCATTCATTCAGGTGACTCTGCATGCTCATTGCCGCCGCATACACTATCTATGGCGCTTCAAGCTAACTTAAAAGAGATTACGCGCAAATTGGCATTTGGCCTAAATGTCGTAGGCTTGATGAATATTCAATATGCTGTCAAAGGACAAGATGTCTATTTATTGGAAGTGAATCCTCGCGCATCAAGGACAGTTCCATTTGTATCTAAGTCAATAGGCTTGCCTCTCGCAAAAATTGCTGCGCGATGTATGGCAGGAATGTCATTGGCTGAGCAAAATATACAAACCGAAATTATTCCTGAACATTTTTCTGTGAAAGAAGCAGTTTTCCCATTCATGAAGTTTGTTGGTGTGGATCCTATTCTTGGTCCAGAAATGAAATCGACAGGGGAAGTGATGGGCGTGGGGAAAACCTTTGGTGAAGCCTTTGCTAAATCGCAACTTGCTGCAGGTGTAGACTTGCCATTGTCAGGGAGAGTGTTTGTCAGTGTACGAGATGTTGATAAAGAACAAACCGCAAAAGTAGCTAAAGAATTAATTCAGCTTGGCTTTGAAATCGTGGCAACAGATGGCACTGGAAACTTTCTTGATTCACAGAATATCGCATGCCAACATGTAAACAAGGTTAGGCAAGGTCGTCCTCATGTAGTTGATATGATCATTGATCATAAGATTGATTTGATTATCAATACAACTGAAGGAAAACAAGCTATCTCTGACTCCTTTAATATTCGTCGTAAAGCGTTACAGAATAAAGTGTGTTACACAACAACGATTACTGGCGCTTGGGCTTTAATCGAGGCGATTAAGCAAGGCTCATCCAATGATGTTTATCCTTTGCAAGATTTACATGCCCAGTTAGTCCATTAAAGAATTAGCATATATTATGAATAAGGTACCTATTACAGCACGCGGCGCACAGAAGTTGCGTGATGAAATAAAGCAACTTAAGTCTGTCGATCGACCGCGAGTGATTGAAGCCATTGCCACTGCACGTGAGCATGGAGATTTAAAAGAGAATGCTGAATATCATGCAGCACGTGAACAGCAAAGTTTTATCGAGGGCCGAATTCAGCATATCGATGGAATTATTTCTAATGCAGAAATTATTGACGTCACAAAATTAGATACCGGTGGGCGTATTGTATTTGGTGCCACCGTGCACTTGGCCGAAGAAGAAACCGGTGATGAAGTGACTTACCAAATTGTCGGAGAAGATGAAGCTGACATTAAGCAACAGTTGATTTCAGTGACATCACCCATTGCACGCGCACTGATTGGTAAGAACATTGGTGACATTGCGACCGTGATTGCACCAGGTGGCGAAAAAGAATATGAAATTTTAGATGTGCAATATATCTAGATTGTTTTATTGCCTTAATCACGACTACTTAATAAAAATTAGTGGCTCGTAGTAAAAGTAGTTCACGCTGGATAAGTCGACAGATGAAAGATCATTATGTCGCGAAAGCTAAAGCAGAAGGTTATCGCTCTCGTGCAGTGTATAAACTGCAGGAAATTGATAACAAATACCAAATATTCCATGCCAATCAATTTATCGTTGATCTTGGAGCGGCACCGGGTGCGTGGTGCCAATATATTGTGAAAAATGTCGCGGGCACATCTGGCAAGGTAATTGGCCTCGACATATTGGAAATGGATCCTGTCGATGGAGTGTGTGTTATACAAGGTGATTTCACAGAAGATGAAACACTAGAACAATTAGTCAGTTCGCTCAATAATCACCCAGTAGACCTTGTATTATCAGATATTGCCCCCAATATATCTGGTAACAAGGCCGTCGATCAGCCTAAATCAATGTATTTGGCTGAACTCGCGCTAGACTTTGCTAGACAACACCTTACAAATGGCGGTGTTTTTGCCGTTAAACTATTTCAAGGTGAAGGATATGCTGAGTATATCCAGGAATTACGGTCTAGTTTTAAACGTGTAACGACTTTTAAACCGCAAGCATCGAGGAAAGAAAGTAAGGAGATGTATGCGATCGCACGCGATTTTGGGTTATAGTTAAGTATAGATTCACAAGGATTAAGTGTCCTCACTGAGGTGTTAAATGAATGATATGGTGAAAAATTTAATTTTATGGGCGGTCATAGTCGTTGTACTAATGTCTGTCTTTAATAATTTCACGAAAACGACTAAGCCAACGGCCCAGTTATCTTATTCGCAATTCGTGCAAGAAGTTCGTTCTGGTCAGATCAGGGAAGTGACGATTGAGGCGGATAATAGAACAATTCAAGGTTACAAAACGTCAGGTGATAAATTCACTGCGTTTAATCCCAATGACACTAAGTTGGTTGATGAGTTGTTACAAAACAATGTAGTCATTCAAACCAATCCTGGTCAGTCGCGTTCAATCCTAGTTGATATCTTTATCAGCTGGTTCCCTATGTTATTGCTTATTGGTGTGTGGATCTTCCTGATGCGTCAGATGCAAGGCGGCGGTGGATCTCGTGGGGCGATGTCTTTTGGTAAGAGTAAAGCGCGCTTGATGGGCGAAGACCAAATTAAAGTTACCTTTGCTGATGTCGCCGGTGTCGAAGAAGCGAAAGAGGAAGTCGGAGAGTTAGTTGAGTTCTTACGTGATCCAAGTAAATTCCAGAAACTTGGTGGAAAAATTCCACGTGGTGTTTTAATGGTGGGATCACCCGGCACAGGTAAAACATTATTAGCTAAAGCCATTGCTGGCGAAGCAAAAGTCCCTTTCTTTACAATTTCAGGATCTGATTTTGTCGAAATGTTTGTTGGCGTAGGTGCATCACGTGTACGTGATATGTTTTCGCAAGCAAAGAAACATGCACCATGCATTATCTTTATTGATGAAATCGATGCGGTCGGTCGTCATCGTGGTGCGGGATTAGGTGGCGGTCACGATGAGCGTGAACAAACACTTAACCAATTACTAGTTGAAATGGATGGCTTCGAAGGTAGTGAAGGTGTCATTGTCATTGCTGCAACCAACAGACCCGATGTATTAGACCCAGCATTATTAAGACCTGGTCGATTCGATCGCCAAGTGACCGTGCCTTTGCCGGACTTGCGTGGGCGTGAGCAAATCTTAAAAGTCCATATGCGCAAAGTGCCACTAGGTAAAGACGTTCGTGCAGATTTAATTGCGCGTGGAACGCCGGGGTTTTCTGGTGCAGATTTAGCAAACCTTGTGAATGAAGCCGCACTATTTGCCGCGCGTGCAAATAAACGTAGCGTTGAAATGAATGAATTTGAGCGCGCTAAAGATAAAATCATTATGGGTGCAGAGCGTAAGTCCATGGTGATGAGTGATGATGAAAAGAAATTAACTGCTTATCATGAAGCAGGTCATGCCATTGTTGGTCGACTTATGCCTGAACATGATCCGGTGTATAAAGTGACTATCATTCCACGTGGACGTGCTTTAGGTGTGACGATGTTCTTACCAGAAGAAGACCGGTACAGTCACAGTAAGCAACGTTTAGAGTGTCAAATCTCAACCTTGTTTGGTGGACGATTGGCAGAAGAGATAATCTTTGGTGCCGAAGCCGTGACGACAGGTGCCTCCAATGATATTGAACGTGCGACTGATATCGCTCGGGGCATGGTGACGAAATGGGGCTTGTCAGAAAAAATGGGCCCACTTGCTTATAGTGAAGAAGAAGGCGAAGTATTCTTAGGACATTCTGTTGCTCAACGTAAAACCGTGTCTGATGAAACAGCCCACACAATTGATGGAGAAGTTCGAAAGATCATTGACGATAACTATGATCGCGCTAAAACTATCTTAGTAGATAACTTAGATAAGCTTCATGTCATGGCAAAAGCGTTAATCAAATACGAAACCATAGATACCGATCAAATTGACGATATTATGGCAGGTAAGACGCCGAGAGCGCCTAAGGACTGGGAAGATGATGAACCAGATCAAGGGGGTAATGCCGCCCCTGCTGATGTCGACGAGCCTGGCCCGATTGGAGGCCCTGCAAGCTTGCATTAGCCAGTAGACAAACTAGGAAATAAAAACGGCTCGCATTGCGAGCCGTTTTTATTTGTGCTGACTAGATCACTGACGAGCTGTGTAGAAAACAGTACGTTAGCTGGGTAAAGTTAACCAATTAATCATATAAACCTGGAATCAGGCATGAAAAGAAAATTTTTTGGCACAGATGGCATTCGTGGCCGCGTAGGTGATGGGGTCATGACACCTGAGTTTGTTTTAAAGCTAGGCTGGGCTGCCGGCAAGGTTTTATGCGAAGAAGGTAATAATCTAATCTTAATTGGAAAAGATACTCGTATTTCCGGTTATATGCTTGAGTCCGTGCTTGAGGCTGGATTGTCAGCTGCCGGAGTGAATAGTCGTTTGCTTGGCCCTATGCCAACCCCCGGAATTGCCTATCTAACAAGAACATTACGTGCCTCTGCGGGTATCGTGATTAGTGCTTCTCATAATCCTTATTATGATAATGGCGTGAAATTTTTCTCTGCTGAAGGCACAAAATTGCCTGATGATATTGAGCAGCGTATCGAAGAAGAAATGGATAAACCTCTGACTACGGTGAGTTCTGATCAACTTGGAAAAGTAGAACGAATTCGTGATGCATCGGGTCGATATATCGAATTCTGTAAAAGTACGATTAGTACCAAAGTGCGATTAAATGGGCTGAAGCTAGTGATTGATTGTGCCCATGGTGCGACTTACCACATCGCCCCCGATGTATTTCGTGAATTGGGTGCGGAAGTCGTCACAATAGGCACAGAACCGAATGGGCTGAATATTAATCACCTGTGTGGTGCGACCGATCCTAAGCAATTACGTATGGCCGTGATCGAGCATCATGCTCATCTTGGTATCGCAATTGATGGGGATGGTGATCGCCTGATTATGGTGGATGAAAATGGTGAAGTCGTTGATGGCGATGAATTACTCTATGTCATTGGTGCGGCGAGACAGCGCAAAAATGATTTGCGAGGAGGAGTTGTCGGTACTTTGATGTCCAATTTGGGGTTAGAACATGCTCTAAAACGGCAGAAAATTGAATTTATGCGTGCCGCGGTGGGTGACCGCTATGTACTTGAGATGCTACAGAAACAGGCTTGGGTGCTGGGTGGTGAATCTTCGGGGCATATAATCTGTTTAGATAGAACTTCCACCGGTGACGCTATTGTGGCCGCACTTCAAGTGCTGGAAGTATTGGTGGATGAAGGAATTAACCTGCGTGAAGCCAAGCATGGCATGAGTAAATATCCACAAACTTTGGTGAATGTGCCTATCAAGCAAAAAATTGATATCTCACAGTCCAAAGGTATACAAGAAGCTGTGAATGATGCCGAGTCTCAATTAGCAGACACTGGCAGAGTGTTATTAAGAGCGTCAGGCACTGAACCACTTATTCGTGTCATGGTGGAAGGCGCAGATGCGCCTCAAGTGCGTACGTTGGCCGAGCAAATTGCTTCAGTTGTGTCAGACGAGTGTGCTGCATAGCGGGCTGTTCCAAATCTAAATAGCGGTTTTATCTCCTTATCCTTGATTGAATTTCTGATGCGCGCTAGGTAAGCTTGCGCGCTCCATACTATTCTCGTTGTTTTCGTTATGCGTCGATCCATCGTAGCAGCAAATTGGAAGCTAAATGGCTGTCTCGACATGGCTAAATCGTTAGTTTCGGCGATTGATTCGCACAGCCGCGAGCTCAAAGGTGTAGATGTGGTCATTTGCCCTCCATTTCCATATTTGAGTCAGGTGGGCAATCAGATTGCTGCCAGTGATGTCTATTTAGGCGCACAGTCTGTGGCTGAACATGAAAATGGTGCCTATACAGGCGAAGTTTCAGCAGAAATGGTGGCAGAAATGGGCTGTCGATATGTTATCGTCGGTCATTCAGAACGACGCGAGTATTTTGGCGAAACTGATGCTATTGTGGCCGCCAAGTTTTTGCGTATCCAAGCAGCAGGGCTGACGCCCATTTTATGTGTTGGAGAAAGTTTACAGCAGCGTGAACAAGGCGTTATGCAAGAGACGATTGTGCAACAAGTCAGTGAGGTAGTCAGTACCGCTGGAATCGCGAATATGCAAAATGCAGTGTTGGCCTATGAACCAATCTGGGCAATTGGCACAGGTGAAACTGCCTCGCCAGAACAAGCGCAAGAAGTTCATGTCATCATCAGGTCTGAAATTGCTAAGCAGTCTGAAGATGTTGCGCAAGGGTTGAGAATTCTTTATGGCGGTAGTGTGAAAGCAAATAATGCGGTTGAGTTGTTTTCTCAGCCGGATATTGATGGAGGCCTAATTGGTGGTGCCTCTTTGGATGCAGCACAATTTAATGCAATTGTTGCTGCAGGTTCTTCTAAATAGATTTATTACAAATACGGTAGTTACGAATGTTATATAGTGTTTTAGTTTCATTAGACGTGCTTATTGCTGCGGCTTTAATTACCTTAGTGTTATTACAAAAAGGTGCAGGCGCAGCTGCTGGAGCAGCATTTGGCGGCGGTGGTGGCGGTGGCGGAGCCTCTGGCACTGTATTCGGAGCGAAAGGTTCTTCGTCATTTATGACGCGTGCAACAGCTCTACTGGCAGCAGCCTTCTTCATTAATAGTATTGTGCTTGCTTACATCGCCAGTAATCGCGATGTTGCAGAGAGTGTTATGCAATCTGTAACGCAAGAACAACAACAAGCCGATCTCCCTAATGTTATCAATTTGCCAGAAGGGACATCTGCTGAAGAAATGCTAGACATCGTCAAAGAACAAGTTCAATCACAAACAGAGCAAGCATCAGATATTCCAGAAGTATCTGGCGCGGTCATGGATGACACCATGGAAAAAGCTGAACAGATGATTGAAGAAAATGTTGAGCAAGCTTTACCTTCAGATATCCCTCAATAAATTTTTACAGGCTGCTATCTGCAGCCTGATCAACAACGCATAGCCGATGTGGTGGAATTGGTAGACACGCAGTCTTGAGGGGGCTGTGGCGAAAGCTGTGCCGGTTCGACTCCG
The DNA here is from genome assembly GCA_045106935.1 of Gammaproteobacteria bacterium. Taxonomy (GTDB): domain Bacteria; phylum Pseudomonadota; class Gammaproteobacteria; order UBA4575; family UBA4575; genus UBA1858. Next base: position 27,294 of record JBGCFN010000008.1, on the reverse strand, counting down.
GCCATCGGCACCATAGATATCTGTTTTAGGACATTTATATGGTATTTGCGGCTGCGCTTTGAATTGAATAATCTTCACAATCTAAGTTAGCTTTAACCTGTAACTTTCTACATTATTTGGTAAAACTAATAATATACCTTTTGAATTCAATGGTTTAATGATTGACTGTTGCAAATTAAATTAACAAATTGATTGTATACACTGGCGCTCTCGATTAAAATTTAGCCAAAGCATTGACGACTCAAACCCCTAAAACAATTAAAAATAATAATAATGAGAAGAATAACAACATTAACTTTAATATTAGCGGCATTAGTATTTTCAAGTCATGCATCGGCCATGATGTATGGGTTCGACTGTTTTACTAATAACAATGCGGCCAATTGCTCTGGAACGGACTCTATATTTAGTTTGGCGGTGGCTCAGGATAATCCCGGTGAAGTGACCTTTACTATTTCTCATGCTAATACCATGGGTGATACCGGTGAGATAACCGAAGTATATTTTGATGGCGCCGTGGCTAATTTAGGCACTTACATTTCAAGTGCCCCATCGTGGAATACCACAGTTAACCCTGGAAATCTTCCTAGTCAGAATACTGCAACACCGGCATTTGTGACTGATTTTTCACTAGATTCAGACTTCACAGGGCAAACACCTGATGCACCAATATTGCCAGGGAATTCGTTAGATATTGTGTTTGCGCTGTTGGCAATGACCACATTTAATGATGTGATTGATGCAATTGAAACGGGAAGTTTACGCTTAGGTTTACATGTGAGATCGATTGCGCTTGATAGAGTTGATTCAAGTGAGTCTTTTGTCAGTAATGTTCCTCTTCCTGCTGCTGTTTGGCTAATGGGGGCCGGGCTAGTTGGTTTGATCGGCGTTGGGCGAAAGCGTATTACGACATAAAATAGATACTCTTTAGAATCTTAAAAAAGCTGCTAACAGCAGCTTTTTTTATGCCTGAGTAATTTACCTTTTTATGTGGTTTGGGAGGTAATTTATACAATATTGACAATTTCGCACATAAATCAGCCAATTATTGACTGATTTATCGTCCCATTCATATCATCAATTTGTGTTCCCTACGGCTGGAGATTAATATCTGTAAGCGGTCCATAAAGGTGCGTGGGTCGCGGCATAATCGATAACTATAAAAACGATCACAGATATGCTTCAGAACTACATTCCAATTCTCATATTTCTGGCCATTGCCTTAGTCATAGGGGTCGTGCCAATCATTGCCGGTATGTTGCTGAGTAAGCGTGTGCCTGAAACAGCAAAAGATTCACCCTATGAGTGTGGGTTTGACGCATTCGAAGATTCCCGTGGGCGCTTTGATGTTCGTTACTACCTTGTGGCCATTCTATTTATTATTTTTGATCTTGAAATTGCATTTCTATTCCCGTGGGCAGTCGCGTTGCGCGAGATTGGTATGCCGGGTTTATTAGCGATGGCATTCTTTCTTACTGTACTTATTATCGGTTTCATTTATGAGTGGAAAAAAGGTGCGTTAAATTGGGATTAATTGGAGCACGCTTGGAGAGATATGGATACTGAGCAAATAATGCAGCAAGGGTTTGCTGTAGGAAAACTAGATGAGTTAGTTAATTGGGCGCGCACAGGCTCAATGTGGCCAATGACATTTGGGCTTGCATGCTGTGCAGTTGAAATGATGCATGCTGGGGCATCACGATATGACCTAGATAGATTTGGTGTGGTGTTTCGTCCCAGTCCAAGGCAGTCAGATGTAATGATTGTGGCGGGAACACTGGTTAATAAAATGGCCCCTGCCTTACGCAAAGTCTATGACCAGATGCCTGAGCCAAAATGGGTGATTTCTATGGGGTCCTGCGCTAACGGAGGTGGCTATTATCATTATTCTTATTCCGTCGTGCGTGGCTGTGATCGAATTGTCCCAGTAGATATTTATGTTCCTGGTTGTCCACCTACCGCTGAAGCTTTGATGTATGGAATTATGCAATTGCAAAATAAAATACGCCGTAGCAATTCTATTTCTCGTTAACCAATAATTTTTTCATGAGCCAAAACGATATTTTTGCATCCACCTTGCGCGACTTTGCTGATAGTGAGCAATGCCAGCTTGAATTGGACAGGAATGAATTTACGTTAATTGTGAGCGCAGATCAGAGCCTGTCGGTTTTTGAAAAATTACGTGATATGCAGGCTTTTCAATTTGATCAATTGATTGATGTCGCCGGGATTGATTATTTAGAACACGGTAAGACCGAATGGAAAACTAAACAAGCCACAGGGTCGGGCTTTAGTCGAGGTATAAGTAAAAATACCTTTGGTCGATTCAAATTCGATAATAATTCAATCGATAGCACGATGGATGAGCCACGATTTGCAGTTGTCTATCATTTGCTGTCTGTCGTGAATAATCATCGTCTTCGAGTCAAGATTTTTTGTCAGGACAATAATATGCCCATCGTTGATTCTGTTTGTTCGATATGGAGTTGTGCCAATTGGTATGAGCGCGAAGCTTTCGATATGTATGGCATTGTGTTTGACGGACACCCTGATATGCGTCGTCTTCTTACTGATTATGGTTTTGTTGGCTACCCATTACGAAAAGATTTCCCTTTGGTGGGTCATGTAGAAGTGCGTTATGAGCCATCTAAGCAAAGAGTTATTTATGAAGCTGTCTCGATTGAACCGCGAGTGCTCGTGCCTAAAGTGATCCGCGAAGATAATCGTTTTAACGACGCCGCAGAACCAAAAGCTGAAGAGTCTTAAACGATGGCTGAGATACGAAATTACACAATGAACTTTGGGCCGCAACATCCTGCGGCACATGGCGTGCTGCGTTTAATATTGGAGTTGGACGGAGAAGTCATTGAACGTGCTGATCCACATGTAGGTTTGTTGCATCGAGGTACAGAAAAACTCGCTGAGAGTAAACCTTACAATCAAAGTATTGGCTACATGGATAGGCTCGATTATGTATCAATGATGTGTAATGAGCATGGCTACGTACTTGCAATTGAAAAGCTGCTTGGCATTGAAGCGCCTGAACGTGCGCAATACATTCGTGTCATGTTTGATGAAATCACACGAATATTAAATCATTTACTATGGTTGGGTGCTCACGCACTTGATGTGGGTGCAATGTCGATGTTCTTGTATGCATTCAGAGAACGTGAAGACTTAATGGATTGTTATGAGGCAGTGTCTGGTGCGCGCATGCATGCAACATACTATCGTCCTGGTGGTGTATACAGAGATTTGCCCGATACGATGCCGCAATATGCCACTTCAAAATGGCGTAACGATAAAGAAGTCAATAAGCTAAATGAAGAGAGGTCTGGTTCGTTACTGGATTTCATTGATTCATTCACTAGTCGCTTCCCAGCTTGTGTCGATGAATACGAAACACTGTTAACCGATAATAGAATTTGGAAACAACGAACTGTCAATATAGGCGTTGTTTCACCTGAGCGAGCCTTGCAACTTGGTTTTACTGGGCCAATGCTACGAGGCTCAGGTGTAGAATGGGATTTGCGTCGTAAACAACCATATGAAGTTTACGACAAGATGGATTTTTTTGTGCCTGTTGGAGTAAATGGGGATTGTTATGATCGCTACTTAGTGCGTATAGAAGAAATGCGTCAGTCAAATAAAATAATTCAGCAATGCTCTGAATGGCTAAGAAATAATAAAGGCCTGGTAATGCTGGATGATCATAAAGTGACTCCTCCGCCACGCGCCGATATGAAAGATGATATGGAAGCATTGATTCATCATTTCAAATTGTTTACAGAAGGTTATTGTTTGCCGCCTGGAGAAGTCTATAGCGCGATAGAACATCCAAAAGGTGAATTTGGCGTTTACTTGGTGTCAGACGGTGCCAACAAACCATATCGATTGAAAATAAGAGCACCTGGTTTTGCTCATCTTGCAGGATTAGATGAGATGGTGAAAGGTCACATGATTGCAGATGTAGTTGCAGTGATTGGCACCCAAGACATAGTGTTCGGTGAAATAGATAGATAATGCGATGGCTGAAATAATAGAAAAAGAGTTGTCTGCAAAAGTGCAAGAAAAAGTGGCCGATTGGTTGCAACGCTTTCCTGATGATCAAAAACAGTCTGCAGTGCTGGGTGGGCTACATGCCATTCAACACGAATATGGCTACTTGCCTGTCATGCAAATGGATGCGTTAGCCAATAGATTAGAAATGCCTGCCATAGCGGTGTATGAAGTGGCCTCATTTTATTCCATGTTTGAATTGGAACCAGTGGGAAAACATACCATTGCCGTGTGTACAAATTTGTCCTGCCATTTGCGCGGGGGTGAAGAAGTGTTGAGTTATATTGAATCTAAATTGAATATCAAATGTGGGCAAAGTACGCCTGATGGAAAATATTATTTGAAACAAGAAGAAGAATGTTTAGCGGGTTGCTGTGGTGCTCCGATGATGCAGGTTAATCACGTCTACCATGAAAATTTAACAGAGTCCAAAGTCGATGAGATTTTGGATGCATTGGATTAAGTGATGGACGACGTCGTATATCAAACTCGTCATTTAACTAATCCATGGTCACTTGAGATCTATCGTTAAGTGTGTGGTTATCAAGCGTTAGAAAAAATACTGCGCGAAAAAATTTCCCCTGAAGATGTCGTTGAACTCGTCAAATCTTCTGGTTTGCGAGGACGAGGTGGCGCAGGTTTTCCGACGGGGTTGAAGTGGAGCTTCATGCCAAGAAATACAGGTAAACCGACATACTTGGTATGTAATTCTGATGAATCCGAGCCGGGTACCTGTAAAGATAGAGACATATTACGTTTTAATCCGCATGCGTTAGTTGAAGGAATGATTATCGCTGGTTATGCCATCGGTGCATCCGCAGGTTACAACTACATGCGTGGTGAATTTATGGATGAACCCTACAAGCGTTTCAAGCAAGCGCTCATAGAAGCTTACGAACAAGGATTACTAGGTAAAAACATTTTAGACTCAGGCTTTGATTATGAGCTTTATGATGTATTAGGTGCAGGTGCTTATATCTGTGGTGAAGAGACTGCATTATTAGAATCATTGGAAGGCAAAAAAGGCCAGCCAAGATTTAAGCCACCTTTCCCCGCAGCTTATGGTTTGTATGGCTGTCCTACCACGATTAACAATACAGAAAGTTTAGCCTCAGTTCCCTCAATTATTAATAAAGGTCCTGATTGGTTTGCTGACTTAGGTATTCCAAATAATGGCGGAGTGAAATGTTTTTCTGTGTCGGGTCATGTCGCTAAACCGGGTAATTATGAAGTCCCGTTAGGAACATCATTCAGCGAATTATTAACAATGTCTGGTGGTGTCTGGCAAGGAAGAGAGCTGAAGGCGGTAATTCCTGGTGGATCTTCTGTGCCCGTTGTTCCGGCTGATGTCATGATGCAGACTAATATGGATTACGATTCCATTGGTGCAATCGGTTCTTTTCTTGGTTCCGGTGCTGTAGTTGTGATGGATGAGACAACAGATATGGTTCAAGTATTGCGGCGAATTTCACGTTTCTATTTCTCAGAATCTTGTGGTCAATGTACGCCTTGTCGAGAGGGTACCGGTTGGCTTTATAGAATGTTAACCCGAATTGTTAATGGCGAAGGTAAGTTGTCTGACATTGATACGCTGGATGATGTGGCAGGAAAAATTAAAGGCAGAACAATATGTGCTTTGGGTGATGCCGCTGCTATGCCGGTGCAAAGTTTCATACAGCACTATCGAGAAGAATTTGTCTATTACGTAGAACATGGGTGCAGTATGGTCACTAAACAAGAAGATGCGGCTTAATCGATATGGCTAAATATTATGAATGATCAAAGCCAAGAAGATTTAGTGACGGTCACTATCGATGGTGTGGAAGTACAAGCACCGCGAAATGCTATGTTGATTGAAGTGGCTGATCAAGTGGGCGTTAGTATCCCTAGATTTTGCTACCACAAGCATCTATCAGTCGCGGCTAATTGCCGTATGTGCATGGTCGAAGTTGAAAAAGCGCCAAAGCCGTTGCCTGCCTGCGCGACTCCTGTCAGCGATGGCATGAAAGTGTATACACGTTCTGAATTAGCGCTGGATGCACAAAAAGGCACAATGGAATTCTTGCTAATTAATCATCCTTTGGATTGTCCTGTATGTGACCAAGGGGGTGAGTGTGAACTGCAAGATGTCGCAATGGGTTATGGAGGCGACGTGAGTCGCTTCAACGAAAGAAAGCGAGTAGTTCGCGATAAGAATATTGGTCCACTTGTGTCTACAGATATGACGCGATGTATTCATTGTACTCGTTGTGTTCGTTTTGGATCTGAAATTGCCGGAGTGAGTGAGCTAGGTGCAACGGGACGTGGCGAGTTTTTAGAAATTGGAACTTATATAGAAAAATCTCTATCTTCAGAGTTATCAGGCAATGTCATCGATCTTTGTCCTGTGGGTGCGTTGAATGCTAAACCTTCGCGCATGAAGGCGCGGGCCTGGGAAATGGTTGAGCAGAGCAATATCAGTGCGCATGATTCTTTTGGCTCCAATTTAATGATGCATACACTACGTAATGAAGTTATTCGAGTTGTGCCACAAGAAAATCCAGATGTGAATGAAACTTGGATATCTGACCGAGATCGATTCAGTTACGAAGGCATGTATAGCGATAATCGATTAACAGAAGTGTTAGAGAAGAATGGAGATCAATGGCAATCGTCACAATGGTCAGATGCGTTACCTTCAATCGCGCATACTTTAAAACAATATGATGCTGAAGATATTGGGTTTTTAGTTAGTCCAAACCAGAGTAATGAAGAAATATATTTGCTGCAAAAATTAGCGCGTGCATTAAACATCAAAAATATAGATCACAGAATTCATCAAATAGATTTTGAACACCAGCAAGCAGATCCCGTGTTCCCTTGGCTGGGCCAAAGTATTGCGGACATAGAAAATCAAGAGGCTATTTTAATCATTGGCTCAGATTTGCGAAGTGAGCAACCGATGCTTGCGCATAAAGTGCGCCAAGCAAAAGCGCGCGGAGCGAGTGTATTCGTCATCAACACGCATAACTGCGAATTTCATATGCCATTGTCAGGACACTTTGTCGTGAAACCACAAGATTGGCTGGCGAAGCTAATAGACTTGTTGGCGGAATTAAATAGTCATGCCAAACATAAAGTACCTAGTGAGCTGGAAGCATTAATATCAACGGGGAAAGTTGATAATGCGATGGCGGACATTGCGAAGACATTGTTAAATGTTGAAAGAAGTAGTGTCTTGATTGGGAATTTAATGCAGCACCATTACGAATATTCAAGTTTAAGAGCCATATCTTATTGGCTAGCTCAGTTAACAGGGTCATCGTTTGGGTATGTGTCAACCGCATCTAATACTGCAGGTGCATCAATGATGGGTGCATTGCCTCATCGAGGCGTTATGTCTAAGGCGCTTGATGAATCAGGCATGGATTATCAACAGATGGTTCAATCGCCAAGAAAAGTATATGTCATGTTTGGGCTGGAAGCAGAATGGGACTGTGTATTACCTGCACAGACATTATCAGCACTTAATCAGGCTGATGTAGTTATTTCTATCAATTCGTTTGTGACTGAGGCCATGCGTGAATATTGTCATTGGATGTTGCCAGTTAAATGTTATGCAGAAGCAGAAGGAACAAAAATTAATTTAGAGGGAAGGTGGCAATCTTATTCTAAAGTTGTTGATGCTGATGAAGAAATAAAAGATGGTTGGAAAATTCTACGAATGCTTGCTGATGAATTAGCGCTAGATGGTTTTGATTACATGAGTATTGAGGATGTTCGCCAGGAGATTTCTCAATATGTGGATGAATCGTTTGAGTTCAGCAATGAATTATCTTCTTTGCCTGAAGTAGAGGTTAAGCGTTGGGAAGAGGATGTTGTTTTTAGTACCGGTGCCGTGCCAATTTATTCGATTGATCCAATCGTTAGAAATGCTGCTTCATTAAGACAGGCTCAGGATCTCGATGAGTCGATTATGATGATTAATCACATTGATGTTGAGAAGCATGGATTAATTGATGGTAAATGGGTGAAAGTTTCCCAGGGAGAAGAGAGCGGAATTTTTAAATGTGTCATTAATGATAATGTGCAACCTGGAACAGTGCATATTCCAAGAGGCTTGCCGCGCAGTGAAAAACTCGGTGGAGTATATGCGCCCGTACAACTTAAGAATTTGTCGGTGGCATAGTCATGATGTCTTATTGGTACGCCATCCCAGAATTATATAGAGATTTATTTATTACCTCGGTATTGGTCGTTGTTTTTCTATTAGCATTAATGGGGGCGGTTGCGTATGTCACATTTGCTGAGCGAAAAATTATCGGTTACATGCAAGTGCGTATTGGGCCTAACCGTGTTGGGCCAAGAGGGTGGTTGCAGCCAATTGCTGATGCACTGAAGTTGCTAACTAAGGAGATGATTCTCCCGAGTAAATCTAGCCATTTCTTATTTAGAGTCGCACCTGTGTTGTCTATTGTGCCTGCTTTGGGCGCATGGGCAGTTATCCCGTTAACCGAAGGTGTTCAGTTTTCGAATATCAATGCCGGATTGTTATATGTGCTTGCACTGACGTCCATGGGTGTTTACGGCGTCATAGTCGCCGGTTGGGCTTCCAATTCAAAGTATGCGTTATTAGGCGCGTTACGTTCTGCTGCACAAATTGTTTCTTATGAGATTGCGATGGGCTTTGCCTTGGTTGGCGTACTGATGGCAAGTGGTAGTTTAAATTTGACGGATATTGTTAATGAGCAAAGAGGTGGAATCACTCACTGGTATTGGTTGCCGCTATTGCCATTGTTCCTGGTGTATTTAATTTCAGGCGTCGCAGAAACTAATCGTGCTCCATTTGATGTCGCAGAGGGTGAATCAGAAATTGTTGCTGGTTTCCACGTCGAATATTCAGGCATGGGCTTTGCTGTATTCTTCCTGGCAGAGTACGCCAATATCATTTTGATAGCTGCGTTAACGGCGTTGTTATTCATGGGGGGATGGCTTAGTCCGTTTGAAGGTTATGCAGCATTACTGTCTATTCCTTATGTGGGCGTACATCTGTTTGAGTTCTTCTCGCTAATATTAAAGATTCCATTTATGGAAGTCGTGTTGGGTGCGGGTCCGCATTGGTTCTTTATTAAAACGTCATTCTTTATATTTTGTTTTTTATGGTTTCGTGCCACATTCCCAAGATATCGATACGATCAAATTATGTGATTAGGGTGGAAGGTATTGATCCCTGTTACGCTGGTTTGGATTTTTGTTGAAGGTGTTGCTATTGCAATGCAAGTGGGTCCTTGGTTTGACTAAATGAGTATATTGATGGAAATAACTAATCATGAATGGCTAGGCCATGATTTTGTTTGCAAGCAATACCCGCTTGCAAGTGTGGTTCGATTAATTACGATTTCCAAAGGGAAGTATTCTAAATGATACATTTTCTTAAAAGTTTTTCTTTGTGGGAGTTGTTTAAAGGTCTTTCTGTGACCCGTAAAAAACTCACCGAAAAAAAAATAACTGTTCAGTATCCAGAAGAGAAAACTCCACAATCTCCACGTTTTCGTGGGTTGCATGCATTAAGACGATACCCAAGTGGTGAAGAGCGATGTATTGGATGTAAGTTGTGTGAAGCCGTGTGTCCTGCGTTAGCAATCACGATTGATACAGACGAGCGTGATGATGGAACCAGAAGAACAACTCGATATGATATTGATTTGTTTAAATGTATTTTTTTTGTTTTTTTTGAAGAAGCCTGTCCGGTTGATGCGATTGTTGAAACAAGAAATTTTGAGTACCACTTTGAAAATCGAGGTGAGCAAGTGATGAAGAAACAAGACTTGTTGGAGATAGGTGCTAAGTATGAAGAGCAAATCGCACAAGATCGTGAAACTGATGCAATGTACCGCTAATAGCTTGGTTGATTAACATGTCATTTGAATTAATCATATTTTACTTTTTTGCAGCCATTATGGTGTTGGCAGCCTTACGTATGATCACTGCCAAAAACCCTGTGCATTCAATATTAAGTTTAGTCTTGGTATTTTTTACATCTTCAGCCATTTGGTTGCTGCTTGAAGCTGAATTCTTGGCCATTACTCTGGTGTTGGTCTATGTGGGTGCGGTGATGGTGCTGTTCTTGTTTGTGGTAATGATGCTAAACATCAATACAAGCCAGATACGAGAAGGGTTTGTGAGATTTATGCCATTCGCAATTGTAGTGTCATTAGTAATGATTGCCGAATTAGTGTTAGTCGTAATTTCCAAAGAATTCAAGTTAGAGCGTGAAGAGAGTTTTGTGTCAGACATTGGTAATACGCAAGCCTTAGGAGAAGTTCTATATACCGATTACTTACTGCCATTTGAGACGGCAGCGGTAATTTTGTTGGTTGCGATTGTCGCAGCCATTGTTTTGACTCTGCGCCAACGAGTTGAAACGCGAAGTCAGAACCCGGCTGAACAAATTAAAGTTAAAGCTAAAGATCGTGTGCGAATCATTTCCTTACCTAGCGAAGATAAAAAAGAGTATTGAGCGGCGTAACTATGATAACAATTACACATTTTTTAGTGCTTGGAGCGATTCTATTTTCGTTGGCGGTGGCCGGGATATTTATGAATCGTAAAAACTTAATTATATTGCTCATGTCGATTGAGTTAATGTTGTTGGCAGTCAATATTAATTTTATTGCCTTCTCATATTATCTGGATGATCTAGCAGGACAGGTCTTCGTGTTCTTTATACTCACAGTCGCGGCAGCTGAAGCGGCGATTGGCTTGGCGATTCTGGTCGTGGTGTTTCGTAATCGCGGCACAATTAATGTGCAAGACCTTGATGAGATTAAAGGCTAGTACATGTCTGTCTATCAATTATGTTTAATCACTGTTCTCGCCCCTTTATTTGGGTCGATTGTTGTGGGTTTATGTGGCAAGTGGTTATCTAAGTCACATGCACACTTGCTTACAATTGGTGGAGTGGCGATTGCGCTGGTCTCATCTGCATTGATTTTTTATGAATTGTTTCAGACAGGATACCAGCCATTAAATATATCGGTATATGAGTGGGCAAAAATTGGAGGTTTTTCACTTGGGATTGGTTTTTTAATTGATTCCTTAACGGCAATCATGATGATTGTTGTCACCTCGGTATCATTGATGGTGCATATTTATACGATTGGTTATATGCATGAAGACCCGGGGTATAAGCGTTTCTTTAGTTATATTTCTTTGTTTACGTTTTCAATGTTGATGCTGGTCATGTCAAATAACTTCTTACAGTTATTCTTTGGCTGGGAAGCCGTGGGGCTCGTGTCATATCTGCTGATTGGTTTTTGGTATACACGCCCTTCAGCAATTTTGGCAAATATTAAAGCATTCTTAGTTAATCGAGTTGGAGATTTTGGGTTCTTATTGGGTATTGCCGCGATTGCCATGTCTACGTCGAGTTTGGATTATGCTCAAGTATTTTCGGTAGCGCCTAGTTTGGTTGACTCGCAACTGACTATTACAGATTCTTTGCAAGTGCCATTGCTTACATTTATCTGTATTGCATTATTTGTTGGCGCGATGGGTAAGTCAGCACAGGTACCACTACATGTATGGTTGCCTGATTCAATGGAAGGTCCTACCCCTATCTCAGCATTAATTCATGCAGCAACCATGGTCACGGCGGGAATATTTATGGTGGCGCGTATGTCACCTTTATTTGAATTAAGTGAAACCGCGCTATTGTTTATTATGTTTATTGGCGCCATCACGGCGTTCTTTATGGGCTTAGTCGCAATGGTTCAAGACGACATCAAAAAAGTTGTCGCTTATTCTACTTTGTCACAGTTAGGATATATGACAGTTGCCTTAGGTGTCTCTGCCTATTCATTGGCTATATTTCATTTATATACGCACGCCTTTTTTAAGGCATTATTATTTTTGGCGGCTGGCTCGGTGATTATTGCAATGCATCATGAGCAAGATATACGAAAGATGGGTGGCTTGTGGAAGCGTATGCCTATTACCTATGTCACCTCTTTGATTGGCACACTTGCATTAATTGGCTTTCCTGCTTTTTCCGGGTTTTTCTCAAAAGAATCGATTATTGAAGCCGTGCATTTGTCTGAGTTACCCGGTGCACAGTATGTTTATTGGATGGTGTTATCCGGCGTCTTCATTACTGCGTTTTATTCCATCAGATTATTTATTTTGGTATTCCATGGTAAGCCACGCATGAGTGATGAGACTTATTCACACGTGCATGAGACGCCAAAAGTTGTCACCGTGCCATTAATTTTGTTGGCTATCTGTAGTGTGTTTGCAGGTTATGCAATTGAACCGATGATTTATGGTGATTTCTTTGCAGCATCAATTCATGTCAGTGAACAACATGGCGTGATGGCGAAAATGGCCGAGCATTTTCATGGGGTGACCGCGATGATCACCCATGGTTTTTTTGTAACCGCATTTTATCTGTTGCTGGGTGGAGTGCTATTGGCCTGGCTGTGTTATTCGCTAGTGCCAAGTATTCCGAAATTAGTCGCACCTGTAGTTGCCTTACCAAATTACATTCTTACTCGAAGATATGGGTTTGATTGGCTGTATATAAAAGGGTTTGCCCGTTTGGGTGTCGGGATCGGTAAAGCAGCCTCAGCATTGGGAGATCGAATATTAATTGATGGGTTAATTGTTAATGGAAGTGCCAATGTGGTGCGAGGTGTTGCCATGCAGTTGCGTAAAATGCAGACTGGCTATTTATATCAATATGCATTTGCAATGATTCTTGGCCTGCTTGGGTTGTTAACCTACTTTTATTATCAGACGTAAACGCACATGGATATACCTATACTCAGCTTGTTGATTTGGATGCCTATATTTGCGGCAGTCCTCATTATGTTAATGGGCCGTGAAGTAGGTGAGGGCATGAAATGGTTTGCCTTGATCGTGTCTATTGTGGAAATGATTCTGGGTGTTTTGCTTATTACCAAATCTCACATTTCAGCGGACATGCAGTTCATTGAAAAGCATCTCTGGATTGAAACGTTTGATATTTATTATGCGCTAGGTGCGGATGCCATTTCGATCACCTTGATTGTGTTGACAGTGTTTATGACTTTATTGGTAGTGATTGCGAGTTGGACCAATATAAAACATCAGATACACAACTATTTGGCTGCGTTTTTATTGCTTGAAGGACTCATGGTAGGCGTATTCTGTGCATTAGATGCCATGTTGTTCTACATTTTCTTTGAAGCCATGTTGATTCCTATGTTTCTTATTATTGGAATATGGGGTGGACCAAGACGTGTTTACGCGACGATAAAGTTTTTCTTGTATACGTTCTTTGGTTCGGTGTTTATGTTGATTGCTTTGCTGTATTTGTATTCAAACACGCATACGTTTGAAATTGCACAATTGGCCAATGCGTCGTTGCCATTAAATTTGCAAGTGCTGATCTTTTTAGCTTTCTTGATAGCTTTTGCAGTAAAAGTTCCCATGTGGCCAGTGCACACTTGGTTGCCTGATGCGCACGTAGAGGCGCCAACAGGTGGATCTGTCATATTGGCGGCCATTATGTTGAAAATAGGAGGCTATGGATTTTTGCGTTTCAATCTGCCAATTACACCTGATGCAAGTCGTGAGCTAGATTGGTTATTAATTACTATTTCCTTAATTGCGATCGTCTATATTGGTTTTGTTGCCTTAGCGCAAAAGGACATGAAAAAGTTAATTGCCTATTCTTCAATTGCACATATGGGATTTGTGACCTTGGGTTTCTTTGTTATTTATCAAATTAGCGCAGGCAATACTGATTTTCAAATGCTAGCGCTACAAGGTGGCATGATACAAATGATCTCACATGGTTTTATATCTGGTGCATTATTCTTATGTGTGGGTGTGTTATATGATCGCATGCATTCACGTAATATAGATGATTATCAAGGCGTCATTAATAGTATGCCGGTGTTTGCCGCATTCATGGTGCTTTTTGCAATGGCTAATTCTGGGTTGCCTGGCACATCAGGTTTTGTTGGTGAGTTTATGGTAATTATTGCCAGTTTCGATGCCAGTTTATGGTATGCCGCGTTAGCTGCAATTACTTTAATTGTCGGTGCGGCTTATTCCTTATGGTTAGTGAAACGCGTAATCTTTGGTGAGGTGTTGAATGATTCTGTCGCAGCATTGCAAGATGTGAATACACGCGAATTTTCAATCTTAATGATCTTGGCATTGATGGTGGTTGCGTTGGGTGTTTGGCCAGCGCCTTTAGTTGAGTATCTGCAGCCATCGCTTGAAAGAATTTTAAATCTAGCATTAGTGACAAAGATTTCATGATATGCAAATAGAAACAATAATTATTGATTATATGATGGCAGCACCAGAAATTGTGTTGCTGCTGGGTGCTTGCATTGTGCTTTTAGCAGGTGCATTTATGTCAGCGCAAAGTCATTGGACATTTGCGCTAACTCAGGTAGTGCTACTTGCCACCTTGTACTTATGTGTTAGGCCGTTTACTGGGCAACATGTTGAATTGTTTAATGGTCTTTATATAAATGATGATTTATCGGTGTTAGCTAAATCTTCAATGTGTGCGTTCATGTTAGTGGTGATGCTTTATTCACGTGCATTTGTAAATGCCCATCACTTTCCGCGTGGTGAATACTATGCATTGTCATTGTTCTCTCTGTTGGGAATGATGTTAATTAGTTCAGCTAACCATTTGCTAATGATTTACTTGGGGCTAGAGTTACTTTCTTTGTCAATGTATGCCCTGGTCGCGATAAACAGAGACGATTCAGTTAGCTCGGAAGCCGCAATTAAATATTTTGTCTTGGGTGCAATTGCATCTGGATTTTTGTTGTATGGAATTTCACTTTTATATGGTTTATCTGGCACTTTATATCTGTCTGATATAAGTGTTGAAAATGACATGGGTCTTGGCGTGATTGCTGCTGTTATTTTCATAGTGATCGGCCTGGCATTTAAATTGGGGGCAGTGCCATTTCATATGTGGTTGCCGGATGTGTATCAAGGGGCACCATTATCGGTGACCTTGCTTATTGCCAGCGTGCCTAAAATTGCAGGGTTGTTATTAGCGCTTCGATTGCTGATGGATGGATTACAGTTTATGCATGATTCTTGGCAGCAGTCTTTGATGGTGCTGTCGGTGTTATCTTTAATTATTGGAAATGTTGTTGCGATTGCTCAAACAAATTTAAGACGAATGTTGGGTTATTCCACCATTGGGCATGTTGGATATATATTGTTAGGACTGTTAGTGGGTAATCAAGAGGGTTATTCTGCAGCGCTCTTCTATACATTAATTTATGCATTAATGAGTTCCGCGGTATTCGGAGTCATCCTGTGTGCAGCGCGAATGAATTATCGTTTGGAGAACTTAGTAGATTTGCAAGGCATGGGTAAGACTTACCCGTGGTTGGCCTTCTTGATGTTGTTACTCATGTTCTCCATGGCAGGGATTCCAATGACAGTTGGTTTCTACGCTAAGTTAAATATCTTGCAAGCTTTAGTGGCCAGTGGTGGTGTGGCACTGGCGGTCATGGCAGTGCTGGCTTCTGTGGTTGGGGCTTTTTACTACCTTCGAGTGATTAAACTTATGTATTTCGAGGAAAGTGAGATGCAACAAACGCAACCTATGCCGACAGGACACATCATGGTGTTAAGTATCCACTCTCTTCTAGTAGTTGGTTTATTTGTATTCCCACAAGTATTGCTTGGGATGTGTAGACAGGCCATTGGCTGATCAATAAATATCCGTATTTTAACCGCCTTGATATATAAGCCCTAGCTGCGTACACTCCCTCGCTCAGATTGACGCGAGCAGAGCACGCTATGTGTTTGTAAATACTCGTAGAATTCACGCAAGTGAACATGCCTTTATTGATGCGGGGTGGAGCAGTCTGGCAGCTCGTCGGGCTCATAACCCGAAGGTCGTAGGTTCAAATCCTACCCCCGCTACCAAAATTTCTCATTTTTCGCTTTCTAAGAGAATTCCTTAGATTCGAGCAATTGCCTAATTGATCGTATTTTTTGCCAGGTCTGTGGCAGATTACACAGCTATATTTTCGAAATTGGGGTCTAATAGAGACTCGTATAATCAGATTGTTGTCACACAGCGCCATGTCTGCACTCATTAAAAATTCTGTTTTCATTACTAGCAAATACTTAGGGCTATTTGCGATCTCACGTTGGCTGTTGCGCAATAAGGTGAGAGTGCTTTGCTATCACGCATTTACAACAATTGATGAGCATTTAAATGTGCCGGGATTGTTTATTGAGCCAGAAGTCTTTGCACATAGAATGAATTATTTGAAACGCAAAGGTTATCGAGTGATTGGCTTGGATGAGGCTTATCAAGATGTCAGTAAAGGTGTTAAAGCTAATAATCGTGTTGTAATAACGATTGATGATGGTTTTGTTAGTGTCTTGAAAAAAGCGGCACCGATTCTTAAGCAACATGAGTTACCTTCAACTTTATATTTAACTTCTTATTTTTTCGATAGAGACTGTCCTGTATTTACATTGGCCGTGGGCTACATGTTTTGGAAAACGGAAATGTCTCATGCCGATTTTTCTCAGTTGGGGATTCCTGCGCTAAGTGAATACAAAGATTGCGCTTTAAGCGCTGAAAATAAAAACAAGGTCGCGATTGCAGTTAAAGAATTTGGGCAGCCATTAAAGGGCAATGAGAAGCGAATCGAAATGCTTGAAAAGTTGGGTGAGCTTTTGCAAGTGGATTACCAGCAACTAAATAAAGACAGACTTTTTAATATTGTTAATAAACAAGAGTTGGCTGAATTTAAGCACTATGGTATTGATATTCAATTACATACTCATCGGCATACCTTTCCTGTCGATCATGAAATTGCGAAAAAAGAAATACGTGATAATAAAGCGGTAATTAATCCACTTCTGGATAAGCCGATGACACATTTTTGCTACCCAAGTGGCGTGTGGTCTGAGCGGCATTGGGATGCCTTGTCTGAGGAAGAAGTGCTGACAGCTACAACCTGTCAGATTGGATTGGTTGATGAGAAAACACCATTATTTGCCTGGCCAAGAATTCTTGATAGTTCTCGAGTCTCTCAGATTGAGTTTGAGGCAGAGGTGTCTGGATTCAATGAATTGTTGAGAATGATTAGATCTTAGTGAATTGTCAGAGATTAGTGATGAGATAAGTGTAATTGTTGTTGCCGAATGAGGCACCGTAAAATATAATCCAGCCGTTGGAAGTAGTTGTGGTGAACATTGGAAGTTAGTTAGAGGCCCCGTTTGGGGCTTTTTTGTTGGCCAAACGAAAATTCTGTGATTTTTTAGGGAAATGAGCGTGAAGCTAGATTCGGATGGTCTTGAGGCGTTATTTGCGCCAATTGTACAAGGATTGGGCTTTGATCTCTGGGGTGTCCAGCTAAGAAGTTCGGAAAATCATGCTCATCTGAAGATTTTCATTGATCATGATGATGGCATCACTGTAGATAATTGTTCAGAGGTGAGTCACCAGATAAGCGGCATTTTGGATGTGGAAGATCCTATTAGTGTGGCATATACGCTAGAAGTGTCATCACCAGGATTGGATAGACCCTTAATGAAGCATGAGCATTTTGCAAAGTATTTGGGGAAAGAGATTAAAGTAAGACTGGGTTGGCCGGTCAATGAGAGAAGAAATTTTTTAGGAACGCTAACTAAACTAGATGAAGAAGACATCATGATGATGGTCGATGGTGAGCTGGTTGAGTTTCCTTTTAACGCGGTGAAACGCGCGAATTTAATTTATAGCGATTAAAAATAAGGCATTTTAGGAACGCAAGGGTTATGAATAAAGAAATTTTAATGGTTGCGGACACGGTTTCTAATGAGAAAGGTGTTGAGAAAGATATTATTTTTCAGGCCATAGAAGCGGCGCTAGCAACAGCAACGCGTAAGCGCTATACCAATGATATTGAAGTGCGCGTAGGGATTGATCGTGAATCTGGTGATTACGATACCTATCGACGCTGGTTAGTCATGGATGATGAAGATCCCGAATTTGAGTCTCCTGATAAGCAAATTTTATATAGTTACGCCATTCAAAATCACCCAGATATACAAGTGGGTGAATATGTAGAAGAAAGTATTGAGTCGGTTGCTTTTGGGCGAATTGCGGCACATACCGCTAAACAAGTGATTGTTCAAAAAGTGCGAGAAGCTGAACGTGCACAAATTGTTGATGCATATGCTGAACGTGTCGGTGAACTTGTCATGGGCGTGGTTAAGCGTGCCGAGCATAGTGGTGTCTATATAGATCTTGGTGGAAACGCAGAAGGTTTTATTCCTAGAGAAGATTTGATTCCGCGTGAGTCAGTAAGACCTGGCGATCGTATTCGTGCGTATTTAAAAGATGTGCGTTCAGAACTACGTGGCCCGCAATTGTTTCTAACAAGAACTGCACCGGAATTTTTAATTGAATTATTTAAGTTGGAAGTGCCTGAAGTCGGTCAGAATGTGATTGATGTGTTAGGCGCAGCCCGAGATCCAGGCTTGCGTGCAAAAATTGCTGTGCGTTCCTCAGACCCTAGGCTTGACCCTGTGGGTGCTTGCGTTGGCATGCGAGGTTCTCGAGTTCAGTCGGTATCTAATGAGTTAGCCGGTGAGCGTATTGATATTATTTTGTGGGATGAGAATCCAGCACAATTTGTTATTAATGCCATGTCTCCTGCAGTGACGCTCTCTATTGTTGTTGATGAAGAATCAAATAGCATGGATATTGCGGTTGAAGAAGAAAAATTATCTCAAGCGATTGGTCGTGGTGGTCAGAATGTGAAGCTGGCAAGTGAACTGACAAGCTGGGAGCTGAATGTCATGACTGAAGGTCAGGCAGAAGAGAAGAACGAAGGTGAAATGAAAGTTCTTCAGCAGATGTTTATGGATCAGTTAGATGTTGATGAAGAAGTGGCGGCTATTTTAGTGCAGGAAGGTTTCTCAACAGTGGATGAAATTGCCTATGTCCCACCAAAAGAATTGTTGGAAGTTGAAGAGTTCGATGAGCAAGTAGTCGAGGAGTTAAGAGGACGTGCACGTGATGCATTGTTAACTCAGGCTATTTCAGGTGGTGGTGAAGATAACGCTGAGCCAGCTGAAGATTTACTAGGCATGGAAAGTATGACGCGCGATTTAGCGTTTGAGCTTGCTGCTAAAGGCGTGATTACTATGGAAGATTTAGCGGAACAAGCTGTTGATGATATTGCTGACATTGAAGGGCTGACTGAAGAAAAAGCAGGTGAGCTGATTATGGAAGCACGTGCACCATGGTTTGCAGAAGAAGAAGCAAAATAAAGTCGTATTAAATTAGTTATAAATTAGAGGGCGCATGGCACAAGTCACTGTACAACAATTAGCAGAAGTCGTTGGGACTCCGGTTGATAAATTATTAGAGCAGCTTAAAGATGCTGGCTTAAGTTTTTCTGCGCCTGATCAGGAAATTTCAGATAGTGAGAAACTACAACTGCTAGAACATCTGCGTAAAAACAAAGGTGCGAAGCTAGGTGGTTCTGCTGATGAAGGTAAGAAGATTACATTAAGGCGCAAGAGTACATCGCAACTAAAAGTTAGTGGTGGTGGGCAAGGCCGTACTGCAAATACAAAGACAGTCAATGTTGAAGTGCGTAGAAAGAAAACATACGTGCAGCGCAGTGAGCTGATTGAAGAGCAGGAGCAAAAGCGTAAAGAAGAGGAAGAGCTCGAGCAGCAAAGATTAGCTGCTGAGAAAAAAGAACAAGATTTAAAAGACGCTGAAGCTGCGCGCATTGCAGAAGAAGAGCGTAAGGCACAAGAAGAAATTGCAGCCAAAGAAGCAGAGGAACAACGTATTGCTGCTGAAGCCGCTGCCGCCGCGCAAGAAAAGCAGCAAGCCACGACAGCTGCACCCGCTGCACCTGTTAAAGATGCGCCCACTAAAGAGAAGAAAGCAGGGCATAAGAAAGGTAAAGATGAGGATCACAAGCGCAAAGAATTACACGTTGCTAGTGATAAGCGTGGGCGTCGTAAGCCAACAAAATCTAGAGCACGCAGACAAAAAGTAGAAGCATCCGGTAAGCACGGTTTTGAACGTCCGGTAGCACCAGTGGTAAGAGAAGTAGAAGTGCCAGAAAGTATTTCTGTATCCGATCTGGCGCAGAAAATGGCAATTAAGGCCGCTGAAGTGATTAAAGTGATGATGAACATGGGGGCAATGGCCACCATTAACCAGATCATTGATCAAGACACCGCTATTCTAGTTGTCGAAGAATTGGGTCATACCGCCAAGCCGTTTGAAGAAAATGATATTGAATCTAAAGTCATTAAGCACGTTTATGATTCAGAAGCATCAGTCACGCGACCACCTGTTGTGACAGTCATGGGCCATGTTGATCATGGTAAAACCTCATTGCTCGATTATATTCGCCATTCGCGAGTTGCTGCGGGTGAAGCGGGAGGAATTACCCAGCATATTGGTGCCTATCACGTTGAAACAGCGAATGGAGTGATTACATTTTTAGATACGCCTGGGCACGCCGCATTTACTGCCATGCGTGCACGTGGTGCACAAGCCACTGACATCGTTATATTAGTTGTCTCGGCAGATGATGGTGTGATGCCACAAACGGCAGAAGCCGTGAAGCATTCAAAAGCGGCAGGTGTGCCAATGGTGGTGGCAGTCAATAAAGTTGATAAAGAAGATGCTGATCCTGATCGTGTGCGAACAGATTTATCTGGCCTAGAAGTCATCCCTGAAGAATGGGGTGGTGATGTTCAGTTTATTAACGTATCAGCGAAAACGGGACAAGGAATCGATGATTTACTCAATGCATTGAGTCTACAAGCTGAGGTGATGGAATTAGTTGGTGTGCCTGATGGTCCAGCCACAGGGATTGTGATTGAATCTTCATTAGATAAAGGTCGTGGTCCAGTCAGTACTATTTTGGTTCAAGAAGGGAAGTTGTCTCGCGGAGATATTCTATTATGTGGTGAAGAATATGGCCGTGTTCGTGCCATGTTTGATGAGCAAGGTAACCCTGTGGAATCTGCGGGTCCTTCGTTACCGGTAGTTGTCCTTGGTATGTCGGGAACAGTCAACGCAGGTGAAGAAGCGATTGTTGTTGAGAGTGAGCGCAAAGCACGTGAAGTTGCCGAAGTGCGCAAAGGAAAAACCCGCGAATCCAAATTGGCTGCCCAACAATCTGCAAAACTTGAAAACATCTTTAATCAGATGCAAGAAGGTGAAATTGCCGCGGTTAATATTTTAGTTAAAGCCGATGTGCAAGGCAGCGCAGAGGCGTTACGCGATGCATTAGAAAATCTTTCTACCGAAGAAGTGAAAGTGACCATTGTGAGTGCAGGTGTTGGTGGCATTACTGAATCAGATATAAATCTGGCAGCTGCTTCCAGTGCGATTGTCATTGGCTTTAATGTTCGTGCTGATGCGAGTGCTCGACGAGCGATCGATGAAAACGGTGTCGACTTGCGCTACTACAGTATTATTTATGAAGCGATTGATGACGTTAAGAGTGCAATGAGCGGATTACTTTCGCCTGAATTGCGTGAGGAAATCGTAGGCATTGCCGAGGTTAAAGATGTATTTAAATCGTCGGTGTTAGGTGCGGTTGCTGGATGTCAGGTGGTTGATGGCGTGGTTAAGAAAGGCAATCCTATACGTGTATTGCGCGACAATGTAGTGATCTATGAGGGAGAGTTAGAATCATTGCGTCGTCATAAAGATGATGTTGCTGAAGTTCGTGCAGGAACAGAGTGTGGTATTGCTGTTAAAAATTATAATGATGTTAAGCCTGGCGACAATATTGAAGTTTATGAACGAACAGAAGTCGCACGTTCGATTTAATCGTAATGCCAAAAGACTTTCCTCGTGCCTTACGCGTTGCTGAACAAATTCGAAGAGAACTAGTCGTTCTGCTAAGAGATTCGGTCAATGATCCTCGAGTCAAAGATCTTTCTATTTCTGAAGTAGTGGTGACAAAAGATCTTTCGGCAGCAAAAATATACTTTTCTCCCTATGCGCAAAACAAAGATGTTGAAGAACTACAACAAGGGCTTGATAGTTGTTCTGCCTATTTGCGTAAAGAATTAGGTAGGTTAATGCGTCTACGTGTTATTCCGACTCTATCATTTCATTATGACGATACTTTAGAAAAATCTGCACGTCTAAATGATATCTTAGCAAAAGAAAAGTTGGATTAACTTTACCTCTGACCTCGCTTAAGTTTCTTGTATTTACTTTCTGTTTAAATTAAATCTTGGCAAAGAAAAATAAAAATAGCCGTGATATTCACGGATTGCTTGTTCTCGACAAATCTCTTGGCACTAGCTCAAATCATGCTTTGCAGCGTGTTAAGCGTTTATTTAATGCTAAAAAAGCGGGGCATACAGGCACATTAGATCCATTAGCCACGGGTGCGTTGGTCTTGTGTTTTGGCCGTGCCACGAAAATTGCGGATCACGTGATGGGGGCCAAAAAGTCTTACTACACTGTCGCTAAATTAGGCGAACAAACAGATACTGGCGATAAAGAAGGACAAGTCATCGCTACTGAGCAAGTAAACCAGCAGCATCTAGATGCAGTAGCGCAGACGGTTGAATCTTTTGTTGGGGACATTCAACAAATACCACCGATGTACTCTGCGATTAAAAAAGATGGTGTGCCGATGTACAAGTTGGCTAGGGAAGGTAAACAAGTCGAGCGCCCCGCACGGCAAGTACATATTTATTCTATTGAGGTTGAACAGATTCAAGCGAATAAGATAGGTATGACAGTTCACTGCTCTAAAGGCACTTATATTCGGACTTTAGTTGAGGATATCGGTATTAAGCTCGGATGTTTGGCGCATGTTGATGAATTGCGACGACTATCTGTGGGTGAGTTCGGAATCACTCATGATATGTATACCTACGAGCAATTAGAGCAAATTAGAGATGAGCAGGGCTTGGCTGCGCTAGAAAGGACAATGTTGTCTGCGGAAACAGCCTTTAATGAGTATCCTCAATATGAGATGAAAAATGGACTACTTCTGTCATTGGAGCAGGGAAGGAAGATTAGATTTCCCGCAGCCATAAATAGCAGATATATGCGTATATATGATACCGATCGCGTTTTTCGGGGCTTAGGCGAGCAGAAAGACGATGGATTTGTCCATTTTAGTAAGTTTTATATGTCTTAAGGCAATTAAGCTATTGTGCCTTTGCAGACACATGGTAGAATCGCGCTCTCTTAAGAATACCACCCAGTAATTACTATTAGAAAGTTTATAAAAAATGGCACTAACAGCGGAAGATAAATCGGGCATCGTTAAGCAGTATCAACAGTCAGCAAATGACACTGGCTCACCAGAGGTTCAGGTGGCATTGCTTTCTGCTCGAATAAAGTACCTTAGTGATCATTTTGCAGACCATAAGCATGACCATCATTCTAGACACGGCTTATTGAAGCTGGTCAATCAACGTCGCAAATTACTAGACTATATAAAGCGTAAAGATCAGCAACGCTACCAGCAGCTGATTTCGTCATTAGGTCTGCGTCGATAATCCCTACATGGCTCAGCAAACACTGCCTAGCCATGCCTTTTATCTAGGAAAATCTATTTACACTATGCCAGTCTGCATGGTGTCGTATACACGTATTTAAATTTACAATTCAAACAGGAAATCTTGAGTGAAAAGCATAAAGAAATCATTCCAATTCGGGGCACATGAAGTCACTATCGAGACTAGCGAAATCGCTCGTCAGGCAGACGGTGCTGTATTAGTTAGCATGGGCGATACGTCAGTGCTTGTGACGGCTGTAGGTGTAAGACAGGCTAGAGAAGGACAAGATTTCTTTCCGCTAACAGTTAACTATCAAGAAAAAACATATGCTGCCGGAAAAATACCTGGCGGATTTTTCAAGCGTGAAGGCCGGCCTTCAGAAAAAGAAACGCTGACTTGTCGTCTCATTGATCGTCCTATACGTCCTCTTTTCCCGAAAGGTTTCAAGAACGAAGTACAAGTTATTGCCACAGTTGTATCGATGAATACGGATGTTGACTCAGACATTCCTGCCTTAATAGGTACATCAGCTGCATTATCAATTTCTGGTATTCCTTTTGATGGGCCGATTGGTGCTGCCAAAGTAGGTTACATCAATGGTGAGTATGTATTGAACCCATCAATTAGCCAGCTAGAAGAATCTGATCTTGAGTTAGTGGTTGCCGGTACGGACAGTGCTGTATTGATGGTGGAGTCTGAAGCAAACATATTATCCGAAGACGTGATGTTAGGCGCCGTGATGTATGGTCATAAAGAGTTGCAAGCAGTCATTAATGCCATTAAAGAGCTTGCTAGCGAAGTCGGAAAGCCGCGTTGGGAATGGACTGCGGAAGAAGAAGATGTGTCCTTAGCAGATAAAGTTGCGGCAGCCTTTGAGCAACCTTTAAGTGATGCCTATAAAATTTCAGAAAAGCTTTCTCGCCAAGAGGCTGTCGGTGAATTGAGAGCAAAAGCAGTGGAAGAGATTAGTTCTGAAGATGGTCCTTCTGCGGGTGATGTCAGTGGTGCATTTGGTAAGTTAGAAAAACGCATTGTTCGTGGAAAAGTGATTGCAGGTGAGCCAAGAATTGATGGTCGAGACACAAAAACAGTACGACCTATTTACGTACGTACTCGCGTATTGCCTCGTACTCATGGTTCCGCATTGTTTACACGAGGTGAGACACAAGCATTAGTTGTGACAACCCTGGGTACAGGTCGTGATGCACAGATTATTGATGCCATTGAAGGGTCATTTAAAGACACTTTCATGTTGCATTACAATTTCCCTCCTTATTCTGTCGGTGAGGCAGGTCGCACAGGTTCTCCTGGACGTAGAGAAATTGGACATGGGAAGTTGGCTAAGCGTGGTGTTCAAGCCATTATGCCAACACAAGAAGAATTTCCATATGTCATCCGCGTGGTCTCTGAAATAACTGAATCAAACGGTTCAAGTTCTATGGCTTCGGTGTGTGGAACTAGTTTGTCTCTACTTGATGCTGGTGTACCAATTAAAGCACCAGTAGCTGGTATCGCGATGGGCCTTATTAAAGAAGGCGATGATTTCGCGGTATTAAGTGATATTTTGGGTGATGAAGATCATCTTGGTGATATGGACTTTAAAGTCGCAGGGACGAGTGAAGGTATTACCGCACTTCAGATGGATATCAAGATTCAAGGTATTACTGAAGAAATTATGAAGATTGCACTTGCGCAAGCTCAAGATGGACGTATTCATATTCTTTCGAAAATGAATGAAGTGCTTGAGAACCCTGCAGAAATGTCAGAATTTGCACCTCGATTATTAGCGATGAAAGTACATCCAGATAAGATCCGTGATGTGATTGGTAAAGGTGGTGCAGTTATTCGTGCTATTACCGAGGAAACAGGTGCGACGGTTGATATTGATGATGAAGGAAATATTAAGATTGCCTCGGTTGATCGTGCTGCCGGTGAAGAAGCGCAGAAGCGTATCGAGTTAATTACTGCCGATGTTGAAGTAGGTGCGACTTATGAAGGCAAAGTAGCCAAAATTATGGATTTCGGTGCTTTTGTTACAATCTTGCCTGGTCGTGATGGATTGGTTCATATTTCACAAATATCAAATGAGCGTGTTGAGAATGTGTCAGATGAGCTTTCTGAAGGCGATATGGTGACAGTAAAAGTTTTAGAAGTAGATAAGCAAAATCGTATTCGTTTGAGTATGAAAGCGGTCGAAGAGTAAATCTTCACCTATTTGAGAAATTAAGTTGCCCTTGAGTGATTACTATTAAAGTATTTCAGGGGCAGCTAGTTGTCGGTCAATAATTAAGCAAAATTTTGCGCATCTCTGACGCAAATCAACTAAGCAGACAGCTAAGCTTTAAAATGCAGCTATTTTTGACAATTCCTGATTAGTAAAACCCGTATCAGATCAAGTGATTAACTGCATTTACCCCAATTTAATAGAATTATTTTGTGTGTCAGGTGATTACAATCAATATGCTCCATTATGGTGAGAACTATAATGACATCTAGTGTCAATTGCTCAATGCGATCGTATTATCCCTCTATCATCTGACTTTGGTTCTTGAATCAGGGTGGGCTATTGATAAATTGCTTATAAATTAGCTAGTCAGGAGGCATTAATCAGACTGGTTTTACTAAGTTTGGATGCTATAATCTTGGCATTCCAGAGGCAGTTATCGGTAATGTTGGCTGCTCACAGAAGTAAGATGACAAATAATAATAAGGTCTATTTAGCATAGGCTAGATTTTCATTAAGTAACTTGGAGGTACCGGTGAAGAAATTATTAATCAACGTACGTTATTTTTTAGCCCCGCTAATGATTTTAGCTGCTATGTTTGGCGTGCTGGCTGGCGGTCCGTGGGTGTGGACTGGTGTGGGATTGCTAGGTATTGCAATTATTGTAGATACATTAACCAAAGCACAAACCCCGGGTGCGGGCTTTGATGAAGACGGTGAGCTATATGGGATTCCCGCATTACACAATGGTGTGATGTACGGCATGCTGGGTGTGTTCATTTGTTTACAGATTATTTTAGCGTGGCGTATCTGGGAATACATGAATGGTGTTCCAATTACGCAGACAACGATATTGGGCTTAACAATTCAGCAAGGTATCACGGGTACCCAACTGTTAGGCGCAACTTACTCGATGGGTATTTTTGCCGGCATCGGCATTATCTACGGCCATGAGCTAGCGCACACCAAAGGATTCAGTTTCGTGATTGCGCGTTGGATGATGGCATTATCAGGCAAAGCCCATTTTTGTTATGCGCACGTGTACAACCACCACCTAGAATTAGGTCATGTGGATGATCCGGCGACCGCACCCCGTGGAAGAAGCTTGTTCAAGCACTACCCACTGTCTGGGATTGGTCAGAGTAAATTCTTATTCGTGATGGAGAAGCAACGTCTAGAGCGATTAGGCGTGTCATTCTTATCATGGCAGAACCGCTGGATACGTGGTTACTTCATGGCATTGCCAACAGTATTATTGTTCTGGTTTGTCGGTGGCTGGGTAGGCATAGGCTGTTTAGCAATCGTATGGTTAATTTCTAACTTTGAGTTAGAAGCATTGAATTACCTAGAGCACTATGGCTTGATTCGTGAGAAAGGACAGCCGATTGATTACCGACATAGCTGGGATAACAGCACGGCATTCACCAGCTGGTTCTTCATTGAGATTGGCCGTCAAGGCGATCACCATGACCGCGGCGAGACACACT
>JBGCFN010000007.1:0-11369 GCA_045106935.1 Gammaproteobacteria bacterium | reverse complement strand
CAGGGACTTTGTTTGTATCTGAACACACACGTAAAGAGACCAACTTAAACTTCTCTTCTAAATGACTATCATCATCTGCTACTAATGCAAATAAATCTTCATCAAAGATTTCATGTTTTTTATCAGCAAGATCTTTAAATGCAGCAAATGCACGATTTAGATCTTCATCTGACTCAAAATCCATTCCTAATTCTTTTAGTCGTGAACGGAATGCATTTCTTCCTGAGTGTTTACCTAATACCATGCGGTTCTCTGTCCAACCCACATCTTCAGCACGCATGATTTCATAGGTCTCACGTGCTTTTAAGACACCGTCTTGATGTATCCCTGATTCATGTGCAAATGCATTGGCACCCACAATTGCTTTATTCGGTTGCACAGGAAAGCCAGTGACTGTCGACACCAGACGTGACGTTGACACAATTTGCGTGGTATCCAAGCTAGTGTCACATGGGAAAACATCTTGCCGAGTGCGTACAGTCATCACTACTTCTTCTAGCGATGCATTACCTGCGCGCTCACCCAAGCCATTAATCGTACATTCCACCTGACGTGCACCATTTAATACTGCTGAAAGTGAATTCGACACAGCCAAGCCTAAATCATTATGGCAATGCACAGAAAACACCGCTTTATCTGAATTAGGAATATTGTTAATTAAGTTTCCGACCAACTCTCCAAATTGATGAGGAATGTTGTATCCCACCGTGTCAGGAATATTAATTGTTCTCGCACCGGCATCAATCACTTTCTCAATAATGCGACATAAAAAATCTAATTCAGATCTGCCTGCATCTTCAGGAGAAAATTCAATGTTATCTGTGTATTTACCTGCACGCTTCACGGCAGCGATGGCTTGCTCGATTACGTCATCAGGCTTCATCCGTAACTTACGCTCCATATGAATGGGCGATGTCGCAATGAATGTGTGAATGCGGCTAGACTTAGCAGGTTTTAATGCTTCACCCGCACGGTCAATATCACGATCAAGCGCACGTGCTAATCCACATACTGTACTTTCTGTGACCGCGGCAGCCACCGCTTTGACTGAATCAAAGTCTCCCGGACTGGCGATGGGAAAACCTGCCTCAATAATATCCACTTTCATTCGCTCTAGCGATTTCGCGATATGAAGCTTCTCGTCTTTGGTCATCGACGCACCAGGACTTTGCTCACCATCACGCAAAGTGGTATCAAATATAATTAATTTTTCACTGCTATCCATTTCTACTACTCCGACATTGAATCACCGCCATACCTAGCGATTTCTGCGTATCCACGCAATTATAAGGTAAATAAAAAAAATATGATGTTTGGAATACGTTTACCCTCGCCAGGGATCTATCGCCGCTAGCGCGGCAGGAGGAGTAATGCAAAAACAGACGTCCACGCTGACAATTGCTTGCCTGCATGAGATTGAGTCTGGATATTATTTATGTGATTTTGCATAGCGACTACTATATCTGAGTCGATTCTGATTTTGCAATGCTTATTTAGTCGTCTTTTCTCGATTATTCGCCAAACGAGCGCGTTTTCGAAATGAACGTACAACATTTGTCACCGGCCCAGATAAGGCATAGACCAAGAAAACTGCAAACATTAGTTTAGGCGGATCAATTGACGCAAGAATAAACACACCGACGATAGCCAATAAGGCAATAAATGGAATTTTATTTCTGACATCAAATTCTTTGAAGCTGTAGTAACTAAAGTTACTCACCATCAACCCACCTGAGAGCAATGTCAGCCCAAAGGCGAAGAACCATAAATCAGCACCCGTATATTTCAAATCGTGGCATGCCCAAACAAAACCCAACATCACACCCGCCGCCGCTGGACTCGGCAGCCCCTGAAAATATCGCTTATCTTGATCAGCAGAGCGTGAATTGAATCTGGCTAAACGAAGCGCGCCTGACGCGGTATAAAAGAATGCGGCAAGCCATCCTAGCTTTTGTAGCAACCATCCTTCATAGATAACATGCTGGAGAGACCACTCAAACATCACCAATGCGGGCGCCAAGCCAAAGGACACCATGTCAGAGAGACTGTCGTATTCTTTACCAAAACTACTTTCCGTGTTGGTCAACCTAGCTACTCGGCCATCTAACCCATCTAATACCATCGCAATAAATACTGCCACTGCGGCTTGTTCAAATCTATCAAGATTTGCAGACACGATGGCATAAAACCCAGCAAACAGCGCACCTGTGGTTAACAGGTTTGGTAGCAGGTAAATACCCTTTCTTGATTTGGTTGGCTCTGTCATTGCGTCAGTGTAATAGATAAATCTTAATGAATAAATTCACTCAAAATGTTTTTCCCAGCGGTGACTGTATCGCCCTCGACCGCAATTTGCTTAATGTTTTTTGGCAAATATACCTGCACTTTACACCCCACCGCCACAAATCCACAACGACGCCCCTGACCAACGCGCTCTCCTGGATGCAAAGTGGTACTCGCATGCTGAAATGCCGTTTCTAACTCGACATGCACAACCACATCATCTTCTTCATCTGTTCGCACCCAAAATACCAATGCTTTATTTTCTGACTCAGGTTCAGTTACCCATAACTGTTCTACTTTACCTTCGATAGGACTATGCAGATTAAACTCGCCCAAGCGTGATTGCTGAATGGTATACCGGCAACTCGCTTGATCTATAAATGGGTTTTGTACATGCTCAATAGAGGTCACGATCCCATCGACAGGACTTATACTAGCAAGCGGAATAGGTGGAATATCGCGATGGAAATCGCGTATAAAAAAACAAAATATAAGCCATGGTATCCATAGCAATACTGTGGGAGGTCCAAAAACAAACTGCACGCCGATTAATATCAGCGTGCCGAATATAAAAGTACTTTGCAGCTCTTTAGCGACTGGGAGCATATCGCTATTAGTGGTTTCCTGCTGAGCCTAAAACTAGAATCGATTAGTTTTTAGATTTATCAACCAATTGGTTTTCTTTAATCCAAGGCATCATGCTTCGTAGCTTTTCGCCCACTTCTTCAATTGGATGTTCACGACCTTGTCGACGCATTGCTTTTAATGTCGCTGCACCGGCTTGGTTTTCAAGAATGAATTCGCGTGCAAATTTACCAGACTGAATTTCACTTAAGATTTTCTTCATCTCAGCTTTAGTTTCATCAGTCACAACACGTGGTCCACGTGTTAAATCACCATATTCAGCTGTATTTGAAATTGAGTAACGCATATTTGCAATACCGCCTTGATACATTAAATCAACAATCAATTTAAGTTCATGCAAACATTCAAAGTAAGCCATTTCTGGGGCGTATCCTGCTTCTGTTAATGTTTCAAAGCCGGCCTGTACTAATGCTGTTGCACCACCACACAATACTGCTTGCTCACCGAATAAATCAGTTTCCGTTTCTTCTTGGAACGTGGTTTCGATAATTCCTGCACGACCCCCGCCATTAGCTGAAGCATAAGACATGGCTGTTTGTTGCGCTGATCCTGAAGCATCTTGGAAAACTGCAATCAAAGTTGGAACGCCGCCGCCTTCTTTATAAGTAGAACGTACTAAATGCCCTGGGCCTTTCGGCGCAATCATAATGACATCTAAATCTTCTCTTGGCTCAATCTGCTCAAAATGAACATTAAATCCATGAGCAAATGCAATGGTTGCCCCTTTCTTTATGTTTGGCGCAATTTGATCTCTATACAAAGCTGCTTGATGCTCATCGGGTGCTAAGATCATGACGACATCAGAATTTGCCACGGCATCTTCGATAGACATAACTTCTAGTCCAGCAGATTTCGCTTTCGCTGCTGACTGAGAGTTTGGACGTAAACCAACAACAACAGACACACCAGACTCTTTTAAATTGTTTGCGTGTGCGTGGCCTTGGGAACCATAACCAAGTATGGCTACTTTCTTACCCTGGATGAGTGAAAGATCTGCGTCTTTATCGTAATAAACGTTCATGCATAACTCCTAGCTAGACTATTCTTATCGTGTATTTGACTATTAAATTTGTAAAAGAGAATCACCACTGCCAATACCTACGGCGCCTGAACGCACGACCTCAATGACATTATAAGGTTTTAACTTTTCAATCGCTTCGTTGAGCTTTAACCCTATATTGGTAATTTCCAAAGTAATAATGTTTTCGTGTTCTTCTAACTTGCGTGCTGCAAGCTCTTGAATGGCGACATCAAGTTGGTCGAGTTGCGCACCTTTGGGCTCAATCTTCACCAACATAATCTCACGTTCAAAATGTTCATTCTCTGTCAGATCCATCAAATTGATCACATCGACCAATTTATTCAGCTGTTTAATAATTTGCTGTACCACAGCATCTTCGCCGTGAGCCACTACGGTGATACGGGAGATAGTGGGATCATCTGTAGGCGCGACAGTTAGCGACGCAATATTATAGGCACGCGCAGAAAATAGTCCTGACACACGTGACAGGGCCCCCGCTTCATTTTCTAATAAGATTGAGATTATATGGCGCATCTATTTTCATCACATACGGACTTTTGCCGCTGCGTCTTAAACCAAGCAAAGCG
The DNA here is from genome assembly GCA_045106935.1 of Gammaproteobacteria bacterium. GTDB lineage: Bacteria > Pseudomonadota > Gammaproteobacteria > UBA4575 > UBA4575 > UBA1858. Next base: position 6,833 of record JBGCFN010000007.1, on the reverse strand, counting down.
TGCAATAATACACGCTCTTGACGCCTTAACAACCAATTAGGTCCCTAAAGAGAATATCCGTAAGATAATATACGGATTGCCTGTCCTGCCCTTCCAATAACGATTGGTGGATTATTACTTCTTTTTCACTAAGAAATGGAACTTGCCACCGTCTTCACTAGACTCAAGCAACTCATTTCCTGTTTGCTTAGCAAACGCTTCAAAATCTTTCACTGAACCTGGATCAGTTGCGATAATACGTAACACTTGACCACTCTCTAAGCTTGAAAGTGATTTCTTTGCACGCAAAATAGGTAAAGGACAATTTAACCCACACGCATCTAATTCTTGATCAAAATCTGCCATTAACAGAACCTCCGTTATAATCTGTAAGCTGTAAATTTAAAGTAATAAGATGTTATTACAGTATATATGTCGTCCAGCCAGTATAGCGGATGAACGTTCTAATTAAACAACTACAGAGTGTGTAGTTAAATCTATATTAGAAGACCGTGATATTATGATTAAGCCCCCCTATATAGTCAAGCGAGTGAACACACTAGAATGAACTAGATCACAGCTTCACTGAAGGTCTGTCCAACTCAAATACGAGATATTCGCCCTAATCTTGTGAATTAAGCCCACTGCAATTTGTCTTAGAAATAATCCCATTCCGCGATGTGCGATAATTACAATTAAAATCCGGTCTTCTAATATCAATCCTGACAATTACACTAAGAGAACTGCTTTGAATTTTGCCAATTACCGCTTGCGAGGGTTTTTACTATCCATCACGTTAATTATCGCGAGTAGTTTTTCGGCCGTCTCCAGCGAGGAAGATTACGGCATTATATTGCCTGATATTGGCGACCCAGCGAGTGCACTTCTGAGTATCAATCAAGAGATTGAGCTAGGTAAAATATTGGTCGCACAAGTCAATCAGCGCTTACCTGTCTCCGAAGACCCCGAGCTACGCAATTATCTACAATCACTGGGGACACGCTTAATTTCTGGTGGGCTTAATTCTGATTTTCCATTTTATTTCCGCCTAGTTTTTGACCCTCGCATTAACGCCTTCGCCATGCCTGGCGGTATCGTTGCTATTAATAGCGGCTTATTACTCCTTAGCCAGTCTGAATCTGAACTCGCCAGCGTGGTGGCACACGAAATATCACACGTCTCTCAACGCCACATTGCACGTCGATATTCACGTCAACAAAGTCTAAGTGTACTTAACACCATTGCTCTACTCGGCACGGTCTTAGCCACTATATATGGTGGTGATGCTGGACAAGCCGTCGGCTCTGCAACGCTCGGGGCATTTCGCGATGCTTCGTTATCTTACAGTCGATCCTTTGAACAAGAAGCTGACCGCATTGGCATGGCCTTGTTAATTAACGCAAATCTAGATCCATTCGGCATGCCTAGATTTTTTGAACGTTTGAATGCCCACTCAAAAATCAACCAAAGCAGAATCCCAGAATTTTTACGCAGTCACCCATTAACATCCTCACGTATCAGTGATTCGCGAGTTCGTGCAGAACAATATAAGAATAATCGGTACATTGAAAACACCATTCATTTTCAGTATGCAAAAGCGCGTGCGATTGCAATCTCGACTGACCCTGCTTCGCTAGTCAGTCGGTACCAAAAGTTAATTGAAGAAGAACCTAGCAACTTGCGCTATTACATTTTATCGATCGCTTTAAATCGTCTTTCCCGTGGCAAACCAGCATTGCGCGCACTGGATAAGATTACGCCTAACAATAATGAGCGATTCCCTGTGCAGATTGCGCGAGCACAAGCCTATATCGTAGATCAACAAATAGACAATGCACTTGAAATTCTCAACGAATTGGATGATTTATATCCACAAAATGAATCCGTGATTTATTATTTAGCCACGGCCTTATTAGAAGATAAAAACCCTAAAGAAGCCTTAGATAAACTCGATAGCCTAGGTAACGATATCACCGGAAATCCCGCAATAGAACGTCTTAAAGCACGTGCCGCTGATGGCGCTGGCCAACTCTGGCGAAGCCACGAAGCGTTATCAAATTATGACCTAATGCACGCAAGATTTGGCACAGCAATGGAACATTTACTCATTGCTGCACGTCAAACAGGTATTGATCCACATAGCAAAGCACGTATTGAGGCTAAAAAAGATCGATTAAGAGAATTTCAGAACAAACATAAATAATCTCTGCTTAACAAAACATGGACTCTGCGTATAGAATACGATCCAATTTGCAAGCAATAGACCACATTTAACATATGGAAAATTATGAAAATTACTAGAAGACATGCAATCAAAGTTGGCTCCATTGGCGCCCTTATCGGGACAATTTCAAGCCTGACTAAAACAGTGTTTGCCGAATGGCCAGCCGCTGCTTTTGATACCACTGACTATAAAGACTCTTTTGCAGCAGTGACCAATGGCGAAGAACCACAAGAAGGTGGTATCACCATTGAAGCTCCTGAAATTGCCAGCAACGGGGCAACGGTTCCTGTCACTATTTCAACTGACATGGAAAATGTTAAGTCCATCAGTATATTGGTCGAAAATAATCCTCGTCCTTATATTGCAACATTTTTAATCAATGAAAATATTGAAGCGACAATTTCCACACGTGTAAAAATGCGTGAGACATCAAATGTTGTTGCTATTGTTGAAACAGACAGCGGTAAATTCATTGCTAAACAATCTGTCAAAGTCACCGCAGGCGGCTGCGCATAATTCAAGTACGAGAGGAATAACTCATGGATAAGAAAGTAAAGATTAGAGCCACCCTGAAGGACGGAGTCACAACAGTCAAAGCACTTATGTCTCACCCAATGGAGACTGGTGCACGTAAAGACAAAGAGTCAGGTGAATTAGTCCCTGCAGAGTACATACAAGAAGTACTCGTCACTCATAACGATGCAGTGGTGCTAAATGCTAACTGGGGAACAGGTGTTTCGAAAAACCCATACCTGTCTTTCAAGATTAAAGGGGGCGCTGCAGATGATACGATTGCACTGACCTGGAAAGATAATTTAGGTGAGTCAGGCTCTGGCGAAACTAAGATTAAACAGAAGTAATTAGTTAGATAGAAATATTGTGGTCGCTCGATTTTTTTCGTCGGGCGGCAACAAACCCTCCCAACAACGCACTCACAAATAATGGCAATGCTGCTGGTACTGGTACTGGACTAGCTTCATTAAAGCTCACAGAACTGAGCAAGAAATCCCATTCTTTCTGCTCTGGACGCCCCAAAAAATCATGTCCAGAAGTTGTCAATTCAACTCGGTTTATAAATGCTCCCATGGCCGATCCAGCCAATGTGTCAGTATCTAAACCAAATACAACAACACTATCTCCATCATCAAATACTTGATCAACTATATTTTGAGTAAAAAGTGTTTCAACACCTAGCACATCAACATAGTAGTTCACCATATAATCGACTACCACATTTTGCCCATCTGCCCGTGTATCAAGACCATGAACAAATGAACCAGACACACTCTGCACCATCTCATCTGAAGTAATATTGATAGTAAGTGTATCTGTATAATTTGAAGTCGTGATTGATGTGGCGGGTGAAAATGCAGTGCCATAATAGATTGAACCACCATCACCAATAATTGGATTTGCAATACTATTTAACGGGTCTTGCAACAACACACCACCCGAGAATGTAATTCCATTATTATTTCCAAATGGTTGACCTGCACCCATTAATCTATGCGTAGCATTAGCTGTCTCTAAATCAATATTCCCACCTAGAAAGACATCTAGTAGTCCAATACTATCAAACTCTTCAAAGTCCACCACCAAGGCATGCGCACTACTTACTATACAAGCATTGCTGATTATCACTGCGAAGAGAAGATGTCTAAAGTTATTCATGTCGTTAAGTTTCCAATAATTCACTGTCTGTGAGTGATTATGATTATGTGAAAGACTTAACACAAATTTTTCTTACCTAGGATGAAGGGATATGTATAAAGGATGAACGGACAAAATTTTTGTCATTACGTTACTAAGGTTTCTTCAGACTTTTCCTTAGGTAGCGATTCATTTTCCACGAACACTTGAGTCCAGCGCACACATAAAGACCCCGCAATCACTGCACCCACAACAGCGCCAATTACATCGGTAATATCAGGGTATCTGCCTTCGATCCAACCTTGTGCATACTCCAATCCATAAGCGATTGCCACCACAATCACAGCAATCAATATAAATGCGCTACGGCGACGAGAAATTGCGTACTGCAAAACAAACCCTAGTGGAATGTAAGTGATGATACTTTCCATAAAGTTTGCAATGGCAGTAAATGTTGAGGATTCGTAATAAGGTAGAAATGGGACCATGCCCATAGTTAAATGAGTCGCACGCATTTCAAATGGTGACAGTGTCTGTACCGCTGCAGTGATTAATGTCACCGCGATGACTGGAATTGCCCAAACAAAAGGTGGGAGTTTCTTGGGTACGATCCAAGCAAAGACACCTCCCGCAAAACAACCAACCATGACCACTATAAGATCTTGTATGGACGGTGAACGTGAAGACACAATAAATTGCGATAATTCAAATATCACACCAATGCTAGCACTTAATAATATTCCAGCAATTGGCCACAGCACATTATTTACACTTCGCAACCAAAGTGCCGCGGTCACAGCAAATAAAAAGAAGCGAAAACCAACCACTAACTCATCACTGACGTTTAAAGTTAATTGTCCCGGGCTTTCCATCACTTCTTTCACGTTAGACCACACAGTACCGAGGTCAAGCGTGAAATCGAAGGGCTGCAAGCTACTCGCTGCAATCACCAGAAAACTAAATACGAATAAATAATAAAATTTGTTATTGAATACACGCTGAAATGAGGGCGTCTTCATCAATAAACAAAATATTCCAAACAGTATAAATGCTCCTATTGCACCGATTGCAGCACCCGCTGTATTGCACACCAGGTCCGTAACTGTGGTGTTTCTGTTTTCGGTTAACAACTGAAGTATTTCTACATTCAAACTGATAATAAACCCAAAAAATGTCACCAAGAACACGGCAAAGAATTTGTTCTTTGCAAAAGATAAGACGCCCAGAAACCCAAATGGAATAAAGAACAAAACATTTTGCACCATATCTGGTAAGGAATGCCGAGAACCATCAGCGCGTACAAATGGCACCCAATTGAAATGACGGATTTTGCTTGCGATTAATTCATTATCGAAAACAAAATTAAATGGAATTAATGCTCCGTAAAAAATAAACAAGGTGAATAGCAGCCATAATATTTTTACGCCATAACTAGTGATACCACTAGTATCGTATAAATGTTGCGGCGCGATTGTATCGTCTAACTGCAAGTGAATGTCTAGCCGGCGCGAACTGCGCGAGTGACTGTTGGCTCAATTCGTTTTTTTGTTTCACTCGCCACTTTCTTCGGTTTACGCGATAACAATTTTGGGGTGAATAAAAAAGAATTAAATAACACACTCATCAACACACCCCCCAAAAGCGCACAAACCACGCTTTCTATCGAGAACGGCACACCAGGTTTATAGTGAGTTAATGTTTGCTGAGCAATTGAATAACGTGTTCCTGTCGCTAAGTGCATTAACTTAACTGCCAGTGGCTGATGATCAAGCACATAGAGATCATCTTGAACCGACTTCGCCTGCGCTCTACTCTCGCTAATATTAATGCCTGTTTCGCGCACTGATGCTTTATCACTAGACATAAACTCACGAATCAACGCATCTAAATCACCTTGATGCTGTTTATTAGCAATTTCTTGATATTGAGCTAGGTGAGTAACTTGAGCTTGATAGTAACCGCCTAAGCTCTGCGTATATTGATCGATGAAATGTGGCACTTGCATAAACAGTAATACACCGACAGCAAATAGCACTCTATCCAATAGACCTTTGATAATAAACATGACTCAAACAACCTGTATTAAATTTATAGAATTAAGAATTTGGCTCAGTGGCGCAAACAAATGACATTAGTCTAATTTACAGACAATGGGAAAACTTTATAGTTTAAAAAGGCTGATTTATACGACTACAGTGCGAATTTTCGCCTACTCAAGCAATAAAACCGGAGAACTTAAGGCTAGGGTTACATTTAGATGGGCTGCGACAAAGAAAATGGTGGGCCGTGAGCGACTCGAACGCTCGACAAATTGGTTAAAAGCCAACTGCTCTACCAACTGAGCTAACGGCCCATATCACACTAGCTTCACTGCTTACGCAGTAAATCTGAGTTCATGGAGTATCCTACAGAGACTGACTAACTATACGTGCTGTCAGGATACGAGGGGTGCTCATTATACTCATAACGCACGCGTTGCAAAGCACCTTATGAATATTTCAATCTAATTATTTATGATTCTTTATGGAAGGGGTTCAACAACTCAGCCGCCCCAATTACAACTGCGCTTAAAAATGATCTTTCATCAAGCATGTGATACTGCACTTTCATGGTTAATGCACTACCAAACACAATCGATAGCAATGTAATAAAAGAACCTATTGCTAATGTAGAAATGCCAGACACGCCTTGCCCAATGGTACATCCAAATGATAACACACCGCCGAAGCCCATCATGACAGCACCAATCAAGTGTCCAACCATTTCTGATTGATTACTAAATGTCTCAATTCTGAAAGTGCCAGAAATAATGGCATAAATAAACGAGCCGATAATCATTCCAAAGGTGACAGCAATTCCGAAATTGATCTGAGCGCCAGTAAATGTCATCAGATAGCTTATAGTGTTTCCTGTTGGACCAATAAACGTTAAGCCTTGAGGTGCAATGGGATCAAAGTCATCTTGGCCTATATAGCCAGTC
>JBGCFN010000066.1:0-25488 GCA_045106935.1 Gammaproteobacteria bacterium | reverse complement strand
GATGAAAAATATGGAAGGGCTAGATGTTTATGAAGGTCATGGAAAATTTGAAGATAGTAATGTTATTAGTGTCAATGGAGAGCTTTTAGAAGCTGATAAAATTTTCATCAATGTCGGTGCGCGTGCACGTATACCTGACATGCCAGGTCTTAATGAAATTGACTATTTTACTAATGCTAACATTATGGATGTCGACTACTTGCCAGAACATCTAATTATTATTGGCGGAAGTTATATCGGCTTAGAGTTCGCCCAGATGTATCGACGCTTCGGCAGTGAAGTCACTGTCATAGAGAGATCAGATCGACTTATTCCGCGAGAGGATGAGGACGTCTCGGAGACAGTGAAAGAAATCTTAGAAAACGAAGGCGTTAATATTCGCCTTGGCGCAGATTGTATTAGCTTTGCGAAGCAGGGCGATAGCATTGTAGTTACTGACAACTGTAATAACAAAAAACATAATATCCTTGGGTCACATGTATTACTCGCACTCGGGCGAGAAGCAAATTCGCATGATTTAGGCTTAGACAATGCAGGCGTTAAATACAATCAATTTGGCATAATTGAGGTCGATGATCAATTAAGAACCAATGTGCCAGGTATCTGGGCAATCGGCGAATGTAATGGAAAAGGCGCGTTCACACATACTTCATATAATGATTATGAAATTGTTGCAGACAATTTATTTGATACACAATCGCGTCGAGTAAGCGATAGAATCATCTGTTACGGCTTGTTTATTGACCCCCCATTAGGCCGAGTCGGTATGACCGAACAACAAGTGCGAGAATCAGGAAAGAAGGCTTTAGTTGGAAAAATGATGATGTCACGTATTGGTCGTGCTAAAGAGCGTGGAGAAACACAAGGATTCATGAAAATCATTATAGATGCTGACACTGAACAAATATTAGGTGCGACAATTTTAGGCATTGGTGGAGACGAAATCATCCATTTATTTATTGACACTATGTATGCCAAAAAGCCATACCACGTGATTAAGAATGCTGTCCATATCCACCCTACGGTGTCAGAACTCATTCCAACTATGCTGCAAGATTTACATGAATTTGAATAATGAATATTTATTATTTTCAAAGGAGACACAATGGCTAACAAGATAGACATTCACGATAAAATTGCATTGGTTACAGGCGCAAATCGTGGGATAGGAAAAACGATTGCAGAATCATTCTTGGACAATGGCGCTAAAAAAGTTTATGCCGCCGTTAGAGACCCCAAATCGGTCAATAGTATGATTACTCAGTATGGTGATCGCATTGAAGCTATTCAACTTGATCTCTCAGACCCGCAAAGCATCTCAAACGCAGCTAATAGTGCAACTGATGTCGATATCGTTGTGAATAATGCAGGCGTACTGACATCTACCACACCACTGGATAATAATGCTTTAGAAAGTTTAAATTTTGAGATGGATATCAATGTGGGAGGCTTAATAAGAATGGCACAAGCCTTTGCACCTGTGCTTAAAAATAATGGCGGCGGTGCATTAATACAATTGAATTCTGTTGCCTCAATGAAGAGTTTTGTCCCATTCTCCACCTACTGTGCTTCGAAGGCTGCCGCTTATTCTGTCACCCAGTCTCTTAAAGATTTATTAGCAGAACAAAACACACAGGTAGTCAGTGTTCACCCGGGCCCGATAGCGACAGACATGGGAAATGATGCTGGCTTTGCTGATATTGCTGAATCACCTACCTTAGTTGCTGAAGCAATTATAAGCGGCTTAAAGCAAGGTGATTTTCATGTGTTCCCTGACACTATGGCCAAACAAATTGAAAGTGCTTACCAAGATTATGCTAAAAATATAGTTGAGGCGAATTTAATGGAAGGATAATTTTCCTTTCTTTGATACAGCATACGGTTTTACACACTTGTCGCGCTCTATTTAAAATCAAATATAGCTACTTGGAAGTCATTTTTTTCAGAGTGCGATCTTTACAAATAAAATGATGGTAGAGCGCTGCTGCAATATGTCCAAATATTAAAAACAACAATACATATTCACCCATCACCTCTTTATGAAAATAGTCCACTGGCTTTTCAAATGCTTCAAAACTCATGCCGAGACTCTCAGTCACAAGCACATTAAAAAAAGCAGTTGATTCAAATTTAGCGATATCAAATAACATGAAATACTCTGTATTCACACCTGTGCCTATATAACCAGATAGCGGCATCAGTATCATGGCTGCATATAGCAGATAATGGCCGATATGCGCGACTTGATGCGCCCATCGCGGTCCCGGTTCTGGATCAGGCAATTGACTGGTGACTCGCCATATAATTCTCAGCACGACAAACACTGCAATTGTAATACCTACTGACAAATGTAACTGCAGTGCAAGCCAATTTTCAGGTGTTTTCTCTTCTGTAAACCAGTGACGATAATATACAGTGCAATAAGACATTAAAAATAAAAATGCGATAATCCAATGCAACCATCTAGCAATGGAACCATAATTTAAAGATGTATTTCTAATGCTCATTAATGTTTTCCTGTCTCGCTCATATTACTCAAACTCATACATTTTAGTGTTGTTTTGTTCATTGTAATTATATGTACTGACATACTCTTGATTTAGCTCAATATAAAATTACTTTTCCATAAAAAAAAGGCGAACTCAATTCGCCTTTTCAATTTTCTATTAATGTTAGAAATTAGCTATCAGATTCTTTCTCTCCACATTTACCTTCACCACACTTGCCTTCGCCACATTTACCTTCTTTATCTTTTTTCATCCGTTTCATTTCATCACGGGTTATCACACCATCACCATTTTTATCTTTATGTTCAAATTTTTTCTCGGCATGCGCCATGAATTCATCTTTACTGACTGAACCATCACCATCTGTATCCATTTTTTTCATCTTCTTCTTACACATTTTCTTGCCTTCATGGCCATCAGCAACCATGTAGCCAGATGATAAGTCTGTCATCTGAAATGGATTATTCTCAGCACCTGCTGGTGACACTATCAATGCACTTGTCACAAATACCGTACCGATCGCTGCAGTGATTGGTTTCAAATTAGTCTTCTTTAACATCGCTTCACCTTTAATAATGATTAATACTTGTCTTTACTTTAGATTTACACCCAGTGATAAGTTCACCATTAATTTGATGAATCTTTCTTAAATCATATTGAATCACGATTTAAACTCCTCGCCACCACTTACTATAATTTAAGCCATATCCTCTTATGCTTCTCCAGTCTGGTGACGATGTGATGCATATGTATTCTTTTTGGATTTTTGTACATGCTTTGTATACTTAATACAGATTTATCTGTTTGTATATATCCTGTGCATAATTTCTTGTCTTTGTATTTTGTCTGTATATTTTGTATTGAGGACACCAAAACTTATACAGAAGGACTACAAAATGATTAGCTTAACGACTCTTACTTTGATAGCAATGATTTCGCTACCACTGATGCTACTAACAGCATTACCGCTGTTAGTGACCAATAACTCTAATTTACTTAGAACTCAAGCAACAGACCACGCTTACAGGCTGAGGAGGTAATAAATATGGAAAGACTTTGCAAAATCAGCACTACTTGTAATGCCTGGAGTGAAGCCTGTTTATTGAGTACATCACTATGTCTGAGTTTTTCTTTAATCGTATCAGCATTTTGATATCGACGTATTAAACATGGCTGTGCAGCACGGGCAAGGATGCCTTTACAAGATGGTGTCGCATTATTGCCGGCACCATCCTGTATTAATTCATTAATATTTATATTTCACTCGATACAGAATCGAATAGAGTACGGGCACAAATAGCAGCGTGATAACGGTAGCGAAAGCGAGCCCGAAAATGACAGCGATTGCGAGTGTTTCAAACATCGGATCATGACTAATCCATAATGGCAACATACCACCAATTGTCGTAGCCGTTGTTACAAGAATTGGGCGCATTCGTTGTTTTGCTGCATCTATGATAGCAAAGTGCATTTCCTTGCCTTCTTCCAACTCTATTTGAATACGATCGATCAATACGATGGCATTATTAATCACAATCCCGGCTAATGAAATCACGCCAAGAATAGTCATAAAACCAAAGATTGAATTAGCAACAATTAATCCTACGGTGACACCTATCATGCCAAGCGGTATGGTAGTGAGAATAATGGCTGTCTTACGCAAGCTATTAAATTGTCCAACCAATAATAATAAAATTAACATAGCTGCTAATGGTAGCTTGGCCGCAATAGCCGCATTCGCATCGCCAGACTCTTCCGCTTCACCACCCTCTTGGAAACTATAGCCACGTGGCCAACTATCAGCATAGTCAACTAGCCAAGGTCGAAATGCTTGATTGACCTCATTCGGTGTTATATTAGGCACTAACTGCACACCAATTTTTATTGCGCGTTGTCGATCTCTTCTATAAATAATTGGTGGTTGCCATTCTATAGTGACGTCAGCCACTTGTTTTAATGGCACAGAACTACCTGTTGTTTTTGAATAAATAGTCAGCCCATCTAGTTTGGCCAGATCTTTTCTATCAGCTGATACAGATCGCAATGTAATGGGTATCAGTTCGTCTTGCTCTCTGAATTCAGTTAATTCAATTCCTGACAAACTTGCTTGTAATGACACCGCCACATCTTCACTTGTTACCCCAGCTCTACGTGCACGACTTTGGTCTACTGTGACTAATAACTTTTTGGTTTGTAAGCCCCAATCATCGACTGCATCTGCAACACCGGGTGTTGAAAGTAATTTATCTTTAATCTCACCCGTGATTTCTGTCAGCTTGTCTACATCTTTTCCTAGCACACGAATTTCTATCGGGTAATCAATAGGCGAACCGTTTTCAAGCTTTTTCATCTTTACTTCAAGATCTGGATACTTGCTACGCACATACTGTTGCGTCTGATCGATTACGTCAGGAATATCTAAGTGACTATTGGTATTAATGATTAATTGCGCCAATCGTGCGTCGCGTGGATCTGGGTTCACAGTCAACACATATCGTGGCGCACCCAGTCCAATAAATGATACCCAACTATGTATACCTGCATCACCAGATTCTTGGGTGACTAAATGATTTTCTCTAAAGTAATTTTCTATATCAGCCACTACCTCGGTGGTTTGATCGATGTCTGTTCCACGAGGCATGTTGAATTTCGCATTGATGATGGAATCAGTTTTTGGTGGCATAAAGACATTCGGGACTAAACCCAGTCCTTTAATCGCAAGCACAAATATCACCACAACAATACCCAAAAAGACAATTCGATTATTCATCGATACGCGTAACAATGAATCGTAATTTTTATCCAGGAAACTTTCTTTTGCTGCACCCTGATTTGTCTTAGATTTTTTAGCCTTCAAAAACAAGGTGGTCATTAATGGCAAGAAAGTCATGGCTAAAAGCCATGAAATCATTAATGCAATTGTGACAACTTTAAATATATCGGCGGTGTACTCACCCACCGAGGATTCTGCAAGAAAGATAGGTAAAAATGCTGCGGCGGTTGTGAGCGAAGATATCAACAAAGGCAACATCAACTCTTTACATACAGCGATGGCGGCATCAATCACATTTTCGCCTTTCTCTAGGCGCACGAGTACGCCTTCAGCAACTACAATCGCATTATCTACCAATAGTCCTAGCGCAATTATTAGTGCTGCTAACGAAACTTGGTTAATTGTAATATTGAAATTGTGCATAGCGACAAAGGTAAGCACCACAACAACTGGCACCATTGTCGCTACAAGTAGCCCTGTACGCAATCCTAAAAAAACCAATAACACAGCAATAATAATTCCGACTGCTTGTCCTAGATTACTCATAAATTTAGCAACATCGCGATTCACATAATCAGGCTGGTAAAATAACTTTTGCAGCGAAATTCCATGAGGATATTGAGCTTCAATATAGGGAATTTCTTTATCTAGGCTAGCACCCAGATCAACAATATTTCCACCCTCTGTCATAGAAACAGAAATAATAATGGCGGACTCACCATTCACGCGTGCTCGCTGTGTCGCAGGATCTTCATAAGCTCGATAAACATTAGCAATATCTTCTAAATAGACAATTCCACCATTATTCGGCAATTGAATCACTGTCTTTTTCAGGTCTTCTATACTTTCAAAATTACCGGAAGGCTCAAGTGTGATTCGTTCAGGACCAACACGAATACTACCGCCAGAAGAAATTATATTAAGCGATGCTAAATCACTAGTAAGTTGCTGAGGTGATAACCCTAATTCAGTTAAGCGTGCATTATTATATTCTACAAATAGCACCTCATCTTGTATGCCCTGCAGCTGCACTTTGGCAACGTCATCAACCTTTAATAGCTCATCTTTTATTTCATCTGCAATATCTTTTAATTCACGATAACTAAATCCATCTCCCATCAGTCCATAGATAATGCCGTACACATCACCAAAATCATCATTCACATGTGGGCCGTCAATCCCTTGTGGCAGTGTTACTTCAATATCTTCTATTTTACGTCGCAAATCATCAAAGATAGGACGCATGTTTTTATAACTTTCTTTGTAGTTTGGCGTGATTACCGATATGCCAGTTCGCGATTGACTCGTAATAAAATCAATCTCTGGCATTTCTTGAATGGCTTTTTCGATTTTGTCTGTAATTAAATTTTCTACACGCTCAGGACTAGCACCAGGAAAATAAGTAGTGACTTGCGCAGCACGAATAATAAACCCCGGATCCTGTGCTTTAGGTAATGCAAAGTAAGATGAGATACCGAATAAAATGAGCAAGACCACCAATATAATCGTTACTCGATTATTGTTAATAGCAAATTGAGTAATATTCATGATGATTTTCTGTTTATTTAACTATTTTATTGCTCTATCGTGACAGTCATGCCATCACGTATCACTGTCACACCTGCAGTAACGACATCGTCACCATCCTCCAAACCATTGGTAACACGAACACCTTGTTGCACAATTTCTTTAATCTCGATGTATTTTTTACTTACTACTGCTTCTTGATCATTTTTTCCTGTATTGAGTACAAACGCAAAATCACCTTGTTCATCATGTGCAACCGCTGTCACTGGCAATATAAAATAATTTTCTTCGTCACCATTATTTTGTGTAAATTCCACTTCAGCTGCTAGACCTGCTCGCAAGGTTTCATTATTACCATCTAATACTACCGTCACTGGAAAAGCGGATGCCTGATCACTGCTACCACTACTTATCTCTGTGACTTTTCCAGCATAGCCATTATTATCGACCGAGCTTAACGTAACATTGACAGACTGATTTTCTTTCACTCTATCAATGTAGGACTCCGGCACATCTACTATTACTTCTACTTTGCTGCCACAATTCACGCTAACCACAACTTGCCCTGAAGAAACGTTTTCATTTTCTTTAACTGGTTTAGATGACACGATGCACTCTTGTGGTGAATACAAGTTGGCATAACTCAATTGCAATCTTGCAGCTTCTACTTGCTGACTTGATGCTTTCACTTGTGCTTTAGCAGATTCTGCTGTGGCACGAGTTGTATCTAACTGACTCTTCGAAGCATTGCGCTTCTCATACAAACCAATAGTACGATTATATTCTGACTCTGCACTTCTTAAAGACGCTTTAGCGGAAGCCAGCTCAGCCTTAGCCTGTTCATAAAGCACTGCATAATCTTTACCATCAAGGCGTGCCACCAGCTGCCCTTTACTTAGCTTATCACCCACATTCACTGGAATCTTTTCCACACGCCCAGAGACTCTAAAGCTTAAATTAGCCTCTAATTCTGCTTTAGTCACACCACTGAATGTTTTAACCAGCTTACCAGTACTATAGGAAATCGTTTGATGCTTAACTGTTCGCAGAGGTACTTCAACCACCTCCTCTTGCTTATCGCAACTGTTTAGTGCGACTAACACACAGAATATGAAAATATATTTCATTGCATTGTTGCCTTTACTCGTTGCTGCCATAGTTTTACACCGTCTTCTTGTAGCAATAAATCAAAGTTACTTTCTGCTCTTAATACATCTACCAAATTAATCAGAAACTGATAGCGTGCATCAGCTGCCTGCAATTGTGCGGCTAATGCTGCATCTTGCGCATCAATCAAATCTGTCACTGATACAGCGCCTTCTGAATATGAATCAGTCACTAACTCCAAGTTCTCACTCGCTGCAGAAGCAGCATCCATCGCTAAACGAATAGACGAATGTGACGCAGCTGCGTTATATAAAGCTGAACGCATACGTGTAATCACACGCTCTTTCTCAGCTTCTTGTTGTAGTCGTAGTTGTCTATGTGTATTACGAGACTTAGACAACTGTGATTTTAATTGCCCACTGGTAAAGATAGGCAGTGTCGCTTGCACACCTATACTCCACTCATCGTCATGAATACCGGTCCCATTTAAATTTGAGCCTGCACCACTGCGACTAATATTTTCTGTTAATGAGCTCGTTAACGACACATCGGGAACATAGTATGCTCGCTTATCCGCAGTAATTCGTCTTGTTTGAGCTTTCAGCAAATAATCAAAACGTTTAACCTCTGGTGCATTCTCTGTTGCCATCGCGGATTGAAAATCAATAAATTTCTCCCAGGCTAGCGGATTATCGTAGAGGTCTCGATTTTCACTACGATTAAGTTCAGACAGTACTTGTTGAATAGATTCATCAGAAGTCGCAATAGGCTCTGAAACAGGCAAATGCAATACTCGATAAAGCTCTGTTTCTGAAATCAAGCGATCGGCCTCAGCAGCCAGCAAACTTTGCCTATCTCTTGCAATCTGACTTTTCCATCGCAGTTCATCTGCACGAGAAGATTCACCAATTTGCACACGAGATTTTGCTAACTCCAAATTGTCTCGGGTCAGTTCTACATTAGATTTTTGTACTCGCTCAAGCGCAATTGTTCTCAATACATTCAAATAAGCAGTAGCAGATGACTGCAATGTATCAAGCATTGTTATCATTGTTTCTAAGCTCGTACTACTACTTAAGTGTTTTGAAATAGTTAAGTTAGCCCATTGATCATCAGAATATATCGTCTGTGTTGCTTGTAACCCGGCATCTCCAGAGTTTTCTGCGAAGCTCTGCGGGCTAGCACGATCCTGATCAATCGTCGTATAACTACTGTTGGCGTTTAACTGTGGCAACAAACTTGAACGTGCTATATCTATGTCGTTGCTTGAAATTTCAATGTCGATTTGGCTGGCTTGCAAATCTACATTTGCCTCTAAAGCTCTTGCCATTGCTTCTGACAAACTTATTTTTCTAGCATTGGAAACAACATCATCATATAAAAGCTCTGCATCTTCTAACTCAACCCAACGTGGTGACACTCCGATAGCACGTGCTGTTTTCATATTAATAGAAAGTCGATCACTCTCATAAAAATCGACATTTAGCTCAGAGGCTGGAGTCCCTAATAAAATTCGATAAACATTAGTTGCCACTCGCCGAGCAAAGACCACTTCATCATCTGCACGTCCAGCCACAGTCGCCATAATGCCAAGTTCTAGTTCTCTCTGACCTAGAAAGGAATAACTAGGCAATTTTTTCTCGACAAAATAATCGGCTAGTTCTTTAATATTATCGTCATTGACTCGCAAAAGTGGCGCTAACATGATGGCATCAACACCTTCTGGTATTTGCGCCGCCATGGCGCGGACATCTTGTTTTCCCTTTATCAGAGTAATTTTAAAACCAAAGTCCTTGGCAGCTTTGTCGACAGTACGAGACAGGCCTGGGATGGCTTTGACTGGAAGCTCATCTACAAGAATACCTAAATGCTGATACTTAAATAGGTTTTGGAATCGAGTGAGATCATCTGATACCGAATGCACAAAGCGCATATAGACATAATTTTCTTTGCCGCTAGTATTATTGTCATATGGCATCTGTTGCACGGCCACATCAACTACCATCGGTGCTACGACTGGCTTAGATAATTTTTCTGTATGTGCAGCTAGATGCGAACCAACAATCCCCATCGTTAAAATTATATCTACTTGGTCATTTAGAAGTAGCGCATCTAATTGGGATTGAATTCCGTCAACAGTCCAATCACCATCTACAGCTAATGACTTTGGAAAAGTAATATTAAATTCATCTCCAACAATCGCTTTGATTTCTTGCTTAACAGTAGAAAGCAGCACAAACTCTCTCGCTTGCGGGCCATCTGAAAGTGTGGCGATCACCACATCACGTGCGTAAGCCTGAGCAATAAATATATTTACCCATACAACAAGACCTACTAACACCCACCGAGCTGAATTCAACGCAACAACCTTATAAATTATTTATGATTATTATCAATCAATGTTACCATTTTCTTGATACTTAGGCACAACCACAGGAACTTTATCCATGATACGCATTATTACATTAATTACTTTAATCATTACATTTGCATCAACTGTACATGCCGATGACCTCGAAACATCAAGAATTGAGCTTGAAGCCAAAAAGAAAGTCCAAATATCCAAATCACTCAAGTTGACTTCTGAGCAAAGCGGCCCTTTCTGGGATGTTTATGCCGACTATGAACAAGCCTTAGGTAAAATCACAAAAGACTCATTTGATTTAATTCGGAAATTTAGCGAAAAAGAACAAAGCAATTCCATGACAGAGCAAAGTGCTTCTAACATGCTGGCTGCTTTTTTCAGAATTGAAGGACAAAAGCTACAGATTAAACAACAATATTTGGGAAACTTTAAAGAAGTATTACCCACTAAAAAAGTCTTTCGCTTCTACCAGATAGACAATAAAATAGATTCTTTGATTCGATGTGATATAGCCAAGAAATTGCCACTCATTGAACCAGACATGGAATTTTGAAATTAAATTTTAGTGAGATGAATTAGATTCATCTCACTAATAGTTTTATCACTTGCAAATGAAATTGCTATTCCTCTTCTGGCTCTCCCTGCCATAACATTTCGTAGCCAACCTCATAAGTTTCATTAGCAAAATCAGCCAACGCTTCAAACTTCTCTTTAAACGCAGCATCGGCATGAGACTTCTCATGCTGCTCAAATGATTTCCAGTACGTAACAATAGCAATATGGTCTTGGGTTTGCTGCTTTGATGCAAACGAACCTTCGTCAGAAATAAACCCACCAAAGCGATAGACCTGACCACCAATAAAGCCACCCTCATCATCACCATAGGTATTCTTCACTACATTACACATTTCACCTAAAGCTAATTCAACATCTTCTACCTTTACACCATCTTTTAATTTGACGACGTTATAAAGCATGACACAACCAAATGGAACTGAAAGCGCATTAAACATAAAAACTCCTTATACAATTAATTCTGTGACTTAAGTATATAAGAACTGAGTAAATAATCGGTATCTCATTTGCACTATAAAACATAAGCCCTATGCTAATATTGGGGCATTTAGCAAGACTCATATATTACATATTAGATACATTTGTCATGATCTGGGTGTTTCTCACAAAAGTGTGCATGTGCCTTTTCTTTTGCGTCGCTACATTCTTTCGATTCTGGATCTGATTTACAGACCTGATGCAATCTGGCACGAATGCATTTTTTTGATTCTGGATGCTTGTCACAATGCACTTTAAATCTCTCCTTAAATTCCTGACATTTCTCGGAATCTGGATTCTTTCGACATGCTTTCATGGCAAATAATTTTTTACATCGTTTCTTATTTGGATGCGCCTGACAGTACTCTCGTGCCTGCTTCCTGAATTCCTGACATTCCACTGAATCATGATTACCTTTACATGCCATCCTTAACTCTTTCCATGCAAATCTTGTTTCGCTCTCATCAGCCCCAGCCAAACTCATGCATCCAACAATCATCAGCGTCAACGTCATTGCAATTATTCTCATATCGATCCTTTTCAAAAAGTTATTAAATTCATACACACAACGCACCACAACGCATTTGGTTGACATACATTTCAAGATCAACTGACGCAGATCAATGCATATCTCCAAAAATATACTTACGCTCATGTATACAAATTATTTAAATCAAAGCGAGTAATGTTATGGAACAAACATTGTATGAAAAGATTGGTGGGAAAAATTCTGTCGAGCTTGCATCTATTAAACTTTATTATCACATCTCTGAAGATGAGCGAATCAATCATTTCTTCAAAAACATCGATTTCAAAAAACAATCCACTAAAATGACTGCTTTTTTGACGTATATATTTGGTGGCCCCTCTCTATACACTGGCCGAAACATGCGTAAATCACATAAAGATGTCGTTGCAAGAGGATTAAATGATGAGCATGTGGATGCCATGCTTGATAACGTGCACACCACTCTCAATGAAATGGGAATAGAAGCGGACCTTCAAAAACAAGTATTAGCAAAACTTGAAAAACATCGAGATGATGTTTTGTGTCGTTAATTAACCTGACGATATTGAATCCGCCACATTAATAGTGTGGCGGCTTTTCATCGTGATCTGAAACAGCGCCTAGCGATCCACTGACTTCGCGCATTTTATCTCTTAAATCTTGGCAACACACCTCAAGACCGTCTATTTGTTTTTGCATAGCAATAACCACAGCGCCTAATTCTTGGATACTATCTTCCTGATAGGCAATCTTTGATTGTAGCTCCATCATAATGTCATCATTCATTTAACACTCCTTTCATCATTAATCGCCACATTTGACCAACGGGCACTATAAATCCATCAATCCCATTCTAATAGGCATTGTGATTTAGTACTATGTAGCCTATTTCACTCAGCGAGGGTTCAAGTATGGACTGGTCAATCATTATTTTTTTAGTCGTTATTGTTGGCATCATTCTTTATATCATCGGTATTTATAATAAATTAGTCAGCCTCAAGAATCGTTTCGAAAACGCTTTTGCGCAAATAGAAGTCCAGCTCAAACGTCGTTATGACCTTATCCCTAATTTGGTGGAAACTGCTAAAGGCTATATTCAGCATGAGCGCGAAACATTAGAAGCTGTCGTTCAAGCTAGAAATGCCGCTAGTGCGATGCTAGATGCCGCTAAGTCTAATCCTGCAAGCGCTTCTGCCATGGCTGATCTAGCTGGTGCTGAATCAGCCTTAGCTTCTTCGATGGGAAAATTTAATTTGGTGGTTGAAGCATACCCTGATTTAAAAGCGAATGAGAACATGATGCAATTATCGGAAGAATTAACCTCCACTGAAAACAAAGTGGCTTTTTCACGCCAAGCATTTAATGATTCTGTCACTGCTTTTAACGAGTATAGACAAAGCTTCCCACCAATATTTTTTGCAAGTGCATTTGGACATCCAAATGATGCAGAATTACTCATTATGGAAGACAGCGCTGAAATTCAGGCTGCGCCTAAAGTGACATTTTAATTTGCTTGTTATTTTTACTTGCTAATTTGTATGTATTAATCTTGTCAATTTGTTCAAGCAATGAATTTTTTTGAACAGCAAGACCGTGCACGTAAAAACACCTGGCTGCTGATAGCGTTATTTTCAGCAGCTGTTATGTGCATTATAGGACTCACGGTGGCCCTGATTGCCGCATCATTTTGGGGCTATGGACAATCCATTTCAGTTAACTCTGCTTCTTATATACAACAGTTTGACTCTACAACTCTGTTAAAGACTGCTGCCGCAGTGATTGCCGTGATTGCATGTGTCATTTTCTATAAACGCATGCAAATGTCTCGAGGTGGACCCAGCGTAGCTGAAATGCTTGGTGGCCGTCCAATCGACAAAGATAGCAATAACGCAAATGAGCAAGTATTACTAAATGTTGTCGAGGAAATGGCGCTAGCTGCTGGCCTACCTGTTCCTCCTGTCTATGTATTAGAAGAAACAACGATCAATGCCTTTGCCGCCGGCTTTGATGAAAGTGATGCGGTCATAGGTGTAACACGTGGTACTTTAGAGCGATTAAACCGAGACCAGCTGCAAGGGATTGTCGGTCACGAGTTTAGTCATGTGCTACATGGTGACATGCGTTTAAATTTAAATCTGATCACTATTCTTGCGGGAATTGTTTTTATCAGTAAAGCTGGCAGGCTAGCATTGCATAGCACTTCTCGTTCACGATCTAATAGTCGTGGCGGCTTGCCTGTATTGGGCATCGGTGTCGGCTTACTTGTCATTGGTTCGATAGGCACCATGTTTGGCTCACTCATTAAATCTGCAGTAAGTCGACAACGTGAATATTTAGCTGACGCCTCAGCTGTTCAATACACACGAAATCCAGATGGCATTGCTGGCGCATTAAAAGTGATTGGTTCTGGTGTCGGTTCTAGCATGAGTTCACCCAATGCTAACGAATGTAGTCATATGTTCTTTGGTGACGCAATTTTTATGCGCGCATTTTCTTTAATGTCTACTCACCCGCCACTAGATAAACGAATTCTACGAATTGATCCACGCTGGGACGGGAACTATCTTTCTGGCAAAACTATAGAAAAAACAGCGCCCTCACCCGCTGCAGATGCAAAAAGCAAATTAGATGGCCTAGAAAAACTATTTAATACGACAGGTTTTCTTGACCCTGTCATGGTAGCTATTGCCGCACTACTAGTTGAGTCTCTGCCAAGGCCAATTAACAATGCAACTCATAATCCTGGCAGTGCTTATGCCTTAATGCTCGCCTTAAGATTAGACAAAGACGATACAATTAAACAGACACAGTTATCTTATGTTCAAGACCAACCTTTATTAGTCGCTGACATTAATCGATATACACCAGATGTCGCTAAATTACAGCAAAAGGATATATTACCCCTTATTGAAATGTCGATCCCTGCATTAAAGCGTTTATCAGAAACACAGTACCTACAATTCAAGCAACACCTCACACAATTCATATTCGCAGACAAACAATCGCACTTACAGGAATGGTTACACTTTCGCTTGCTCAGTCATTATCTAGACTCACATTTCAATGTTGGCAATAAAAAACGATTTACACGCAGTTACCATTCATTTTCTCAAATAAAAAATGAAATGATTTGTGTGATGTCGCTATTGGCTAGTGAATCTCACAACAAAGACGCACAAAAAGATGCTGCATTTGCCCAAGGCATGAAAATAATAAAATTTTCGAATACTCAGCGAATCACAGATGAAGAATTAGAATTTCACAATATCAATAAATCAATTGAAAAAATTGATTATCTTGTGCCATTACTTAAAGATAAATTTTTAACGGCTTGCGCAGAATGTATTGAATATGACAATACAATCACACCTGCTGAGTGGGGTCTGCTACGTGTTATCGCTGCGTGCATTGGCTGCCCAATGCCTATCGTTAATCCTCCTGATTAACTTTTCGCTTGTATGTGTCAATTGCTTGAAAAAACTGTTCTTCAGAAATTTCGCCTCTATCGTAGTACATGCGAAAGAGCTGTTTAGCTCTCAAATCGTCATTCACTATCTGCTTTAAAAATTTTCGCAATAATTGAGTTCTTGCTGAACTTAGTTCTGCAGCGGCGATAGGCATATCTCAATTCCATTTGAGCTTAATGAACCTCAACCGTAACTCATACTGAGTTACCAGTTAATAGACTGCCAGGCTCAAGGGAATCGAATTACCGATGAAAATACTAGTATAATCAGCAAAAAACTAATCCTTATTGTTCTCATGAGAAAACTACTCGTCATATTATTTATTGCCTCAATCATCCTACTCTGCATGGATCGCTTGGCTGCACATTTATATGTACCCAAAGAGAACTCACACGGCGTTGTCATTTACACTACTCAGTGGTGCCCATATTGCAAAGCGTTACGAGGCACTTTAGACCAATATAAAATTCCATATATCGAGCGTGACACTGAAAAATCTTTATCTGGTTTTGCTGGCTATTGGGCATTAAAAGGGCGCGGAGTACCTGTCTCAGTTATTGGTTCAGAAATCATTCATGGCTATGATGGACAAATCATCACTGACACCTTGGTAAGCGCAGGCTTCACCATTCCACCAGACTGGCCAGATGACGAACTACAATAGAGTTTGCATTAATGCCTTCAAACAAAATATTATGCTAATAAATCACTAGCTACTTTAGGAGCAACACCTTGACTCAAGCACCCGTTTTTCTTTGCGTTGGCAAAGGTGACACTGAACAAAAAATCCGACTTGACCGCGCTAATCGACATGGCCTGATTGCAGGAGCTACTGGCACCGGTAAAACGGTCACACTACAAATTTTGGCGGAAGGATTCTCACAAGCGGGTGTGCCTGTATTTGCCGCGGATGTTAAAGGTGACTTAAGCGGTATTAGTCAAGCCGGAAAAGACAACCCTAAGATGATTGAACGTGCCGCAGAAACCGGGCCAGAAAATTATGCGTTTCAAGGATACCCAACCGTATTCTGGGATTTGTTTGGTAAAAAAGGTCATCCAATTCGCACCACAGTTTCTGAAATGGGCCCTTTGCTTCTTTCTCAGTTGTTAGAGTTAAATGATACACAAGAAGGTGTGATTAATATTGCATTCTCACTTGCAGATGATGAGGGCATGTTACTACTCGATCTTAAAGATCTGCGTGCCATGTTAAATTTTATTGGCGAAAATTCTTCTAGCATCAGCACTAAGTATGGCAATGTCAGCAAGGCTTCAGTTGGCGCTATTCAACGTCGCTTATTAGTGTTAGAAAATGAAGGAGCTAAAAAGTTTTTTGGCGAACCTGCACTCGAGCTTAATGATTTCATGCGTTGCGACGATCAAGGTAAGGGATTTATCAATATTCTATCTGCACAAACATTGATGCAAAATCCTAAATTATATTCAACCTTCTTATTATGGCTACTTTCAGAATTATTTGAAGAATTACCTGAAGTAGGTGATCCTGACAAACCAAAACTCGTCTTCTTTTTTGATGAAGCACATTTATTATTTCAAGACGCTCCAAAATCATTAATTAAGAAAGTCGAACAAGTTGTACGATTAATTCGTTCTAAAGGTGTTGGCATTTACTTTGTCACGCAGAACCCTATCGACATCCCAGAAACTATTCTTGGGCAACTAGGTAATCGCATACAACATGCTTTGCGCGCATTTACACCTCGGGATCAAAAAGCCGTTAAGGCGGCGGCGCAAACTTTCCGCGCCAATCCTAAACTAAATGTCATCGAAGAAATTACTCAGCTTGGCGTTGGTAAAGCACTTGTATCTGTTCTTGATAAAAAAGGCGCTCCCACTATTGTTGAAAAAACAAAAATTCGCCCACCCGAATCTCGCATGGGACCTGCCATTGCTTCAGAAAGAAAAGAAGTGATTGCATCAAGCCCTGTATTAGACAAATACGATACACGAGTAGATAGGAAAAGCGCTTTCGAACTACTATCTGCAAGAGCAGAAGATAACGTAGCAAAAGAGCAAGCGCTAGAGAAAGAAAGAAAATATAAAAAACCCAAAACCAAAAAACGCACCTCAAGAAGTAGTAGTCGCTCAACAACAAATACCGTTATCCGCAGTGTCACTAAAATCGTCACCTCAAGAGTCGGCCAGCAATTAGTCCGCGGAATACTCGGTTCTTTTTTCAAAGGAAAATAAACAAGGGTAATACAAATGGAAGATACGTTAAAAAAATTTATAGCTTCAAATCCTGGCGCATTAGATTTAAGTTCATTGCGTTACCCTCGCCCTCATGATGATACTGCTCAGCAAATAGTAGAAAATGCACAAGAAAATTCTTATCAGTCAGCACGTGCCCTATTGCAACGCCTCTCTCAAACCATGACGGATTGGCGAAAGGAATTAAATGATGATGTGCAACCAGCCATTCTTGCCATCCTAAACGGCGGGCTCCAGGTAGAAGTGGAACGCATGGCTCAAGAAAGTTTTCATGGTATACGCATTGAAGGATTACTTAACGGTAACCCATGTATGTTGTTATCGCATCAATCTAGCGTGCAACTCTTATGTTTTGTACAAAAAATTGAAAAAGAAAAGCCTAGACGAAAAATTGGCTTTATTATTGATGGCGTTGAAACTGAAGCGTAGCTTGTCTAACTCATTATTGATCTAGAACACGCTGTAGAAATAGTTGTAATCTTCCCCAGGAATCTGCATCGGCTTCCTCATCATAACTCAATGGCATACTATATTTTTCAGCAAACATATCTGCCTCTGGGTTTGTGAAGCTATGATCCACCGCCGGGTAAACTATGATCTCATGCTGGGTATCCGCCGCTAACATTTCTTCACGAAAATTATCTAGCTGTTGTTGCGGAATAAAAACATCGTTCCCACCATGGAATACTATAATTTCTGGTACGACCTGACCTTTTTCAGCTGGTGTCTTTGTAGAAAGTGACCCATGAAAACTAGCGACGCCTTTGAGGTCAACGCCTGTACGTGCCATATTTAATACGACAGCACCCCCAAAACAATACCCTATGGCAGCAATATTTGAAGAATCCACCTTTTCGTATTGGCGTACGTAATCCAGTGCGGACAAGAATCTACCCTTAAAGGCTTGTGGGTCGCTCATTGCTTCTTGCATAAACTTTTTAGCGTCATCTGGATGATTGGCGACTTTTCCATCACCATACATATCCAAGGCAAAAGCCACATAACCTAGTTCTGCAAGCATTTCAGCACGTCGACGTGCATATTCATTATGGCCCCACCATTCGTGTACAACGAGGACTGCAGGTGTCGGCTCTGCACTTTTTTCTGGGTAGGCAAGATAGCCCTGTAAAGTCACCCCATTTGATTGATAACTGACTTGTTGAGTGACGATATTGGCTAGTACAAGAGATGGGAATTGTATGAAGCAACCAAGTAACAATAAATGAATAATTTTCATACATTCAAGTTTAGCAGCTTTCAAGCTTAAGGATGAAAATACAGACTGGACACAAAATTTACTAAGGGAAAGTACTTAAATCACCTTCATTTTATTGACACTTTATCAATAAATTAGACTTCTTTATCACGTCAAATTTTTAATAAAAACTGATGAAATTAAAAAAGTAATAGCTAACAATAACTTATCTAAAATAGTTGGGAAATATTCACAATAGTTGTGAATTAAAAACATTTTGACTTTCCAATTATATTATTTAGAATACATCTCATGACTGAATTTTTACTTTTCTGGCTTCTGCCAATCGTTGCATTTATTGCATTTTCAATCTGGGCAAACGAGAAACTGTTTAAATAACAGCCTATGTTTGGAAATTTTCCAAAACTTCCCTACCTTTCTTGAAATGCGTTTTGAAATCCACGGTAAACTGGCTTCAATAAATAATCTAATACTGTTTTTTCACCAGTTCGAATATCTGCAGTCACAGTCATTCCCGGAATAAGTTTATATTTGCCGGGTTGCACACCTAAATGTTTTTTTGCTAGTACAATCTGGGCTTTATAATAGGGCTGATTCTCTTCATCAAGATAAGTTGAGGGGCTAATCCTATCCACCTCTCCCTCTATCACTCCGAATCGCTGAGGGTCATAACTACCCACTTTGATCACCGCTTCCTGGCCCACATGAACATGACCAATATCTTGTGTCGACACTTTTGACTCAACAACTAATTCTTTATCGATAGGGACAATTTCCAGCAATACTTGACTAGGCTCAATCACCGCTCGAATAGTGTTTATACTCAAATTAGTCACATAGCCCGAGACAGGCGCTCTAATATGCAACCGGTCAACGCGGTCACCAAACTTTATCAACTGCTCTTTCAATTCTGCGATTTCTGCGGCCACGCCACCAGTATCCAATTTGATCTGCTCAATGAAGCTATTCTCAATCTCCACCAAGCTATCTTGCGCTTCATTAATCGCTTCTCTTGCAACCGCAACATTAGCATTACTCTGAATATAATCCGTTCTTATTTCTGCAAGCTCTGCTTGACGGTCAAGCAGGTCTGTTTTAGGAACAACGCCTTTTTTCACTAACCCTGACCTAATTTTGACTTGTTCTTGCACTACTTCAAGTTGTTGTTTCAATGCTTTCGCTCGCGAAATATCACGCTTAAGCTCTTGTTGTTTTTGCTTTATTTTACTTTGCATTGTCTGCATCTTTGCTTGCTGACTTCGCGTTTGTGCCTCATAAGTTTCATATTCAATCGCAGCTAATTCGGGGTATTGATCGGCATAATGATCAAATTCCGGTTCTTCATTTGACAACAACGCACGCAAACGAATTTGTTTTAATATCAATGAAGAACTTCGACTTTTCAATTGATCATAATCAGATTCAATTGCAATTGGTGAGACTTCCAAAATAATATCGCCTTTCGCAACTAATTCTCCTTCACGCACTAAGATATCTTCAACAATACCACCCTCAAAGTGCTGAACAATGTGGTTGTTACCATGTGGAACAATTTTACCTTCTGATGTTGCCACCTCATTAACTGGCGTAATATAAGTCCAAATAAAGAAAGCAATCACTAAAACAACCGTCGCTGCAATACCAACACTTACCACCCCCGGCGCATCAGATTCTTCTAATTGAATTGTTTGTGCAATATATCTAGCTCTTGCACGTGGCAATTCTTTTTTAGAACTATTATTTAAGGTTATATTTTCATCACTCATTTACGTTTCTCCATACAGCGCTTTCATAACTTCTTCTGGTGTACCAGCTCCTTTAACCATCCCTTGTGAAAGCACAATAACTCTATCTGCTAACTTAATATGGCTAGGTCTATGACTAACCATGACGATAGTTTGCTTTCCTTTACGTTCCATCAACTGTCTTATCAATCTTCGATCACTCACCATATCTAACGACTCAGCAGGCTCATCCATTAACAATATTGGTGCTTTGCGAATATAAGCTCTTGCTAAACAAATACCGTGAACTAAACTCGCCGATAATTTTGCTGAACTACTCTCACCGACATTCGTATTGAAGCCATCTGGTAATGCTTTAATCGACTCCAAAATATCGGCCTCTTTTGCAGCATCTACAATCTCATCATTTGTTGCCAATGGATTTGTTAATCGCAAATTCTGAGCAATTGTCCCTCTGAATAATGATGGCTTTTGTGGCACATAGGCAATTAATCTCCTCAGATCAATTGCATTAAATTGCCTAACATCAGTTCCATCAATTGCCAGCACGCCACTCTGAGCACGGTACATCCCTGCTATTAACTTCAAAATAGTCGACTTTCCAGAACCGTTTTCCCCCACGATGGCAACAAATTCATTCGCTGCAATATCAATATCCGCCCCTAGCAATGCTGCGTCTGATTTTGGCCCATAGCGAAAACTCACTCGATTAAACCGCACATTACCTTGAATATCTGGCATTAATAATTCGGTCTTACTGTTGACTGTTTCCACATTAAGCTTCATCAATTGATTCAATTGCTTGATACTTTGAGCAACCTGATCAATTTGCAACATCGACAAACAAATACCTTGCAATGGAGACAACACTCTCCATAACAGCGCCATCACAGCGATCAAAATACCGATGGTAATTTCACCATTCATGACTTTTAGTGTGCCAATAGCCAAAACAGAAATACCTGCTAGCGTCATTAAAGATTGACTCACACTATTAATAATAGAATGCTTCATTGACGTCTTATACGATGCTGCCATCGCTTGGCCAGAGACCTCCCTAAAACTTTCTTTCCATGTTTCTTCGGCACCCAGTGCTTTTAATTCACGCATACCAAGAAATGTATCCATCAGCATCCTTTGTCTCGCAGTACGCGCTTGACCTGCATAGCGCAAGTCTTTACTTAAGCCTGGATACCAAACGACAGATAACAGCGCATATACAATCACCATAACTACGGGAACTATCGCTATCTCCCCTGCTAACAACGCTAGTACGGCGATAAAAAATATTACGAATGGCAGTTCAAGAAATAAGCTTGCAGCTGAACCAGAAAACAAATCTCTGACAGATTCAAATTGTTTCAATCTAGATAGCTGTGAGGATACAGTGGCGCGCTCAGTTAACTGGGGTGGTAAGTACAATAATTTCTTCAAAGTCTCAACACCAATAATGTAATCAAGTCGTCCTGCCACCATCCCTATGGTTTTAGATCGCACTATTCTTAAGATCAATTCAATGCATAGTGCGATTGATAAACCACCAATCAAATAAGGAAGACTAGATGTTGATCTCGCACCAATAACATTATCGTAAACAACCATAATAAAAAGAGGCACTGCTAGTGCAATGACATTTAAAATAAATGTCATTGCCAGCAAATGTTTTATGAGTTTTTTGAAATGTCCAACAGTATCACCAAACCAACTTTCAGGATTTTGATTTTTCAATGGCAGCGCATGTGTAGGATGCATGTCAGTAAACAAACATATTCTTCCTGCTGAAGAGCCTATATCCTTCTCAACTGTTTCTCGCACTGTGCCATCAAAAAACAAATAACCTTTATCTGTTTTTTCTAAAATAACTCTCACTTCATTATCGTCACTGACAAATAATGCTGGGAAAAGATCTGAGTTAATCTTATTCAAAGTGACATGCGACTCATCACTCTCATACCCCAAAGTCACCAATAAATTTCTCAAGTCCACCAAATCAAGATGATCAACATAATGAGGCAGCGCCTCTATTAACTCTCGCTGATAACTTCTCCAACCTAAGGCACTGAGCAAAGGAATAATGCATGCTGCATAGGGTGAAACATTATCTATGTCTTCTACCCTTCCATCTCTTATTGCATTACATAATACCTCTGAAATTGGTAGATCATCCTCAGGAAAAAATATCATTTCTTTACTCATACAGGCATCCCTTACGCTGAAATTAATTGTTCAGCGGATTCAGATTCATCATCTTCCTGCCTAGACAGCCACGGCAATCTAATCAAATCGCCATCTTCCAGCATATAATTTCGATTACAGAGCCTCAAAATTGATGGGCGATGTGAAACAATAATCATTGTGTATTTTTCTCTTAGCTCCATCAGCAACTCAACAAGCATTTTATCGTGCTGCGTATCTAGTGATGAGTCAGCATCATCAAATAATATTATTTTAGGCTCTCCAAAAGACATGCATCCCACTAACGAACGAACCAATATGATTTGTTGGCGCACACCCACAGGAAGCGAATCATAATTTGCACCACTCACTTGGGTATCTAATCCTTCGGGCAATCTCATAACTACTTCTGTCAAACCAATTTTATTGGCTATTTCTAATGCTCGATCTACTGCCGTCCCTTCTCTAAACATGGTTAAATTATCCAGAATAGTGCCTTCAAAAATGACGCCATGCTGTGGCATAT
The DNA here is from genome assembly GCA_045106935.1 of Gammaproteobacteria bacterium. GTDB lineage: Bacteria > Pseudomonadota > Gammaproteobacteria > UBA4575 > UBA4575 > UBA1858. The sequence goes on along the minus strand of JBGCFN010000066.1, from coordinate 2,287 downwards.
AACCTATCTGTGCTCGCATAGATGACCGATCGTGTTCACATATATCTTTGTCATCAATCTTAATCACACCTTCACTGGGAGACATGAATCCCATTAACAATTCGATTAATGTACTTTTACCAGACCCATTTGAGCCAGTAATACCGACAGATTCTCCTTGCTCAATCTTTAATGAAATTCCTTTAATTAACTCTTCTTCACTTTGATCATGTCTGAAATGGACATTGTCAAATTCTATCTTTCCTTCAATTTGGATTTTATCTGTTTGATCATTAATTGCTTCTAAAGGAATATCTCTTAGCTCTTGAATTTTTTCTTTCGCGATACTTATGCCTTGCAGCTGTGTCCACAAACCCATTGCTTTTAGTGCAGGCTGCATAACCCGTCCTGACAGCATTGTCCCTGCCGCCAATGCGCCAACCGTGAGATCACCATTCACCACATAAATACTACCTATGCCAACAAAGCACATCATTACAACTTGTGAAAAAGTGGCACCAACACTCTGAATAACACTATTGATATTACTTAAATCATATATTGCATGCGCTGAATTTCCTTGTAATCGTTCCAAGCGTCTCATCATTGACGCTTCCATCGCCATTGATTTAACAATATGCATGCCCTGCAATACTTCAATTAAAAAATTCTGCTTTCTTTCTGATGCATCTGATTTTTCATTTAATGTTTCTTTTAATTTCTTCCCCATAACATAAGAAACGATTGCAAAAATTGCCATTACCGAGAGTGGAACTAATACTAACTCACGAGAAAAAACCCAAATCAACGCCAGAAATAAAAACACAAATGGAAGATCTACAATCATTAAAATTGTTTGACCCGAATAAAAATCACGAATTTGTTTCACCGCATCAATTTTATTCAGATAACGGCCAACTGTTTTGCTTTCAAATTTTACTAAGTCTGCATGCAATGTATGCTCGAGCAATTCCATCACTGTGGCATGTTCATATTGCGCACCTTTCCAAGAAAGAATTGTTGAGCGTGCAATTCTTAAAAACACCTCGATTAATGCTGCAAATAATAATGCGCCAATCATTAAAGCAAATGTATCGACTGCATCGTTTGGGAGAATTCTGTCGTACACCTGAAGAATCACAAGAGGTAATGCTAATGACGTTATATTGAGCACTAAAGTTGCAAACAAAACATCAGCGCGACGCCAATGAATTGGGGCATCAAATTTATTATTATATTTTGAAAACATTCGTTATCTCGCCATTCACTCAATTTTATTTATTGATTTCTCAATAAACATAAGCATACAAATAGTTATCTTTTTAAAAACAACTATTACGTTTGAGTTAACGGCTATAACTAAAAGTTATTTAGTGACTTACCTGAAATTCTGACAATATTACGGCAGAATAGTCATATATGACCAAATTATGATGGCAATTATGCAGACAATTTCTATACGAACATATAAATAACCACTTATCTATTAATTACTACACTTCACCTGCACTACCATTCGATTGTCTCTATATTATCAAAACTAATTTGACTTCCATCGTCAAACTGAATAATCCCAGAAACATCAACTCCTAGTTCTAATGATCCTGCATCAATATCAAAGTCGACTTCTTCACCATTAATTTCAATTTGCCAAGGGCTTGATACTTCTGTTTCTCCTCCCACTGAATTACTTAAATCAATGGTATCGAGCCATCCTTCTCCAGAACCTCCATTTACAGAATCAGAACCTGAATTTCCTTCAAATAAAAATATGTCATTTCCATCGCCACCATTAATACTATCGTTCCCATCACCGCCTTCAATGACATCATCACCAGCGCCTGCATTAATTCTATCGTTCCCATCACCGCCTTCAATGACATCATCACCATCACCGGTATTAATGTTGTCGTTGTGATCGGAACCTGTGACCACATCATCACCTGCGCGCAAACTAACTGTCACCCCAGCGTCTGAAGTACTATCATCAATGTTGTGATCCGCATTACTTTGCGCATACACAGACTCCACACTGGCTTCACCCATGTTGAGTGACACATCGTCTTCTCCATAGGTGTACACACGGTCAGTGCCTTCGCCACCGTCGACCGTGTCATTACCATCAGCATATATATAATCGTTTCCGGCTCCACCACGGAGTTCATCACTGCCTCCGGTGTGTCCATAAAGTCTGTCGTCACCATCACCGCCATCGACAACATTGTTGCCTGCCCCGGCATTTAAACTATCATTGCCTGCTCCACCTTCAATGACATCATCACCTGCGCCGGCATTAATACTATCGTTT
>JBGCFN010000065.1:0-17601 GCA_045106935.1 Gammaproteobacteria bacterium | reverse complement strand
GTTAAAGAATTGACATAGGCCGCCAATGCATCAAGATCATTGCTGACACCAGCTTTAGGATCGCCTAAAGGTTCATTACGTGTGCCTACCATTAAATCTGTATCACTCATCAAGCCAGTACCACCTGCAAGTGATCGGATTTGTCCTTCAAAATCTTGGACTTCATCAAAGTTGCTTGTCCAATGAAGTCTGCCGTGACCATTGCCATGACCCTGTAATGAAATTGTATTACGAAGACCTTCACCAAATGCACTGATGTCCCAAACACGGCCATCACTATCGCCTTCATTATGACAAGATGCGCAACTCATGTAATTGTCGCGTGCTAAGCGATCATCAGCTGCATCATAGAAGAGCTGCTTGCCTAATAGAATCTGAGCTGAAAGTGTTTCTGTGCTGACTACATTGATCGCACTAAGTATCGTGCTAGGGTTTGTTTCTGTGGGTAACTCAGTTTCCATCATGAGTGACAAATCAAAGCGTGAAACACTTCTGTCCATAAAGTTATGAACATAAACAATTCGACTGTCTGTAGATAAAGCAACACCCTGGGGAGCTCTGCCTGTAGGTAATCGCATAACTTGGAAGTTGTTAACCGTGTCAAAGACAGCCAGCTCATTGCTGGTTTCTAGTGCGACTAATAAATATCGGCTTTCTCCTGTCAACGCTGCACCGGTAGCAACACTGGCATTATCAAAGTCAATGGCAATGTTATTACTGTCTTGTGTTTCGGTGGCTAGTATTATACGTGAAGTGTTCGCTCTCACGGTGGAGTCGAACGTCATTCCTGCTTTGCCGCGCAGCATGCCTGAATCAATATTATCTTTCTTAGATGGCACATAGCCGACCTGACTATTAAACGAAATCACAGGAGCATTCAAATAGTTAGGAATACCTGGTCCATTAGTTTCGGAAAGAATGCGATTATCATGGCTTAGTACAATTGTATTGTTTAAGGCCATTGAAGTAGGATCAATTACAAAAATCTCTGCTCTAGCATTCTGCACATCTACGCTTATTGTGCTTTCACCTGGGATGGGTGGAGTAATGAAATTACTGACGAGTAAACGACTGTCATCATAAGGCATTGAAATATGACGCGGCGTTCCAGTTAAAAGTGTACTGTTAATAACGATATGGTCATTTGCATTGCGTGCTTCAACCGTTAATGTAGCTTCCAATACGACATAGTAAATAGTGCCTAAACTGTTAAACACAATGCCATGAGGCTGTGAGGCAAATGGTAAAGAAATTGTTTGATCTACAGCTAATGTTTGAGTGTTTATGATACTTATTGAAGCATCTTTCTTATTGGTAACAAATACTTGATTGGCATTAGGTTGTTTGGTTAACGACCAAGGGTTTGCGCCAACAGGAATTTCCTGGAGTAGGGTGCCTGCAGCACTTGATACAGACACTGAGTTGTTGTCTGGGTTTACATTCCAGATACGATCAACCCCTGTGCTGGTTTCTACTATTAGTGTGGTTGAATTGCGAGGAGCGTTTGGTAAGGCAATGATATTAGAGCCAGTTGTTGGTGTGGAATCTGCATTATCGCCAACGCCATCGCCATCGGTATCTAAAGTTTCATTAGCGTCATTTGGAAATACATCACCATTATCGCCGACACCATCACCATCTGTATCTGTCGTCTCATTCGGATCATTCGGAAACGCGTCCTGGTTATTAACAACGCCATCACCATCGCTATCTAGATTATCATTTGGGTCATTTGGATCACCACCTTCAGCAATCTCAGCATTGTCGCAAACACCATCACCATCGCTATCTATAGAGTCATTTGGGTCATTGGGGCACGCATCCTCACTATCAATCACACCATCACCATCAGTATCCGTAGCGGTGACTACATATACACATGATTTGGTCGTACCTGGAAGTGGGTTGCCAAATAAAGCATCACTACAACTGATGCTGCCGTTTATTCCTTGGAATGAGTTCCAGCTGGTGTTTGCGCCGTACCATACCGTTGCAACTGCAGTGGCCGGTAATGTGCATACTGCATTTTCGACAGCACATGTGATTGCTTCGGCTGGAGGTATGTTGTTGTTGGCAAGACTTCTTAGTACCTGAATGTTTTCACCGATTGAGGGTGTACCGTTTGCATTCACGGCATATAACCAATAATTACCACCAATCAACACATTCTGATTTGGGTACATAGTTAATGTGAAGGTGCCGTCATTGTTATTGATTGATGACACAGGAAGATAGCGTTGATCAGTATTTAAACCATGAGTTGTCGCTGATAAGCGAATCATTGAAAAACGTTGTGTATCACTGCTCGCGGTGACTGTAATTTGTTGACCTGTCCCTGTTTGTGCGGGGACGTTTGATAAAGTAGGTCGTGTGGCCGGTGTGCCGTCGGAATTAAATAAATAAGGCGGAGTAAATATTTGGCCATCAAGATGATTGGTGCTACATGTAGCACCATTGATAATATCTTCGCCGCAAGCACCACCTCCAGCGGATAGCACTCTTCCATCTTTTAGTAATATAGCCGTTGAATGGTAATTTCTTGGAACATCTATTGAATCGACAATGCGCCAACTATTAGTCGTTGGATTATAAATTTCTGCTGGAAGAATACTATTATCATCAGAAAAATTGATGCCATTGGTATTGCCGCCAACGAGTAGTATTTCACCATTGGGTAACGTCGTTGAGCTGTTAAATACTCGTGGATAGTTCATTGGGGCGCCACTGGTGATCACCGGCGTTGCTCCATTAAGATCAACTAGATATACATTTGCATTGGCTGCTTTATTGTCTTCTGAAAAATCTAATCCACCAAGCATTAACACTTTGCCAGCGTCATAGGCGACAATGTTTCCCCACATTCGATAACGATTTCCTGTGAGTTGCCCTAATTCTTCAGTGGCTGTACCACCCACTGGGTCAAAGCTATGTAGGGTTTGTGATGGGCCGCCATGAAATACGCGACCATTTGGTTGAACGGCTAGCTGGGCGTACCATTCATCATTACCACCAGCCGAGAGATGAAAATTGGCTTCATCCAATAATGTTTGCATGTTGGCATTGGGTGTTGCTGTCCAAGTATTAGTGTCAGGATTGTATTTTTCTGAACGATTTCCTGCCATAAATGCAAATGAAGAGAATATTTCATTATTAGGCAAGATGATATTGGTTCCATACCACCTCTGGTCAATCATGTCTGATAATGGGCCCCATGTTCCGGAGCTAATATCAAACATACTTGTGCGACGGTCAAAGGGATTGCCACCTGACGCAACAATGTCGCCATTCTCTAAAGTGGACAAGCCGGAACAGAACATGTCGTGGAAATTATTATCTACATCATTTTGAAATGTTTCGTTGCTAGGATCAAAAATATCTGTGTGGGTATATTCAGGTAAAAATGTTTTTGTATAATTGTCAATTTCATTTGATGACCAAGTTAAAATTCTACCATCAGGTAAATTGGCTGCAGAAATTGCAACATGTGGCCATGTGATTAATGATCCCCATTCACCAGCTTGATGACTCGTTGGAATCGTTCCAATTAAAATGCCTGTCGCAGGGATAGGGCGGTAATCACCACCTTGTATACGGTATAAAACTTCTAAGATTTCTCCGCCGGTATATTCAAAATACTCAACTCGTAAATTATGCGTGCCAGCAGTTAAAGAAACCTGGTTGGAGTTTGTGACTGGAGTAACATGTGGACTGCCGTCTGGGTTAGCATTATCAACAACAAGAATGCCATCGATATAAATTTTTGAGCCAGCATCTGAAGTTGCTTGAAAATCATAGATGCCTGCAGTGGAGACAGTTAAGGTGTTGGTGAAAACTAAACCGAATGTATTGGTAGTAGAATTTATTTGTTCTGTCACCGTCGCAGCAATAACGTCTGTTGGGTCAGAATAAATAGGAGTAAGTGTTGAGAAATCTGGAAATTGTTCAAAAACGTTGTTTTGGCCAGAGTTGTCGTTATATACGCTATAAGTGAATTGGGAAAATGCTGCAGAACTATAGATAGATAGTAAAAAGATAACAGCAAAAAATAGTTTAACGTATTGTGACATTGTGCAATTCTCAAGTTTATAGATATTAAAGCCGAATATTTCAGCTATTATCCAAAGCATATAGAATGCACTGTGCTACTTCATTATTGTGGTTACGAATGTGTGATCGCTGTCTCCCTTTGATCTGGCGTTATGTTACTTTCATCAGGCATATGAACTTTATTTGATCAAGTTGGTATCAGCGTTGGGTTCTGCTGTGAATGATCTATTGGGTTTAAAATTAAGTAAAAAACTATTTTAAGTGAGTAGGTTAGTACTAAAGATACTACTTTTCTGTGAGTAAATTTAGAAAAGCAACTAACTCATCAAGTTGTTTGTCATTTAGCTCTAGTTTTTTCAGCTCATGTGACCCATTATTTCTTGGGGGGTGGTTATAAAATTGTATGACTTTAACTAATGTGTCGAATCGACCATCATGAAAATAAGGAGCTGTTAATTGAACATTTCGTAACGAAGGTGTTTTAAATGCACCTTGTAATGGAATGTGATGAGAGCGATTTAAAAACCGTATAGATGTGCAATCTTCTGGTTTAGCGTCACTGTATATTCCCAAGCAGTTAAATTCATCCATTAACACTGCTTGCAGTCCCAACATTCGACCAAAGTCTAACGATTCTCCTTTGAAGTTTCCTGTGCCTATATTATGAAAACCATTATTCGTCAATAATGGTCCATTATGGCATTGCATGCATTGTGTTTGTTCAGGGTTAATAAATAATTTAATTCCTGCAATTTCTTTATCAGTTAGTGTGATTTTTTGTTCATTATTTGTAAATAGATTATCAACATAGTGATCAAATCGTGTTGGTTTAGGTGTTAACGTTCGTTCATAGGCTGCAATCGATTTACCAATATTTGAATATACTTGATTGATCTGTTGTTGATGATGGTTAGATAATCTCTGCCAATTTGTTCGAGTAAATTTATCGCCTATAGGGCCTGCATGTTCCGGTAAATTTTTGTCTGATAATACTTTTGGTATGCCGCCAAAAATTGACTCATATTGGAGACGATAATCTTTGTTGCTAGCAATAAACCTAGTCACTGCTAGGCGGCTGCTAGCCATTTCTTCTTCTGCTTCAAAAGGTATTAATGCTTGGGACCATAAGGAATCACGGCGTCCATCCCAATAAAACCATCGTAACCAACCACTGCTAACTATTGTGGGTGTATTACGATTTGTTGTTTTAGCGCCTTTTGCTAGTGGTAGTCCGTCGGTGAAATATTTTTCAGGCTGGTGACATGAGGCGCATGATAACTCACCATTTCCGCTGAGGCGCTTTTCAAAAAAGAGTTGTTTCCCTAATTTTTGTGCTTGTGAATTATTAGAAACTCGATTAGATGGGCTGTTTGGTAAAGGAGATAAAGATGATAATGAGAGTGACTTTAGAATTGAAAGTTCATTTGCATTCCATTCGATTTGTTCGCTAAAACAAATAACAGGAATACATAAATAAAAAAATAAAATATATCGATTAAAAAGCAAGTTCAACATTGAATCGTGCTCGGTCAGAAACTGTTGGTGTTTTTATGTGGAAATCTAAGGTCCATTCTCCAGACATATTAAATAGCATGCCTTCTATTAAATAGTTTCCATTGTCCAATATCTTGGTGACGACGGGTTGTGAGGGTAGTCCGTGTCCATGCCCCATCATGCCTCCAGCAATACTAATTAATGCATTATTGACCGGCTCGCCAGCGACATTTTTAATATTAATAATCCAGTTATGGTATTGACCTATTTGATAATTAGCGCCTTCGGGATGAATGACTAATTTAAATGAGTCGCTTTGAGATGATTTCTCCCAAAGAGGTTTGTCTGCAAATGCTTTTAAACAGATAAATAATAATGATAGAGCCAGTGCATTAATAATATAGCTTCGATAATTTATCATGATTAATTTCTGGGTTTATTTTGGGTGATGTGAATCGGGTAATAAATTTATTGTTTTGTATTGAATTTGAATAATATTATATTTTTAGTTGAATATGACCAAGAATCTTCTTCAAGTGTATCGATAATGGGCTTAATCGACATGATCGATTCTGTGTTATGTGAATTTCATCATATGTTTGATTTTTTGTGTTTTGAGATGAAAATTTAATTTTATTTCTTGGTTTCAATAAAAATATTCCAAACATAAAAAAGCCCTCAAAATTGTCGAGGGCTTTTTGTTTTCCAGAATTTAGTTATTAAATGATTCTGTTAGTCGATTACTCGGATGTTGTAGGGTCTATGATTGATTTAATTTCAGCAATACTATTTGCTGGGAATCCGCCTTCTTGTGCATGCTGACGAATTTCTTCTTCATTGGGCGCTATGTATGTACAATAAACTTTATTGTCAGTTACATAGCTTTCGACCCATTGAATTTGTGGGCCCATGTTTTTAAGAATGCTGCAAGACTTCTGGGAAATACCTTGCAGGTCTGCGGCAGTTAGGCTGCCTGCATCTGGAATTTCTCTTTCGATAATATACTTAGGCATAGTGGCCTCCTGTTTTATTTTATGTGATTGGTTCTTTTGTTAAACGTAGCAGAGTTTTGTTGTGTTATTTAGTTATCCGATCCAAATGAGAATTTCTCCTAATCCATTGACAGATGTATCACCCAAATACTTCTGTACTCGACGTCTCATGGAGTGTAGTGATTTAAATTCACTATCATGTATTCGTAATTCTTGTAATAGCAGAGTGAGGTAACCTAAATTATGGCGACCACAATTGATATATGTTGGTGCCATGTCAGATGGAAGTTCGGGTAATAAAATTGTTCCTCGACGCATGCCTAAACCAATTTGTTTGCCTATTTTGCCAAGATTTGTAATTGTTCCGGCAATCATACGACTGCCACAATAATCTCCAATATCGCCTGTGACCATGATGACGCCGCGACGCATTAAATCTCCGGTGAAGTTACCCGTGTTGCCGTGGATTAATATTGTTCCACCAGCCATGCCTTTTTTATGCCCTGGTAATGCTCCACCTAAATAATCTGCGGCATTGCCTTTAATTTCAATCATGCCTTTGCGCATTGCGCTACCAACATAATCTTGCGCATTACCGTTAAGTGTAATTTTGCCACCAGCGAGGTGTGTTCCTAAATAGTGGCCACAGTCTCCCGTTATTGTCAGGTGAGTGTCAGCAGGTAGTGCATGGCCAATATTGTCTAATTTTGATGTGCTGCTTTCTAATTGAGCTGTCTTATTACTGAAGTTCTCTGAGATGTTAAATAATTCACCCACCTCAACTTTTTTGTTGCCGACAGGGATGACTAGCTTGTTTGCTTGATCCACGGTATATGCATTTGATATTGCATCACTTAACCAGCGCATATCGATACGTGCACTCGCGGAATTGTTATAAGTCACGATAGGTTTATTCATCGACAATCTCTCTTAAGTGAAAATGATGCTCACCAAGTTTGCCGCCATAATTTCCGCCGGTAATTCTTTCAATGCCTTGTGATTTGCCTAAATCACACACGGCTTCAATGCCGCGCTTCATTGCTAAGCGTATATCTTCTGCGGTTAAACCATCGATAACAATTTCCATTACTGCTTCAATATTTTTAGCCAACTCGTTGCCAGGCAAACCTTTTAAAGTTGGGCAAAAATGATGATTTGTTGATGCGCTTAAACCTTTGTACTTCGAGCCAACTTTAGATCCTGAGCGAACACCGCCACCAGGGAAAGGTAAGATAATGTTGGGCAGCATGCTCATTGAGTCAATGGCAGCTTCACATGCTAGTAACACCTGGGACACTGTTCTCGCAAAGACTAGTATATTACCGCCGCCAATAGCTTTTTGTACGCCAGCCATTTCTTCACAGACGAATTCTCCATCCATGACTGGAATTCGCCAGAAGCGATTGTCGCCAATTAATTTAGAATTTTGATATCCATCACCGAAGTAGCGCAAGTTTTTGCCCAAGGCAATTTTGTCTTCACTATCCATCCCAGAAAAAACTGCAGTGGTAGGGCAGGTGAGAACACATTGACCAACTCGGGCCTCTAATTGTTTCTGTAAAGTTTTTCTGTCAGTTGAAAATAATAATACTGACATGCCAGGTCGACCATCAGGTGTTTCATGATTGCCCATCACACGTTCAATGCCTGCTTCAACTTTGCAACCAATCACAGAAGTCGCGAAACCAGTCATGGTTTCTGCGGCATGACGAGCCCATTTATAATTAATTGCGGTGATAATTACCCGTGTAGCACGCATAGAGAATGCTTCAGAGAAAGTATCATCAATAACAACGCCGTTAATAATCATGATTTTATTTTGGTGTACATGGATGAACTTCTACTTCACTGCCAATGCATTCAATCATTTCATCAGTTGAAATTTTGAAATTTGGCAAAGAAATAGTTTGGTAGTCATCAAAGTATTTGGTGAGTGATTTTTCTACGCCCATATCATATTCAGGTTTGACAACATGAGTAACGCCTTTAACTGTTTCGATCACTGTGCCATCTTTTACAACTAAAGTACCATTTTTGAAAACTAGTGTTGGTTTGGCAAACATGCGTTCTACATCATCTTGTTTGCGGTAAACAGTGATGTTTGCACTGGCACCTTCACCTAAATGACCTTGGCTTGTTAAGCCTAGAATCTTGGCTGGTGCAGCGCGAGTCATGATAGCAATTTCGTACAGGCTGTATTCTCTGTCCATCGATGATAGATTCGACATTTTCTGTGCATCTTCATGGATGATGTTGAAGGCATCATTGCGGAATGAGCGATTCATTAATAGCTTGATTAAATGCGGGTAACTGGTAAATGGTGCGCCATTTGGGTGGTCAGTCGTTAAGAATACTCTCCAAGGATCATTGACCTGTAAGAAGATTTCTAATCCAATTGCCCACTGTAATGCGTTAACAAAGCTCTTATCGCGATACTTGAATGGAATGACGCCGCAACCCATTTCGCACTCAATATCCATCACTGTCCACTTTTTCGGGTGCGCATGTTCATGGCCAAAATACTGCATCATGGTATCGCCAGAAGTAGTAATTGTTTGTCCAAACATTATTTGACCAACATCAGCGGTGACGTTTGGTTGGCTATTAATAGCTTCAGCAATTTCACAAGCGGCAGAAGAGAACTTGTAATCACCCTCGGTGCCATAACTGTGGAATTGAATGTGTGTTAAATGGATAGGCAATCCATCTGCTGCTGCCATTGTTGCTAGAGTGGATTTGAAATTACCTGGTATACCCAAGTTACTCGCGTGCACATGTAGTGGATGTGATACTCCTAGTTCATGCACGGCACGGCTAAGTTTTGTAATAATATCTCTAGGAGTAATACCTGCGGGGCCATTTTCATCAACATCTAATCGACGTTGGTTGTATTTAAAAGCATGGACACCACCGGCATTCACCACTTTAATGCCAATACATTGGCTCGCGTCTAATATCCAAGCGACATAATCGTTAATGGCGGATTGGCTAACATTTTTTTGCATCATGCTAAGCAAGAAGTCGTCATTGCCTAAAAGAACATAACCACCTTTGTCTACCATCGGTGTGTCGGCCATCTCCATATGAGCTTGACGTGCATTAACGGGAAGTACTGCTGGTTCAAAGCAAGCGGTGTAACCCATTTCCGCATATCGATAGCCTGTTGAGAAAGTGGAGGGGACAACGTGGCCATTTCCAGAACGACATATATGTGAGCCATGATGTGGATGTGCATGCTCATCTTCTAACATCATGGTGCGAGCAATATTAACTTTTCCACCACCAATATGTGTGTGTAAATCAATTGCACCTGCCATCACAATGTAGCCGTTTAAATCGTGTGTCTCCGTTACTTTTTCGTTATCAGGTAATTCATGTAAGACTTTGCCGTCAACGATGTATAGATCCTGCTGTTTGCCATCAACTTGATGTGCTGGATCATAAATTTCGCCACCTGTGAGTTTTATTGCCATAGTTCCCTCTAGAGCATTTTGTTAATTTTATTTAACACATCGCTGGCAACTGGTAAGTCATTGCTGCGTATCTTTTGTAATGGCAGTGTCGCTACACTATCTGTTCTGCAAGCAAGACCACGACTATCAATTCCAGGGACACCGACAGGAATAAACACAGCGGTTTGTTTGGAGATTTGCATGTTCGGGTGTCCTAGCACAATGCTGGGAATATCTGTCTGCGGCGGAATATCATCTGTGCTGTAAGTGGATAACCAGACTAATGAATCTGCTTCATTATTTTCTAACATGGTGCTGCCGTTGTATAACACTGGGTCATGCACAGGTGCACCACTCATAAATGCCACAGGCAAAGGAACACCTGTCTGCCAAGTGGCCACTTGGCTTGCGGTAATCTCACCTTTAGAACCACCAAGAGGTAAGCCGACGCAACGGATGTCTTTCATTAATGCTTTTATTGACAATGTGATTGCTTGAACTGTCTGTTCGGCTGTGTCGGTATTAAATAATCCCGTATTCCAGACAATTGTCGTGTATTGGCTATCAAAAATTTTGGTGTAAACGGTTTTTATCGTTTTTGTCGTATCTGTTTCTTTATCATCATTGTTGGGTGACTGGATGATGCTTTGTAAGGCTTGAATGATTGACTCAAGCGTTGGCATATCTAAGCGTAAGTAATTGATGTTGCTTTGGTCAAAAGAGTGACTGGCATCCGGCTGTGCTTGTGAATCAATCACAGTAATTGTTTTATTGGTTGTATTTTCCGTGCCTAGACTTTTTTCAGGAGATAAAATCCTATCAAGAAAACGAGGAAACTGTTCTAACACTTCAGAGCCGAATATGATCACATGATCTGCACGATTACGCACTTCTGCTAATGTTGTTTTAACTTTACCTATGCGCTGCAAAACTGCAATGTTAGCGCGTATAAATTTTCCATTAGCATGATCTACTACTCCACCAACTTTATCGGCTAATGCAACCGCTTCTCTACATGCTTGAACATCGGCTATTAAGCCAGAGATTAATGGTTGAGATGATGATTGAAGAATTTCCACTGCTTTGTTGATTGCTTCATCTAACGTAACATTGGAACCCTCAATTGTTGCTGAAGGAGGGTTTGCGCTGTCGAAAGAAGCTTGAGTAAACCCTTTTGTGCATCGCGAATGATTAACATTAAGCGGCTTTAATGAAGACTCGCCAACTTCGATAGTTAAGTCATCACAAAGTATCCCACAATGTGGGCAAGTGACATGTTCAAACTGCATTAGTCTATATTAGTATTATTTGTTGGTTATTCATTATGAATGACGATTTAATCGGCAATCCACGATTCTTGTATCAATTTTACAGGTACGGATATATTGTCTTAGTTTATTACTGTTTCCACTAGTTTGGACTGTGTAGTTCAGTATAAAATAATGCTCCTGCGATAGCAGGGAAATCTACTAAGAATTTCGATTACTGGCTGGTAAATGATTGGTTAGTAATAAGCCAGTGAATACGATGAATAAGCAACCGTAGAATATTAATGTTATACCACAAAAATCAAAATGTTACCGTAAGAACTCCAGCCAGACTGCACTTAGGGTTTGTCGATCTAGGTGGCGCCTTAGGGCGAAAATTTATTAGTGCGGGTGTCGCAATTGAGGGTTTCAGTACAGAACTGACTGTCACCGCCAGTAAAAAATTTGAAGCGACGGGGCCGCGTAGTGACCGAGCATTAGATTTTGCCAGAGAACTATTTGAAAAATGGAATCTTGATGGTGGCTGTACGATAAATGTTCATCAGTCTATACCAGAGCATTCAGGGCTTGGGTCTGGCACACAGCTCGCGTTATGTGTGGGTAGTTGTATTGCAAAACTGTGGGAAGTAGACATTGATACGGTCGGTATTGCTCAAGAATTAGGCAGAGGAGCGCGTTCAGGGATTGGTGTCGCGGCCTTTGTTCAAGGTGGAATGATTGTTGATGGTGGCAGAGGCAGTCATACACGTGTTCCGCCGACAGTAGCACGCCATTCCTTTCCAGAAGCATGGCGAATTTTAATTATCGAGGATAGTAGTGATTTAGGTTTGCACGGTGCACCTGAGTCAGATGCGTTTTCAACGTTACCTCGTTTTTCAGACAATTGCGCCGGATTTTTGTCTAGGCAAGTGTTGGCGAGAATTTTGCCAGGTGTCATCGAAAATAATATCCAAGAATTTGGTATGGGTGTGCGAGAAATTCAACAGCGAGTGGGCGACTACTTTGCCCCCGCTCAAGGTGGGCGTTATACAAGTGCTGCCGTGGCAGAAGTGATAGAATATTTAATTGGGAAAGATATTCCGGGTGTAGGACAGAGTTCTTGGGGACCTACCGGATTTGCGTTTTTTGACAGTGATGTTGCGGCACATTCAATGCTCAGAGAATTACAAAGTCAGTTTACACATCTGCCTCAACTTGGGTATAAAGTCGTTCAAGGCAATAATGAAGGCGCCGTCATGACGCTCGCCGATAATGTTGCCGACAATGATGAGCAAAGTCAGAATGATCAAAATTCTGGTCAACATTCTGCATAATGAGCAGAGCTTAATGACAGGCTAGCCTATTACATAGACAATTTTAAATAATATTTAGTTAAAAGCCTTCACCAGGATATGATGACTGGGGAAGATTTTTTATTACTTTGGGATACAACATTTTAGAGAGATTTTACACATGGAAAAGCCATATATTTTACATATGATCACTGCTGCAAAGAACTTGAGTCCATTCGACGTCAACATGGCCATCGATGCAGGCTGGTCGAATTGTATTCCTTATATTTCAGTTGAAAATGATGAAGTTCAAGCGTTAGTTCAAGATGCAATTTTCTCGCGTGGCCCAAGCGGTGTTAAGCGAACAGGTATTTTCTTTGGTGGCCGAGATATGCACGATGCCATGGAAATGATGAAAATTTGTGAAAAATCAATGGTGCCGCCTTTTGAAGTATCAGCATTTGCTGATCCTAGTGGTGCATTCACAACGGCGGCAGGTATGTTAGCTGCCGTGGAAAAAGCGTTACAAGACAAATTTGATACAGACTTAAATGGTAAGACGGTCGCAGCCTTAGGTGGAACAGGGCCTGTCGGCATGGCGGGTGCAGTGATCGCGGCAAAAGCGGGCGCAAACGTGACGATATTTGGTCGTCAAAAAGACAAATCGCAGCGTATTGCAGGTATTTGTAATGCAGAATATGGTTCTGATGAGACAGATATCAAAGGTGAAGCGATTGATACCCTAGATTCTATCATTGCTGATGTCGATGTGATTTTAGCCACGGCCTCGGCAGGTATCGAAGTGATGAGTCGGGACCAAGTGCTAAAAGCTTCTCAATTGAAAGTTGCCGCTGATGTGAATGCGGTGCCACCCTCTGGGATTGCAGGTTTAGGTGTGATGGATAATGCCGCCCCCGTTGATGATTCTCCAAGTGGTGCTGTCGGTATTGGTGCCTTGGCAATTGGAAATGTAAAGTATCAAACGCAGAATATATTGCTTAAACAAATGCGCGAAACTGAAAAGCCAATTTATTTGCATTTTGAGCATGCATTCGAAGTTGCTCGCGAATACGTCAATAAAAAATAAATTCCTACTTATCATTTCCCACTCGGCGCGGGCTCTCTCGGAGTCTGCGTGCCGAGCAGGGTACCAAGTCATTTCTGTGGATGGCTTTGCTGATCTCGATACGCGTCTTGCTTCTCATGAATGTTGGTGTTTACCACTTGAAGCGGGCGAATTTGTACGCTCCCATGTTATTGCCTGCATAAATAGCTTGCGCCAACGTTATCCTCAGGCAAAGGTCATTCTTGGGGCGGGTGCAGAATGTATTATTGAGCAGCTTGAAGCGATATCTGGTTGGAAGGTGCTTGCAAATTCTCCAGAAGTGGTCACGCAACTTGATACTCCCGATATTTTCTTTAATGCGTTAAAGAAAATGCAGATTCCATTCCCATCGCTTCAATCAGGCGCGAAGCCAGGATCAGGGAATTGGTTGTTCAAACGCGAGAAAAGCTGTGGCGGAATGGGAGTAAGTCGCGAGTCTATTGAAGGGGCTACTGGATACTGGCAGCAAGAAATGTCCGGCACTGCAGTTTCCGTTTTATGCATTGCTGATGGCCAAGAATTTCAGTTGATTGGGATTAATGAGCAATATTCAACTAGCGTCTTTGATGGCTATCCTTATGTTTATCAAGGCGCATTGGCGAATGCGAAGATTGATAAATTATTAACAGATAAAACAGATGGATATATAGATAAGATAATAAAACACTTTAATTTAAAAGGTGTGTTTAGCATCGACATGTTGTGGGTTGATCAGCATGCAAACGGAGCACTGTATGTGCTAGAAATTAACCCAAGAATTTCAGCGAGTTTTGAATTATATGAGCGTGTTAATCCTGAGCTTAATTTGGTTGACGCACACATCAGAGTATGTGAGGGTGAGCGCCTTCGTGACATCGAATTTAATGATTCTCAAAGCGGCTATCTTATTGTATATGCTAAAGATGATTGCCAGATTTCACCACAGTTGATATGGCCCGAGTGGGTTAAAGATCGCCCAGAAGCGTGTCGTCAAATCTCAAAATTTGAGCCAATTTGTAGTGTGCATGCAGATCAAATTGAGAATGAAAGTGACTTATATTTGCTGCTTCAAAAGCGTGCAAATCAAGTGATCGATATTTTAAATCAACAAGTTATTTAACTAATTTAGAAAAGTATTTAAGTATGAATAAGCAACCAAGTATTAATCAATTAAGTCAACCTATTGTGCAACAGTTAATCAACAATGCGGATGCGCTTCGTGTGGGTGTGGAGCAAGATACCAGTGGAGTCACTATTATTGATGCTGGCATTGATCACCATGGCGGACTTGAAGCAGGACGATTGATTAGTGAAATTTGTTTGGGTGGTTTAGGTAACGTGTCGTTGACTCATACTAATACTGCACCTCAGTGG
Organism: Gammaproteobacteria bacterium; assembly: GCA_045106935.1. Classification (GTDB taxonomy): domain Bacteria; phylum Pseudomonadota; class Gammaproteobacteria; order UBA4575; family UBA4575; genus UBA1858. The sequence continues at coordinate 2,619 of JBGCFN010000065.1, read as the reverse complement.
CCATTGTCAGTATATGTGCATAGCTCTAATCCAGTGCTTGCGTGTTTAGGCAGCCAATATGCCGGTTGGCAGTTATCTCATGGTGAAGGAAAAGAAGCATTTTATGCATTGGGTTCTGGGCCCGGAAGAGCGGCCTCGTTAAGAGAGCCTTTATATAAAGAACTGGCTTATGAGGATAAGGCAGGCAAAGTGTGTTTGGTCATGGAGGTAGACAAGAATCCACCCTCTGAGCTGCTAGCAAAAATGTCAGAGCAATGCGGTGTTGATCCCAAGGAGATGACTATTATTCTTACGCCAACCAAGAGTTTAGCGGGAGTTGTTCAAGTAGTTGCTAGAGTATTAGAAACAGCTTTACACAAAGCACACGAGTTAAAATTTCCACTAGATAAAATTGTTGATGGGGCTGGGAGTGCACCTTTATGTCCACCAATTCCAGATTTTGTCCAAGCGATGGGGCGCACAAATGACTCAATTCTATTTGCCGGTCGAGTACAATTATTTGTCACGGGTTCTGATGATGATGCAAAAGCATTAGCCAATGATCTGCCATCAAATACCTCCAAAGATTACGGCAAGCCTTTCGCTAAAGTATTTGCAGATGCCAAGTATGATTTTTATCAAATTGATCAAATGTTGTTCAGTCCAGCGCAAGTCAGTGTGACAGCGATGGAAAGTGGTAACACCTATTTTGGCGGTGAAGTTAATTTAGATCTACTGAAAGAATCATTTGGTGGTTAACGATAGTCCGAACATTGCCATAATCACTGATGATCCAGGTTGGCACGGCCAGCAATTAAAACAATCTCTGCGTAAACGTGGTTATCAGCCTTCGTTTGTTCGCCTTCAGGAATGTCATTTCAATTTATATACTGATCGAGCAGACATACAATTGCCTGGATTTGACTCATTACCCGCCGCTGTGTTCGTGCGGGGTGTGCCTGGGGGCAGTCTAGAACAGGTAGTTTATTACTTAGATATACTTCATGGTCTCGAATATCTGGGTGTCCCGGTGTTTAATAACACGCGTGCACTTGAGCGAAGTGTAGATAAAGGGATGACCTCGTTTCTCTTGAAAACCAATAATATTCCAACGCCAGATTCTATTGTTAGCAGTGACTTACACTATATTAATAATAAATTGCGTGAAGCTTTAGTTCAGCAAAAAAAACTCGTTCTTAAGCCAATTTTTGGTTCTCAAGGCAAGGGTGTCCAGCTAATAGAGAGTCAATCTCAATATATTGATTTTGATGAAATGCATGGCGTGATGTACCTGCAAGAATTCATTGATGCAGGTGAAGATGTTGGCGTTGATTACCGAGTCTTCGTGATAGGGGATGAAGTGATTTCGTGTATGAAGCGCACTGGAGAAAGTTGGATTACAAATGTGGCGCAAGGAGGCAAAGTGGAGTCAGTTGAACTGGATGAAACTATTCAGCAATTAGCTTTAGAAGCTGTGCGTGTCACGGGACTTGAATATTCAGGGGTAGATTTGATTCGAGATAAACAAGGAAAATTCTGGGTTACTGAGGTCAATAGTGTGCCTGCATGGCGGGGACTACAGCAGACTACTTCGTTGAATCTTTCTGAGATTATTGTTGATAAATTTTTAGATCACTGCCAATTAGCTCTAAATTATGACCAGCGCCATTGAGAGTTATAGACATTGCTACCGAGAAGCTTGCTTACTTGAATTGCGAGCATTGAAACCAGGTAATGTTGGTTACCATTCTGACGGCCATGGCATGTCAGTGTCTCAGTTTGAATTAAGTGCTGAAGCGTCATCTAAGCCACTATTTAGTCCATGTGAAGGTGTAGGAGAACGGATATTAAAAGCCGTTAACGCCACTCATGATGCTGTCGCAGACAATACGAATCTTGGCATTATTCTACTCATTGCGCCCATTGCACAGACCTTGCTGAATTGTGGAAATAATGCTCAATTAAAGGACAATTTAGCAAAAGTACTACTAGAATTGTCGGTGGAAGATGCTAAATACTGCTATCAAGCCATTCAACGTGCGATGCCTGGAGGGATGGGCGACGTAGAAGATCAAGACATATCTGAGGTGCCTAGTGTCAGTTTATTGGAGGCCATGCAGTTGTCTTCAGAAAAAGATCGTATTGGGTATCAATATGCGAACACTTTTTCAGACATTTTCGAACATAATTTGTCCATCTATAGGGAATTTCTAGAAAAATGGGGTAGCCAACCATGGGCTGTGACTGCGGTATTTCTTAGCCAATGGCTCAGGGTGCCAGATAGTCTGATAATTCGTAAAAAAGGTCTATTAAAAGCACGTGAAATTAGTGATATGATTGCGCCTCTTGCAAATCAGGTGTTGGCGTCTCAAGATCCGACGGATCATATTTCAGGGCTACTATCGTTAGATAGTGAACTGAAGTCTGTTGGTATCAATCCTGGGACAACGGCAGATATTACAGTAGCGACAATTTTTGTAGCTATGCTTGAGGAGCAGGCATAAGGGACGAACTATGTTGTGAAGACTTACTAGTAGTTTTCATTAGGGAGGGGCCCATAACACAATTTTTTTATCGTAAATTTTTACGGATGTTTGTTAACAAACAATACTAATTAGGAGAAATTAAATGGCAGTAGTC
>JBGCFN010000064.1:0-28377 GCA_045106935.1 Gammaproteobacteria bacterium | reverse complement strand
AATTAGTGCTAATTTTGACCACCTTTTCGACAGCATTCGTGCGCGAGATGAGCGCGATCGTACGCGTAGTACGGCTCCTTTGGTTGCGGCCAAGGATGCAATGGTGATTGATTCTACAAAAATGTCTATTGAAACCGTAGTGAGTAGCTCGGCTGCATACGTTCGAGAACGTTTGTTTATGGAATAAGTAGGGTCAATTTTTTATTAACTAACAAGTATTATATATATTAAAGTTTAAATTTTATGAGTGAGAGTTTTGCTGAATTATTAGAAGAGAGTTTTGCTAATCTAAATATGAAACCTGGTTCCATTGTTGATGGAACTGTTATTGATATTCGAAACGATGTCGTTGTGGTCAATGCAGGACTTAAGTCCGAAGGCGTTATTTCCATTGATCAATTCAAAAATGAACGTGGTGAAACTAATGTTGCGATTGGCGATGTTGTCGAAGTCGCATTAGATGCAGTTGAAGACGGTTATGGTGAAACACGCCTATCACGTGAAAAAGCACGTCGAGCTAAAGCGTGGAGTGAATTGGAGAGAATCAGCGAGTCTGGTGAGACTATTTCTGGAATTATTACTGGAAAAGTAAAAGGTGGATTCACCGTTGAGCTTCCAGATATTCGTGCTTTCCTACCGGGTTCTTTGGTCGATGTGAGACCAGTTCGAGATACCGCGTATCTGGAAGGTAAAGAGTTAGAATTTAAAGTCATTAAGCTAGATCAGCGTAGAAACAACGTGGTTGTCTCACGTCGTGCTGTGGTAGAGACAGAGTACAGCGCTGAACGCGAAACATTATTAGAAAGTTTGCAAGACGGCAGTGTAGTTAAAGGTATTGTTAAGAACTTAACTGACTACGGTGCATTCTTAGATCTTGGTGGTGTAGATGGATTACTCCATATCACTGATATGGCTTGGAAACGTGTTAAGCATCCTTCAGAAGTCGTGGCGATTGGTGACGAGATTGAAGTGAAAGTGTTGAAGTTTGATAAAGAGAAGACACGTGTATCACTTGGATTGAAGCAGTTAGGTTCAGATCCATGGGCTGACTTAATGAGACGCTTCCCAGAAGGTTCAAGAACCTTTGGTAAGGTCACAAATATTGCTGACTATGGTTGTTTCATAGAAATTGAAGATGGAGTGGAAGGTCTTGTTCACGTCTCTGAAATGGATTGGACCAGCAAAAACGTGAATCCTGCAAAAATTGTTGCTTTAGGTGACGAGAAAGAAGTCATGGTGTTGGATATCGATGAGGAGCGTCGTCGAATTTCATTAGGTATTAAGCAGTGTCAGTCTAATCCTTGGGATGAGTTCGCTGCTACGCATGATAAGGGCAGCAAAGTTAGCGGTCAGATTAAATCAATCACTGACTTTGGTATTTTCATTGGGCTTGATGGTGGTATCGACGGGTTAGTACATTTGTCTGATATCTCTTGGAGTGATACTGGCGAAGATGCTATCCGTAACTTCAAGAAGAGTGAAGAAATTGAAGCGATTGTGTTGGCTGTCGATGCTGAGCGAGAGCGAATTTCATTAGGTATCAAGCAGCTGGATAAAGATCCACTTTCTGCTTACTTGGCGGAGCATGCTAAGGGCAATATTGTGAACGGTGTGGTTAAGGAAGTTGATGCTAAAGCAGCAATTGTTGAACTTGCTGAAGGCATTGACGGCGTGTTGAGAGCAACAGAGTTTGCTCGAGACAAAATTGAGGATTTGCGAACTGTCCTTAAAGAAGGCGAAGCGATTGAAGCTAAATTCATCGGTGTAGATCTCAGTGGGCGCCGTATCATTCAAAAAAAAAAAGCTAAGGAAGAGCAAGAAGAAGCAGACGTATTGTCAGACTACAGTAGTACTAACAGTGGTGGCGGTTCTACTTCTTTGGGAGATATTCTGAAGGAACAGATGGGCGACTAATAATAATCAATCATTATAAAGGGTCTCTTCGGTGGGTAATGTAATAACCAAATCTGAGTTGATAGAAAAAATTGCACAAAAGCAAAATCATCTACAACATAAAGATATAGAACTTTCAGTTAAAAGCGTCATAGAGCAAATGAGTGATGCACTCTCATCTGGAGAGCGTATCGAGATCAGAGGCTTTGGTAGTTTTTCATTACACTTTCGACCCCCTCGTGTGGGTCGAAACCCTAAAACTGGAGAGACTGTTTCCCTGCCTGGGAAATATGTTCCGCACTTCAAGCCTGGAAAAGAATTAAGAGAGCGTGTTAACAAAGATTTGGATAAAGAAGACAATTCATAAATTGTCATCAGTATCTGCGTTCTTTGGACGCTAATCGTTAACTCGCTTGTTTAATTTTAATCACTTCTCTCAACACGGCATTCTGTAATGACTGATCGCATGGTGATTGTTGCGTTGGACTATCCTAGTCCGGAATTGGCATTTCAATTTGTTGATAAAATCCAATCAAATTCCTGCGCATTAAAAGTTGGATTCGAATTATTTTTATCCGGTGGGCCACAATTTGTCGAAAAGTTGGTGGCGAAAGGATTTAAAGTATTTCTTGATCTTAAATTTCATGACATTCCTAATACTGTTGCACAAGCATGCAATGCAGCAAGCAAGCTTGGTGTGTGGATGATGAATGTGCACGCTGCTGGAGGCAGTAACATGATGCTTGCTGCACGTGAAGCGATTGATAAATATGAAGCATCACAGCGACCTAAACTCATTGCAGTGACTGTCTTAACCTCTATGAATCAAGCTGCATTGTCGGCCGTTGGGGTGAATGGAGATGTTGATCAAGTAGTCACCAAATGGGCAGCGATGGCAGAAAAAGCACATTTAGATGGCGTTGTTTGTTCGGCGCAAGAAGCCACATTAATACGCGCACAAAGCAATCAAAAATTTATGATTGTGACGCCGGGCATTCGTTTGCCTAGTGATAATAGTGATGACCAAAAAAGAATTGTCAGCCCGTCAGATGCGAGTGAAGCTGGTGTCACTCATATAGTAGTAGGTAGACCTATCACACAAGCACAAGATCCATGTGCCGCACTAGAGGTGTTCCAGAAAGCGTTCGCGAGTGCGTAATGCACGTAGTTCGTTTACCTTGATTCGATTGCTTAATTAAACTGATTTCAACGCCTAATTTGTTTGGGCGTTGAAATTTAATTTAAGTAATCGGAGAAACTTCATGTTAAAAATATTTTATACCGCAGCATTGGTAGTTGCGTTGTTCATGTCCGGCCCATTAGCCGCATCACCCATCAATATTAATCAAGCCAATGCTCAACAAATCGCTGAAAATTTAAAAGGCGTGGGCATTAAAAAAGCACAAGCAATTGTTCAGTACCGCGAAAAAATCGGTGGTTTTCAAACCCAAGATCAATTGCTGAATGTTAAAGGTATCGGTGCGGCAACCTTAGAAAAAAATGAAGGCAATATCTTGTTAGAGTGATTACCATATCGGTGCACTATTTTAGGGCTTGCTAATTAGCAAGCCCTTTTTATTTAACTCGTCATATCAATTGGGTATGATCTTTAAATAACTAATTCCAGAGATGCAACATATGAAAAAAATCCGCAAGGCAATATTTCCGGTAGCCGGAATGGGGACGCGCTTTTTACCTGCGACAAAAGCGAATCCTAAGGAAATGCTGCCCATAGTGGACAAGCCGCTGATTCAATACGCGGCAGAAGAAGCGGTCAATGCTGGTATAGAAGAATTAATATTTATTACAGGGAGGAGCAAACGCTCAATTCCGGATCACTTCGATAAAGCTTACGAGTTAGAAGCAGAGCTAGAAGCGAATGGCAAAACAGTGATGTTAGATGTTGTACGCAATATTCTTCCATCAGGCGTGACATGCATTTATATACGACAGCCTCAGGCCTTAGGGTTAGGGCATGCCGTACTCTGCGGAAAACCTGTTGTTGGGACTGAGCCCTTTGCGGTCATCTTAGCGGACGACTTGATTGATAGCCAATCATCGCATGGATGTTTAAAGCAAATGGTGGATATCTACGAGCGTGAAAACAGTGGTGTTATTGGTGTGCAGAAAGTGCCTCAGGAGAAAGTAGGCAGTTACGGAGTGATTGCGGGTGATGAGGTAAGTGATCACTTGTGGCGAATTTCTGAAATTGTAGAGAAACCTAAACCAGAAGAGGCGCCATCTAATATTGCGGTTGTCGGTCGTTATATCTTGGATGCTTCAATATTTGAGATATTGGAAAATACTGATACCGGGTCTGGTGATGAACTTCAGTTAACAGATGCTATTGCAAACCAAATCAAGTCTAGGTCTGTATATGCTTATGAGTTTGAAGGAAAGCGATATGATTGCGGAAGTAAGTTAGGCTATCTTCAAGCGACAGTAGAATATGGAATGAAGCATGCTGAAGTTGGTGATGATTTCTCCGATTATTTGAAAAATCTTAAAGGCTGACATTTTTTCAGCAAAATAGAATTTATAGTGCCTATTTAGTCTTTGTTGGCTAAATATAAACAGACTCAGAACGAACTATGAGATTCTGGGTGGGATTACTAACTGTGAAGTAAAGTCTCATGTTAATTGTGGCTGCAGTCTGTACAGCAATGGATGAGACTTGGCTCCTCGGGACGGGCTCGAACCGCCGACCTAGTGATTAACAGTCACCCGCTCTACCAACTGAGCTACCGAGGATCAGGAAGGTCGAGATGTTACTGGTCTCGACTGGTGCGGTCAACTCTCAGAAATTCCTATTTTTCTATCGAATATCGTATTTTCCCCAACGCCTATCTCATCAGCTAATGAATTATATGGAAATGTGAACTACTACTAGCCTACGAGAGTTAATACGTTAGGTAATTCACTTTTTGTATTAATTCAACGGACTACTATTCCTACTCCAGGCAATGAGCGCAACATGTGGCTCAGACACAGGTCATCAGACGGATTCTACCAGTCAGCTGAGGTGATTTTTTGTGTGCTGTTGAACTTTATACAGTAGCCGAAAGAACGTCATGGAGACTTAGGGATTAAGGAGAATTTTGGGTGAGTAGTGTTACGATAATGGAATATGAGGGCCATCAGATTAGATTGGTCGAGCGAGAAGCAGGAGACATGTGGTTTGTAGCTGCGGATGTTTGTCGTTGTGTGTGCCTGGCTATAAACAGTCGTACAGGTAAACCCAATGTGACCGTTGCCACACGTGAGCTTACAGATAGTCAAAAAGAAAAATTTCGTGTTGATACTCCGGAAAATCCCAAAAATCCGTGGATTGATATGATGATTGTTTCAGAAAGTGGATTAATGCAAATGCTTAGTTTGTCTGACACACTTAAAGCGCAACAATTTAAACAATTTGTAGAACAAGAATACCCAAAGATCGGTGCTAGTCCAGCGTATGCTGAAGCGAGCAGTGCAGAATAACCATCAGATTAAATGCGCATACTGAAAAGGTATGCGCATTCTCAATTTTTAATCAGCCCAATACTTCTTTAAGCCGCTGCGTTGCATCGGCTAATTTCTGCTGTGAATTTGCGAAAGAAATGCGCATGTATCCTGGTAAGCCAAATGCGGTTCCTGGCACCACTGCGATGCCACATTTTGTTAGTAAATAGGTCGCAAATTCCACGTCATTTTCAACTCCCTCAGTTTGTTTAATGGCTTCGTCTATATTGGCAAAGCAATAAAAAGTGCCTTGAGATTTAGCGCAAGTAATTCCGTTTACTTTATTTAGCTCCGCGACGACAAAGTCATGACGTTCCTCAAATGCAGTGCTCATTTTGTTGACACATTGTTGATCACCCGAAAGTGCTGCTTCCGCAGCAGCTTGAGAGATTGAGCAAGGGTTAGATGTGCTTTGTGATTGAATGTTTTTCATCGCTTCAATGATGTCCGCTGGGCCAGCAGCATAGCCAATTCGCCAACCTGTCATTGAATAAGCTTTAGACACACCATTAAGCACAAGTGTTCTTGATTTCAGCTCCGGGCATACTGATAAGATATTACTAAATGTTTCGTTATTAAATAGTATGTGTTCATACATGTCATCGGTGGCAATTAAGATCTGCGGATGTTTAACCAATACTTCAGCTAAGCTTTCAAGTTCACTTTTTGTGTAGCTGGCGCCTGTTGGATTAGACGGGCTATTTAACACTAACATTTTGGTTTTAGTGCTGATCTTGCTTGTCAGTTGTTTTGCTGTAATTTTGAATGACTGAGTCTGATCTGCAGTAATAAAAGCGGGGATACCATCGGCTAGTAGCACCATGTCTGGATACGAGACCCAATAGGGTGCAGGGATGATCACCTCATCATCCTGATTGATAACAGCTTGGCACAAGTTGTAAAAACTTTGTTTGCCGCCATTGGAAACGAGAATTTCATTTGGTCGATAACTTAAACCATTGTCACGCTCAAATTTAGCAATCACAGCTGCCTTGAGTGAGTTAGTTCCACCCACTGGTGTATATTTAGTTTTTCCTGATTGAATAGCCTCTATCGCTGCTTGTTTAATATGGTCTGGAGTGTCAAAGTCGGGTTCCCCAGCAGCTAGATTAATAACGTCCACGCCCTCAAGACGTAGCTGGTTGGCCTTTGCGGTCACCGCTAATGTAGGGGAGGGTTTGATTCTTCGCACGCGAGAAGCTAATTTAATGTTCAATTGCGTAAATTTTCCTAACAGATGTTTCAGTGTGATTTCGGGTCGTGATCATACTGTTTTTACTGGTATCGATAAAGTAAATGACTAAAGAATTTCGAATTGAATCATCTTTTGAGCCCTCAGGTGACCAACCAACTGCTATTGAGGAATTAACAGAGGGTTTGAGTGATGGTCTTGCCCATCAAACGTTATTGGGTGTGACGGGTTCTGGGAAGACATTTACTATCGCAAAGGTGATAGAAAATGTGCAACGGCCAACTATCGTATTGGCGCCCAATAAAACCTTGGCTGCGCAATTATATGGCGAGATGAAATCATTTTTTCCACGAAACTCGGTCGAGTATTTTGTTTCTTACTATGATTATTATCAACCCGAGGCCTATGTGCCTTCTAGTGATACGTTTATTGAGAAAGATGCATCGGTCAATGACCATATTGAACAAATGCGCTTATCTGCAACGAAAGCATTGTTTGAGCGAAATGATACGATTATTGTCGGCACAGTTTCAGCCATTTATGGATTAGGTGACCCACGATCCTATTTGAATATGGTGCTGCATCTTGATCGAGGTGATATCACAGACCAGAGAGCCTTACTACGACGTCTGGCTGAACTCCAATATAAACGAAATGATATCGAACTGAAGCGAGGGACTTTTCGTGTGCGAGGAGAAGTCATCGATGTGCATCCAGCAGAATCAGAACGAGAAGCCATTCGTATTGAATTATTCGATGAGGAAATCGAACAGTTAAGTTATTTTGACCCTCTCACAGGCGAGGTGTTACGACGAGTTCCTAGATTGACGGTTTACCCTAAGTCACACTATGTGACACCTAGAGGAGTAATCCTAGAAGCGATTGGTTCAATAAAGGATGAGCTAAAGGATCGTCTCACCGGCTTAAGAGATATTGAGAAGTTAGTCGAAGCTCAACGCCTTGAACAGCGCACACAATATGATTTAGAAATGTTGCAAGAATTGGGATATTGCAATGGCATTGAAAATTACTCGCGTTATCTGAGTGGCAGAGGTCCGGGTGAGCCGCCTCCCTGCTTATTAGATTATTTGCCTGACAACGCGTTAATGGTGATGGATGAAAGCCATGTCTCTGTGCCGCAGTTTGGGGGTATGTATAAAGGAGATCGTTCTCGAAAAAGTACGTTGGTTGAATACGGGTTTCGCTTGCCTTCTGCGTTAGATAATCGCCCTTTGAAATTTGAGGAGTTTGAGGATTTGTCTCCTCAAGTCATTTATATCTCAGCCACACCAGGCAATTATGAAATGGAGAAATCATCACAGGTCGTTGAACAGGTAGTTCGCCCTACAGGCTTGATTGATCCAGTCATTGAAATTCGCCCTGTGGCGTCTCAAGTCGATGATGCATTATCTGAGATTAATGAGCGTGCAGAGAAAGGAGAGCGCGTGCTAATTACGACTTTGACCAAACGTATGTCAGAGGATTTAACAGAATATTTAGAAGAGAATGGGGCACGTGTACGATATCTGCATTCGGATATTGATACGGTCGAGCGAGTCGAAATTATTCAAGATTTAAGAAAAGGTGTATTTGATGTCTTGGTGGGCATTAACTTATTGCGAGAAGGATTGGATATTCCAGAGGTCTCTCTGGTGGCAATATTTGATGCAGATAAAGAAGGCTTTCTGAGATCAGACCGTTCTCTCATTCAAACGATTGGGCGTGCTGCAAGAAATCTTAATGGTAAGGCTATTTTATATGCGGATAAGGTCACGGGTTCCATGGAGCGAGCAATAAAAGAAACAGACAGACGTCGTACGAAACAGCAGGAATATAATGAAGAGCATGGCATCACCCCTCGTAGTGTTCAGAAATCGATTGGTAATATTATGGAAGGTGCGCAATCTCGTTATGATCAGCAGCGCTATAAACAAATGCATGAGATTGCTGAGGTCAGTGATGATTACGCCACATTGACGCCTGAGCTAGCAATTAAGCAAATCCAGAAGCTAGAGCAAAAAATGTATGAGTTTGCTCGAAATTTAGAATTCGAAGATGCAGGAAGAGTGAGAGATGAAATTCAGCGCCTGAAAAACTTTGCGTTGGGTAAGCCTGACGTAGAGGCCAGTTAGCTACTCGTTGAAATATATCTATTTGTCCTGCTACAAATCGTAGTTTGACTGTGCTACCTTTCGCAATCCTGTTGGTACGCCGTTAAGTATGGTGTTAATTGCAGGCGCGTAGCTCAGTTGGTTAGAGCACCACCTTGACATGGTGGGGGTCGTTGGTTCGAATCCAATCGCGCCTACCAGTCCTGCGAGGGGCTTGGCCTCGTAAATAGAGAATGGCGAAGCCACACAGACAAGTAATAATTAAGCGAGGGGTTAATCCTCTCAAATTAATTTTTATCGCAGGCACGCATAAATTAGTTTGTTGGGATTTTTAGACACACAAATAAACAATCGCGTAGCGATTATATAATATTAAGTTTTTAATCATGTGGTCTCTCGTATCGGCCACCACTGGAGAAAGAAATGCCTCAAATCACTCTGCCAGACGGCAATACAAAATCATTCGATAATCCTGTCACTGTCGCTGAAGTGGCGCAATCTATTGGTCCGGGTCTCGCCAAAGCAACCATTGCTGGAAAAGTTAATGGTGTGCTCGTTGATGCTTGTGTAGAAATTACAGAAGACGCAGAACTATCTATTATTACGAATAAAAATGAAGAAGGCGTAGAAATTATTCGTCACTCATTTGCTCATCTGATTGGCCATGCCGTCAAGCAACTCTTTCCTGAGGCGAAAATGGCCATTGGTCCAGTGATTGAAAATGGTTTTTATTATGATATTGAGTACGAATGTAGTTTATCGCCAGAAGATTTAGCAGCGATTGAAAAGCGCATTGGTGAACTCATCAAAGAAGATTACGATGTCATCAGAAAAGTTGTTTCTAAGCAGGAAGCGATTGATGTATTTACTGAGCGTAACGAACCCTACAAAGTAGAAATTGCGAGTGAAATTCCAGAGGGTGAGATCATTGCTTTATATCATCATCAAGAATACACCGATATGTGTCGTGGGCCTCATGTGCCTAATACACGTCATTTACGTGCATTTAAGCTAACTAAATTAGCAGGTGCCTATTGGCGTGGAAACTCAGACAATCAAATGCTTCAACGTATTTATGGCACAGCATGGGCTGATAAAAAACAATTAAAGCAATATATTCAACGTATCGAAGAAGCTGAAAAGCGTGACCATCGCCGCATTGGTAAACAGATGGATCTGTTTCATTTCCAAGAAGAAGCGCCGGGCATGGTGTTTTGGCATGCGCGTGGATGGGAGTTGTATCGAACCGTTGAGCAATATATTCGTGAAAAATTATCCACGCACAATTATAACGAAGTGCATACACCACAAGTGTTGGATCGCTCTTTATGGGAGAAATCGGGTCATTGGGATAAGTTTGGTGACATGATCTTCTCTACACAATCAGAGAGTCGTGAGTTTGCGGTGAAACCGATGAACTGCCCATGTCATGTGCAGTTGTTTAATCAGGGATTAAGAAGCTACAGAGACCTGCCTTATAAAATTGCTGAGTTTGGCATTGTTCATCGAAATGAGCCGTCAGGAACCTTGCATGGATTGATGCGTGCTCGACGCTTTGTTCAGGATGATGCGCATATTTTTTGTACTGAAGATCAATTGCAACAAGAAGTGGCGGAGTTAATTGATTTAACTTTTGACGTCTACAAAGATTTTGGCTTTGAAGAAATTGAATTGGCATTATCGACTCGCCCTGAAGAGCGAGTAGGCGAAGAATCATTGTGGGATCAAGCTGAGGCTAGTCTTAAGGTTGCTCTTGAAGATAAGGGCTTGGAATATGTTCTACAGCCCGGTGAAGGTGCCTTCTACGGGCCTAAAATTGAGTTCACGCTCCGAGATAGTTTAGGCCGTCGATGGCAATGCGGGACAATCCAGTTAGATTTTTCCATGCCGACACGACTAGAGGCCAGCTATGTCAGTGAAGATGGGTCTAAAAAGATACCTGTCATGATTCATCGCGCAATTCTAGGCTCTTTGGAACGATTTATCGGTATATTAATTGAACACCATGCGGGGAATATGCCGCTCTGGTTAGCACCAATACAGGCCGTAATCTTGAATATTACTGATGCGCAGGCTGATTATGTGCAAAATGTACAAAAAATGCTGATAAAAGAAGGCTTTCGGGCAAATCTTGACTTGAGAAATGAAAAGATAGGCTATAAGATTCGCGAGCACACAATTCAACGTGTTCCTTATCTGCTGGTCGTCGGAGATCGAGAGGTGGAATCGCAGTCTGTGGCCGTCCGTACGCGTCAAGGTGAAGATCTAGGCTCAATGAGTATTGAGGACCTAGTGTCGTTGTTTTCTAAGGAAACCTCGCCAACAAGCCGTTAAGGTCGTACTTAATAGTTCATAGGAGCAGCATATCAGTAGTAGTAAAGACGTTCGAATGAACGAAGATATATCAGATCCAAACGTTAGATTGATCGATGCCGAAGGTGAAAATGTCGGTGTAGTTACTACAGTAGAAGCGTTACGAATTGCGGGTGAAGCGGAACTCGACCTTGTCGAGATATCCCCAAATGCTCAGCCTCCAGTCTGTCGTGTGATGGATTATGGCAAATTTAAGTTTGAGCAGAACAAGAAAGCTCATCAAGCTAAAAAGAAACAAAAACAGATTCAGGTTAAAGAGATTAAATTTAGACCTGGCACTGAAGAAGGCGATTATCAGGTCAAGCTGCGTAAGCTGACTGAATTTTTGCAGGATGGTGATAAAACTAAAATCACGATTCGTTATCGCGGCAGAGAAATGCAGCACAAAGAATTAGGCGCTCAGTTGCTAGATAGAATTGAAGCAGATTTGAGTGAATATGGTGACGTTGAACAGCGTCACAAAATGGAAGGAAGACAATTAATTATGGTGCTGTCTCCTTCTAAGAAAATGAAGTAATTTACATAAAATTAATAGGATTTTGGGAAATGCCTAAATTAAAAACAAACCGAGGCGCAGCAAAACGCTTTAAGAAAACTGCGTCAGGAAACTTTAGATGCAAGCCATCGCATTTACGTCATATTTTGACTAAGAAAAGCACTAAACGTAAGCGTCATTTGCGTTCTATCGATGTTATTGATGCGGTAGATACACCAATGATTCGCAGAATGCTGCCTTACGCTTAAATATATTTAAAGGAAACAAGTAATGTCTAGGGTAAAACGCGGTGTTACCGCACGTGCACGGCACAAGAAAGTATTAGCTAAGGCTAAGGGTTATTATGGTGCGCGTAAAAACGTATATCGTGTTGCAAAGCAAGCTGTTACAAAAGCAGGACAATATGCATATCGCGATCGTCGACAAAGAAAAAGACAATTTAGGTCTTTATGGATTGTGCGAATCAATGCTGCTGCGCGTCAGTTTGATATATCCTATAGCCGCCTAATAAATGGATTGCAAAAAGCTTCTATCGAAGTAGATAGAAAGGTATTAGCTGACTTGGCAGTCAATGATATTGCTGCATTTGGACAGTTAGCAGAGAAAGCCAAAGCGCAACTATAATTTTTGTTTTTTTGGTGTTAGTTAATTAAGGGAAAGGCTCAACCTTTCCCTTTTTATTTGGGGAAGTCTAAACACGTTCGCGTTTTTATAAATTAAATCTTATGAGTGACCTCGACCAGCTTTTACAAACTGCTAGTAATGAAATCGAAGCGACATCTGATTTAAAAGCGCTTGATGAATTACGTGTTCGCTATTTGGGTAAAAAAGGCTTGGTTACCGAGCAGTTAAAGTCTTTGGGGAAACTGTCGGCAGAAGAGCGCCCCGCGGCTGGTCAGCGTATCAATGAAGTTAAGCAAGCTATCCAGGCAAATTTAGAACAAAGATCGGCTGTATTAGAAAAAGCGGCAACAGCAGAAAAGCTAAAGTCCGAGGCCATCGATGTAACTTTGCCAGGTAGAACAGCCTCTGTAGGTACATTACATCCTGTCACAATCACGCTACGAAGAATTGAAAAACTATTCCAGCGTCACGGCTTTGAAGTGGCTGACGGTCCAGAGATTGAAGATGACTTCCACAATTTCGAAGCATTAAATATTCCTCAGCATCATCCTGCCCGTGCCATGCATGACACGTTTTATTTTGATGATGGTCTGCTACTTCGCACGCATACTTCTTCAGTGCAAATTCGCACCATGGAAAACTCTGCACCGCCCATACGTATCATTGCGCCAGGACGTGTTTATCGATGTGATTCAGATATCACGCATAGCCCTATGTTTCATCAAGTTGAAGGGTTGTTAGTTGATGCAGATGTCAACTTTGCCCAGCTTAAAGGGCTAGTAATCGAATTTTTGCATGCGTTTTTTGAAAATGATCAATTAGGTATTCGCTTTCGACCTTCGTATTTTCCCTTTACTGAACCATCCGCGGAGGTGGATATTGAATGGCATGATGAGCAAGGCAATTCAAATTGGTTAGAAGTGATGGGCTGCGGCATGGTGCATCCTAATGTGCTTGATAAAGTGAATATTGATTCCGAAAAGTTTAACGGCTTTGCATTTGGTGTCGGTGTTGAGCGTCTTGCGATGCTTTATTATGGTGTGCGAGATCTAAGAATGTTTTATGAAAATGATTTGCGTTTCTTACGCCAGTTTTCTGCGTAATGTTTAATTTGAGAGTGTTAACGTGAGAATTAGTGAAAATTGGTTAAGGCAGTGGGTAAACCCAGATGTAACAAGTGAAGAGCTTGGGCATCAACTGACCATGGCAGGTTTAGAACTGGATGGAATGGAAGCTGCCGCGCCAGATTTGTCCGGTGTTATCGTCGCTAAGATTGAATCTACCGAGCCGCACCCTGATGCAGATAAATTACAAGTATGCCAAGTGAATACGGGTGATGCTGAGATTGTGCAAATCGTCTGTGGTGCAAAGAATGCACGTGCAGGGTTAGTCACTGCATTAGCAACTGTCGGTGCTGTGTTGCCGGGCGATATTAAAATAAAAGCAGCTAAATTGCGTGGTGTCGAATCTTTTGGAATGTTATGTGCCTCCACAGAGCTGGGTCTGGATGAAGAAGGCGAAGGCATTCTCGAACTGGAGGGTGACCTAACTATTGGGGCATCTTTAACAGATGCGCTAGCATTAAATGATGTTGTATTTGATATAGATTTAACCCCCAATCGTTCTGATTGCCTGAGTATAGAGGGTGTTGCGCGAGAGACATCTGCGTTATATCAGTTGCCAATGAATACTCCTGAAATGATAAATGTAAAACAGGAGAGTGATGAACAATTCGCAATAGAAGTTGAAAGTAAAGAAGCATGTCCGCGTTATTGTGGTCGCGTATTGCATGACGTCAATGTAACGGCAAAGACGCCATTATGGATGAAAGAGCGTCTACGACGTGGCGGTGTTCGGTGTATTAATATTATTGTTGATATCAGTAACTACGTAATGCTTGAGATGGGTCAACCCATGCACGCATTTGATCTGGATAAACTGAACGAGAAAATTATTATCCGCATGGCAAATGCTGGTGAGAAACTGGTGTTGCTGGACGGCAAGGAAATATCACTTAAGCAAGACAATCTTGTTATTGCTGATGCTAAGCAAGCGTTAGCCTTAGCAGGTGTCATGGGTGGGAGTGATTCAGCAGTTGAACTAAAAGCAAAAAATATATTTTTGGAAAGTGCTTACTTCAATCCGCTTGCGATTGCAGGCAAAGCGCGTGATTTTGGTTTGCATACTGAGTCATCGCATCGATTTGAAAGAGGGGTTGATCCAGAGTTAGCAACGCGTGCAATAGAACGTGCCAGTGAGTTGATTAAGACTTATGCTGGTGCGGTTGTGGGGCCAATCAGCGAAGTGGTTAGTGAACAACATCTACCAGAAAGTCGTGAAATCTCTTTATCAATTTCCAAAGTGAATAAAGTATTAGGCATTGATGTTGATATCGCTGAAGTCACTAATATACTGCAAGGATTGCATTGCAGTGTGAAATCATCAGAAGACGACCATCTCTTGGTGACAGCGCCAAGTTATCGATTTGATATAGACATCGATGTTGATCTGATTGAAGAGATTGCTCGCCTAAAAGGTTATGACAAATTTCCAACGCAAACACTTGCTTCAAATGTTGCTGTGTCTGCTGCTAAGAAAAAGTCAGATGCAATATTCTCTATGCAAGAAAATTTTTCAGCACTTGGCTATAACGAAGCGGTGACTTTTAGTTTTACTGAACAAAAGCATTGTCGGTTATTTTTTGAGGGTGAGCCTAAGCAATTAGCCAATCCAATTTCGACAGGCTTGTCTAATATGCGCACCAGTATTTGGCCAGGTTTATGCGAGGCGGCGAGTTATAATCTAAAACGCCAACAAGCGACCACCAAGTTATTTGAAGTAGGGCGGAAGTATTTGGTGTCCGCTGAAGGGCTTGCACAAACTGAAGTGATGGCCGGTGTTGCGGTAGGAGAGATTCATCCAAGACAGTGGGGAGTGCCTACCAGAGCTATCGATTTTTTTGACGTGAAAGGTGATCTGGAGCAATTATTTGAGAAAATGGGGCTCACCAAGCGAGTAAGTTACCAGTCTCATAGCCAACTAGGGCTGCATTCAGGCAAAACTGCTCAAATTTTTATTGATAATCAGCCAATTGGCGTGATTGGGAGTTTGCATCCAGATGTGCTCAAACCCCTTGGTTTGGCTAAGCGGGATGTTGTCGTTTTTGAGCTAAAGTTGGATGAAATGCTGCTAAATGTGCCTATCGAGAGGTTTCATGCCTGGTCTAAATTCCCTCAGGTAAGGCGCGATCTTTCTTTTACAGTGGCAGCAGAGACGCCCACACAGCATTTACTTGATGAGATTTATGGCTTAAAAATAAGTGAGTTGCGCGATATCGTTATATTTTCAGTGTATCAAGGCGAAGGTGTGCCTTCTGGAATAAAAAGCGTGTCTTTAGGCTTGATTTTACAGGACTTTTCTAGCACTCTTACAGAACAACAAATAGAACAAACCATGACAAAAATCATTTCTCTTCTGGCAAGTGAATTTAATGCGGAGTTGAGAAGCACCTAAGACTATGGCACTAACTAAAGCAAATATGGCGGAGAATCTATTTGAGGAACTCGGCCTGAATAAAAGAGAAGCCAAGGAGTTGGTAGAGGTGTTCTTTGAAGAAGTTCGATTAGCGCTTGAGGAAGGCGAAGAGGTTAAGTTATCTGGATTTGGTAACTTTATACTTCGTGATAAGAGTCAGCGTCCTGGTCGGAATCCAAAGACTGGAGAAGAAATACCCATAACAGCTCGACGAGTGGTGACATTCCGTCCTGGGCAAAAACTAAAAACAAGGGTAGAAGAATATGCTGGAAGCCAGCAATAATAGCGAATTGCCTGCGATCCCAACCAAGCGTTATTTTACGATTGGTGAAGTGAGCGAGCTTTGTGACGTAAAACCTCATGTTCTACGTTACTGGGAACAAGAATTCCCAACACTTAAACCAGTTAAAAGACGCGGCAATCGTCGATACTATCAGCGTCATGACGTCATTCTGATTCGTCAAATTCGTAGTCTTCTTTATGAGCAAGGCTATACGATTGGCGGAGCAAGACAGAAATTAGCTGATCCTGCAGAGTCATCTGAAGAAACTCATTCTGATTCTCAGCAAGCTATCCAGCAAACACGTGCTGAACTAGAAGATCTTCTACAATTTCTTAGTCACTAGCACCGCTAGTATATAATATAAGCAATTTAAGAAATTCGGGGTGTAGCGCAGCCTGGTAGCGCACCGCAATGGGGTTGCGGGGGTCGTAGGTTCAAATCCTATCACCCCGACCATCAACTAATTATCTTTCTCTTAGATTATTCTTTAGGCAGTGAGCGATAAAAGATCACCGTATATAGGTTTTGATATAGGTGATGCCACTGTATTCTAGTACCATTAAAGTAATTCAATCCTTTAACTGTTATTTCATACTATGAGTGTTAATTTAGAGCTGATATTAGTGATCGGCACCTTGATCACTGGTCTAGTCATGCTATTAGATAAGCTGGTGTTAGCTGAAAAGCGACGTAAGCGCATTATGAACGAAGCCTATGATGCAAAGTATGTCGAAGGCGCTAGCTCAAGCGCGCAGCGTGAATATAAAGAGCCTTGGTATATCGATTACTCGCGATCATTTTTTCCAGTGCTTTTGATAGTGCTGATATTGCGCTCATTTATTGCAGAGCCATTTCGAATTCCCTCTGGCTCAATGATGCCAACTTTATTACATGGGGATTTCATTCTAGTGAATAAATTCACTTATGGAATACGATTGCCTGTGCTTCACAATAAGGTTTGGGCTAATAAATTGCCGCAAAGAGGTGATGTCACAGTATTTCGTTATCCCAAAAATCCTTCGCTAGATTACATTAAGAGAGTAATCGGCTTGCCGGGAGACCGGCTTGAATATCGTGATAAAACTATCTATGTGAATGGTGAAGTGGTTGAACAAGTAGATTTAGGTACTTATATAGGTAAAGGGCGAGATAGTGTCATGTCTGGATCAAATAAGCGGCTCGAAGATTTAAACCCTGCTAAGCATGACATACTAATTAATGACAGAAGAGGGTCGATTGATAATTCATGGACAGTCCCCGATGGCCATTATTTTGTAATGGGTGATAATCGAGATAATAGTAATGATAGTCGCGTATGGGGGATGGTGCCGGAAGAAAATTTAGTGGGTAGAGCGTTTATGATTTGGATGAATTGGGATATATCAGAAGGACAATTTGACTTTAGACGTATTGGTAAAAAAATCAAGTGAGGTAACTGTTGTGAAATTAACTAACAAGCAAACAGGTATGTCGACTATCGTGTTGATAGTGATCATTGGTCTATTTGGCTATGCTATTTTTATAGGGCTTAAGATTGCGCCAGTGTATATGGAATATTTATCTCTTAAGTCGGCTGTGGATAGTTTAGCTGATGAGATGCAAACGAGACAAATGAGTAAAACGCAGTTTAAAGACTTAATGAGAAGACGTTTAGATATTAACTATGTGAGCATTGATGGGCTAACACCCAGTCGTGATGGCTGTGAAAAAACCAAGAAAGATGTTTTCTATTTTAAATCAGCTAAAAAAAATACTGATGTTGGGGTGAACTATGAAAAACGAATACCTGTAATTGCGAATATCGATTTCTTGATAAGTTTTGATTACATTCGCTCTGTAAAGTCACCAGAAAAATAATTAGCGCTAGCTATATAGTGGAAAGTTTTAAACAACTGCCGGAAGAAGTTACTGCTTCGACGTTATTTGATTCAGCTTTAACCCATCGCAGTGCTGGCAAAGATAATAATGAGCGCTTAGAGTTTTTGGGTGATGCCGTATTAGGGTTAGTCATCGCGAATTACTTGTTTGAAAAATTTCCTCACTATGATGAAGGTGATTTAAGTCGCTTGCGAGCTCATTTGGTATGCAAACGTGCATTAGCCGAGTTAGCAAAAGAAGCTAAGCTAAGTGGCTTGTTGAAACTAGGTGCTGGAGAAAAGAAAAGTGGTGGTCATTTTCGTGCTTCTATTCTAGCTGATTGTTTAGAAGCGATTTTTGGAGCAGTGTATTTACTTAAGGGCTATGAATTTACTTCGGATTTTATAAAGTCGCTATACGAAAAATCGTTTGATAATCTTCCTGATATTGATGAATTAAAAGACCCTAAAACACGTTTGCAAGAATATTTGCAGTCCAGGCAAATCGAAGTGCCAGATTATATTGTGTTAAAAGAATGGGGTGAAGGTAATAACAAACGATTTAAAGTTAAATGTATTGTTTCCGAATTAGATATTAGTGCTGAAGGTGAAGAAAAGAGCAAGAAGAAGTCTGAGCAACTTGCGGCGAATAATCTTTTGAAAAAGCTGTTGCAGAAATAACAAGCCCTATGGAAACACGTTGTGGCTATGTTGCTATTATTGGTCGTCCTAACTCGGGAAAATCAACGTTATTTAATCGCCTGCTGGGGCAAAAGATATCTTCAACCAGCTATAAGCCTCAAACCACACGACATAGAATTGTAGGGGTCAAGACTGATCCAGATGCGCAATTTGTATTTGTCGATACACCAGGAATACACCTCGGCGGGAAACGATTGCTCAATCGAGTATTGAATAAAAATGCGTTGAATGCATTGCATGACGTGCATTTAATTTTTTGGTTAATCGACAGGGGTCAATGGACGGAAGAAGAGGCGCATATTAAACGCTCATTAGAGAAGCTTGATTGTCCTGTCATATTGGTTGTCAATAAAATTGATAAATTAGAACGCCGCGATGAGTTGTTACTAATATTGCAGAAATTATCATCTAAATATTCATTTGCAGAGATTGTTCCGATATCCGCCATTAAAGAGGATAATATTAATAATCTGGTGGAAACGAGTAAACGATATTTGCCCGAGTCTGAATTTTATTATCCCGATGAATATTTAACAGACCGCGACCAAAAATTTATTGTTTCAGAAACAATTAGAGAAGCCGCCTTTATATATTTAGAAAAAGAATTGCCCTACGCCACCCATGTGGAGATTGAGAAATATGAAAATGAGGGTGAATATATCAATATATCAGCTATCATCTGGGTAGAAAAAGACGGGCAAAAAGCTATTTTGATTGGACGCAAAGGCGAGATGATGAAGAAAATAGGTTCTCGAGCGCGAGGTGAGATTCAAAAGCAAATTAATTCTAAAGTGCATTTGAATTTGTGGGTTAAATTAAAGAAAGACTGGCAAGATAACCCTCAAATAGTCGGAGAATATGAATCATAATTAACTTATGCGTGTCGAGTTAGAGCCATCATATGTGTTGCATAGTCGTCCTTACCGGGAGACGAGTATGATTATTTATGCACTCACTGAGCAGCATGGTGTTATTCATCTGGTCTCTAGAGGTGCGAGGAAAAAAGGCAATAATAATCTGCAACCATTTACAAAAATGTACCTGTCATGGTCGGGTCGCGGAGAGCTAGTGTCTCTTACAAAAATCGAGCATGAACGCTCAAATTATACGCGTAATTTTCGTGCTCAAGTCCAATGTTTTTATCTGCATGAGTTAATTCTTAAATTAATTCCAAAATTAAGCCCAGAGCCTGAGCTTTTTACTTTGTATGAGCGTACATTAGACTTGATGATTAACAATCCTTCTGACGAGTATGTGCTGAGAAATTTTGAGATGCAATTATTAGCAATTATCGGTCATCCATTGCAGCTTAAATATGATTATATGAATGACGAGGAAATACAGCCTGAATTATTCTATCGCTATGATCCGGACCTTGGTCCAACCCAAATAAATAAACAACATGCGCAATGGAATGTGATTAAGGGGACGCTGCTTAATCATCTCGATAATAATGTATTGGTTGACTGCAGCCTGTCTGAAGCTAAAATATTTTTACGTGGTTTGGTTAAACATTACTTGCAGGGAAAACCATTGGTGACGCGCCAATTACTAAAAGTGAATTGAATTAATTTGAAATGAATAAGAATCGAGTAAAACTTGGTGTGAATTTAGATCATGTTGCAACATTGCGACAGGCGAGAAATACTCCATACCCTGATCTTATGGAGGCGATAAGAGTCTCAGAAGCCTGTGGTGCCGATGGTATTACGCTTCACTTGAGAGAAGATCGCCGACATATTCAAGATAATGATATTTATCAAGCGCGAGAAGTTATTACTACCAGTATGAATTTTGAAATGGCTGCTACAAGTGAAATGCAAAAAATTGCACTTGATGTAAAGCCTGAGTATTGCTGTATTGTTCCTGAAAAAAGAGAAGAGCTCACCACGGAAGGTGGGTTGGATGTGGTCGCGCATCGAGATCGACTGTCTGATTTGATTGCTGCACTAAAAGAACAAGATATCTTAGTGTCATTATTCGTTGAGCCAAATGCATTAATTATCGATATGGTTGCAGAAATAGAAGCAACTATTATAGAAATTCATACTGGTCATTATGCCGATAAACATGGTCAGCAACAGCAACATGAGTTTGAAAGGATTAAACATGCCGCAAAACATGCGCAAGGCCTTGGCTTGACAGTTAATGCAGGCCATGGATTGCATGTGGGTAATGTTAAACCAATAACAGATATTGAAGGTATGAATGAACTTAATATTGGTCATGCGATTGTGTCTGATTCGTTATTTGTTGGGCTTGAGCGCGCGATTAAGAATATGCGTCATGCTATGGATGGCGAAGCAAAATGATGTTGTTAGGCGCTGGCATTGATATCGTTGAAGTGCAGCGAATAAAAGATATTATTGAGCGTCGCGGTGATCGGTTTATAAAGAAAATTTTACATACTAATGAGCTGGAAGAGCTGGCTGAGGGGTCAAATACAATAGCGTTTGTAGCCAAGCGTTTTGCAGTCAAAGAAGCGGCGGCTAAAGCGCTTGGAACAGGGATTGGTAAACAGTTAAGCTTTACAGATATGTACGTTGAGCATGATGAGTTGGGTAAGCCATTGCTTAGATTTATTGATGAGTGTAGTGAACGCTTAAAATTGAAAGATAAATACTCGTTATTAACTATTGCGGATGAGAGAGCTTATGCAGTTGCTCATGTGCTTTTTTTCACAAAAGAATAATAGAAATGAATTATAAAACACTGGCAGACTTTGTTGGTAATACGCCGTTAGTCAAATTGCAGTATCTAAATCCCAATCCTAGCAACACTATTTTACTTAAGTTGGAAGGTAATAATCCGGCAGGGTCAGTTAAGGATCGGCCGGCATTGAATATGATTAATGCGGCTCAAGCGCGTGGTGAAATAAAGCCTGGTGATACGTTGATTGAGGCTACCAGTGGTAACACTGGAATAGCATTGGCCATGGCTGCGGCAGTGCAGGGTTATAAAATGATATTGGTCATGCCAGCTACAATGACTATAGAGCGACGTGCGGCAATGTCTGCCTTTGGAGCTGAGTTGGTATTAGTCTCGGGTGAAGAAGGTATGGAAGGTGCGCGTGATCTCGCATTAAATATGCAGTCACAAGGCAAAGGTATCGTATTGGATCAATTCGCTAATCCGGATAATCCCATGTCACATTATAAAACGACAGGCCCAGAGATATGGCGTGATACCGAAGGACAGGTGACGCATTTTGTTAGTTCAATGGGGACTACGGGTACCATCATGGGAACATCACGATATTTAAAAGAAAAAAATCCTGACATTCAAATTGTGGGTGTCTATCCTGAAGACGGATCGCAGATACCTGGTATTAGAAAATGGGAAAAAGAATATGAACCATCTATTTTTGATGAATCAAAAGTCGACCAGCTTGAATATGTGTCTCGTCAGCAAGCAGATGATATGACGGTCGAGCTAGGGCAGAGGGAAGGCGTATTTTGTGGTGTTTCATCTGGTGGTACCTTGTTAGCTGCGCTGAGATTATCTGAGCGTGTAGAGAATGCAACAATTGTAAGTATCATATGTGATCGAGGTGATCGTTATATTTCTACAGGCATGTTTGATCCTAAATAACGATGGACCACTATAAATTTGTCATATCCGAACATTTAAACCATTACGGTACATTATATGGTGGCAACTTATTAAAATGGATTGATGAAGTAGGTTACATGACTGCAGCAGTCGATTTTCCTAATAATCGTTTTGTCACAGTGGCGCTAGAGAATGTTGAGTTTAAGCATCGTATTGAAGTCGGAGCAGTATTGAAATTTTCTGTCGAAAAATTACGGATGGGTGATACTTCGCTCACTTATGATGTGAAAGTTTATTCTGCCGTCGAAGGTGCTCAATCTAATACAGTATTATTTGAAACAAATATCACATTTGTGAATATTGATGAGCATGGTAATAAATCCAGCATCCAACATTAGCGTTTAAGTTTTTCCCCCACTGCACCACCGGCTGCACAGATACAAGCTTTTAAGATCACTTCGTCAAATAAAATCGCTGGGGTAAATTCTTGAAAGAAGGGATTACCACCATTGTATTGACGAATACCTAATATAATTAAGCCAGCACAGGCGCCGACTATAAACCCATTTGATAATCCTTTATGGCTTAGGTAGCCAACGACTACGCCACCTATTAATGGAGCAAAATTTAATAGGAAAGAAGATTTAATCATCAGCAAATTGCTGGATGCAAAATCATGCGTTAAATAGAAGTAAATAAAGTGTAGCCCTTTGTCACCAAAGTGCATGCCTAAGTAAACCAATAATCCAATAATGATGGCTTTCTTCATGATTGAGATTGTACGCGTTTAATTAAATTCTTCATCAGAATTCTGTTGGGATGAATAGCATGAAGCAATGTATTACTGAGTGGGCTGGGTTCGTCATTGATCAAACAAGCTAATGCTTCGGTGCATAATGGAATCCAAGCGAGGCCGCGTGAACCAAAACCACTCGCCACGTATAAATTGTCGTAATACTGCGGGGTAGGATACTGTTGGCGAGTTGATCCCAGTGCTGCATCATAATAAGTTGTATTAAAATCATGTTCGTTTGCCACTGGGCCTACAATAGGAAGCCGGTCTGAGCTGACAGCACGTATGCCTGCGCGCCCCTGCAGTGAGTCGTGGTCATACTTGAAATTAGGAATCATGCTATTTAATTTCCGCATGTTTTCTTTATGGTCAGCTTGTCGAATATCCGTTAATGAATCTGCGGTAATAAAGGTAGCGCCTGCGACAAAATATTTGTCAATCATGGGGGTGATATAAGCATCTGAACAGATGATTTTACTTGGTTGAATATTGCAAGCTTGTTCTGGGATCAGAGAAATTTGTCCGCGTTTTGGATGTAGCTGACACCAGCTAGTTTGGGAGAATTGATTGGCTGACATTGCGTTAGCAATCACGACAACATCGGTGGCGCTGACTTCTTGTTCGTCTTGATTGAAGCCAATCCAGTGTGTGCCTCGTTTTTCGATCGAGCAAATATGTGTATCGGAGTGAAACTGAATGTTGTGCGAGTGTTGTTCTACTAGTGCTTCACATAATGCGGTAGGTGATAACCATCCTGCTAAGGGTATATGCCAACCATCATGGGAAAGTGTGCAATTTGATAATTCGCTTGCAACTTTTTGGCTGATCGCCTGGAGTAACGACGGCGGAATTTTTTCTTGTAAAGCAATTAATTGCATTCGTTTCCATTGTGCTTCGTCACGAGGTATTTGAATTGCACCGCATTGCTGCCATGTAAAATTTTCTGAAGTTTTTTCTAAAGCATTTAAGTAGTGTGTTGAATATAAAAAACCTGCAAGTGTGAGCTGTGACTGTGCATCATGGTCAACACTTAAGCGTGGCATTAATATCGCATTGGCATTTCCAGAAGCCTCGCTAGCTAGTTGTGTGTTTTTGTCAGCAAGCGTGACTTGCCACCCGCGTTTGGCTAAAGCATGGCTCATGGCAGTGCCAGCCATTCCCGCGCCTATAACGAGCGCATGCTTTTGCTTAGTTTTAACTGAGCTAGTAATAAACCAGCTTTTATCTTTTAAAGAATGTTGCTCAAGAATGGTCTTGTTAGTTAAGGAGCCAACCAGCATTTCTCGTTTCTTCCCATAACCGGGCTTCTTTTCCATTGCGAAGCCAGCATTAGAGAATGATTTTCTCACTTCACTAGCAGCGCTGTAGGTGGAGAGTGTGCCACCGATGCGAGTGAGTCTGTATATCTGTTTGGCAATTTCATCGGACCACAGTGCTTTATTTTTGCTCGGAGCAAAACCATCTAGATACCATGCATCTGCGGTAATGTTGCACTGCTTGAGACAATCTAAGGCCTCACCAAATATTAAGGTCAGAGTCAAATTGTATTGACTAAATTCAATGCGATGAAACCCTTGAACAGGAAGCGGATACTGATCTAATAAATGTTCTGTCAGTGTCGATTCAATTGATAATTGCTGATAGCACTGGGCAAGATCAGTGGGTTGTACGGGATATTTTTCAATGCTCACATAATGTAGATGTTTACCTGGGTTGCGGTGCGTGCACCACGCTTTCAAGGTGGTAATAAAATTTACGCCAAATCCAAAACCTAGTTCAGCGATGACGAAATTTTTATTTTCCCAGCGTTGAACAATATTAGTGCTGTCTAGAAAAACATGCTGACTTTCTTCCATTGGGTTATGGAGAGAAAAATATGGGTCGCCAAATGTCGCCGAGCAAGGAATTCCATCACTATTGAAGTTTAGTTGTGGCGTCTGAACTGTTAGCATGTCACTTTCACTGAAAAATACATAAAATAAAATGAGTATACTCGTATTTGATATCGAGTCTGTCCCAGACTACGAGGCCGGAAGGAAAATTCATAAATTAACAGATGATCTTTCAGATAAAGATGTTGTGAAGGCCATGCAGCACCTTCAGTTTCAAAAATCTGGTTCAGAATTCATGCCGTTGCATTTACAGAAAATTGTAGCGATATCTGTGTTATTTGAAAATCGAGATCAGCTTAAAGTATGGTCATTAGGGAATAAAGACTCTGATGAAAAAGAAATCATTCAGCGTTTTTATGAAGGCATAGAGCAACATACGCCTACATTGGTTAGTTGGAATGGTGGTGGTTTCGATTTGCCAGTATTGAATTACCGTTCTTTAGTGCATGGTGTGCAAGCCCCTCGCTATTGGGAGACCGGCGATGATGATAGTTCATTTCGATATAATAACTATATTAGCCGTTTTCATTGGCGACATACTGATTTAATGGATGTGCTGGCAAACTTTCAACCCAGAGCAGGTGCCAAGTTAGATCAAATCGCCACCATGCTCGGGTTCCCTGGAAAATTTGGTATGGATGGTAGTCAGGTATGGGATAAATTCCAGGAAGGGGCTATTGAAGAAATTCGTAACTACTGCGAAACAGATGTACTTAATACTTATCTGGTTTACCTGCAATTCGAAATGATTCGCGGTCGATGTAGTCGAGGGCTGTTATCACAGAAGTTAGATCGTGTGAAAGAACTGCTGCGAGATTCTGGTGAAAATCATTTGGAAGAATTTTTACATGTCTGGGAAGAAGGCTGAATTAAAAATATAGCTATTTAGATTAACCCATTATATTTGCGCACTCTATTTATTCGTCTGAGAATTTTAGTAGTATTTTTAAAATGGTATTCTTCCGCTTCAATGACTACATTATCACAAGAAGAAAATACCTCTTGCATCGCTGCTAACCTTCCATTGCCCTCAAAAGCGATGTAACAATCATCAGGCATCTTAACGACTTTAATAGCAGAAATGGAAGGTAAAAATTCAGAGAGGATGTCTCTGGTGAGTGTGCTCTGCTTAATCAGAGCGTCTTTATTGTCTTTAAGTATTTTGACTCGAGCTTGTGTTGCCTGAATTGCGTTGTCATGATCAATTGCATGAATTTGTTTAAGTGCAAAAAGAGGAACATTCGCAAATTCAGAATGTGTTCGCGTGCGGTGAATATCTAAAATTGTCTTTGCCAATAGCGCATCTTTGGTTTCCAGGTCTGAGAGTTCAGATTTCTTACCGATAAGATAGTTGATGAATTGGCTAATTTGATCAAGCATAGTAGTAATGTTTGTTTTCACAGACCAAGCACATGAGAGAAATTCTTGAGTTTTGACGAAATTATTATAGCGTTATCACCTAATTTGGCCCATATAGTCGGGAGTTTGATTAAAATTAGCTGATTGCTGAGTAACATAATATATAGCCTAAAATTTTGCAGCGTTGAATGATGCATATTTCACAACCTTTACCAGTACAATTTAATGCTCCAACCAGCGTGAGGCAGAATCCAGCTCAAGCCAACGGTAAGCCTCAAGAGAATACCGCAACGAGTACGCGTAAAGTTGAATTCCAATTATCACAACAAGAACTTGCGCAAGTAAGAGAGCTCCGTACACGTGATCGTGAAGTACGTGCACACGAGCAAGCACATGCATCTGTTGCAGGCGCTTTGGCAAGAGGCGGGCCAAGCTATGAATATCAAAGAGGGCCTGATGGGCGTCAATATGCAGTTGGCGGCAGTGTTAATATTGATACTTCAGCTGTGAGTGGGGACCCACAAGCAACCGTCGCCAAGGCTCAACAAATCAAGCGAGCTGCATTGGCGCCGGCGCAACCCTCCTCACAAGATCGTGCTGTTGCAGCCGCTGCCACCGCATTGGAAGCGAATGCGCGGGCTGAATTAGCACAGCAAACGCAAGAAGAAAGCGGTAATCCACTATCTGATGTCAGTGCGTCAGAAGAAACAGAATCGACCAATCAAATCTCGCAAGAGCAACTTTCAGAAAAACCGCTGTCATGCGCTGAATGTGGCGGGCAACATAGTAGCCATTCACATGATGCTGCAATACTTATTGGTGAGGTGTATGCACAATCACCGCTTGAAGACATAAATGCGTCGATTGTTAATTTGACGGTATGACCAAGGTAGGTTAACTCAATATGAGTTAGTGGTATTTATCCTCAATGCCATATAAATGATGGCGTCCGTGTAATAAATTTTCTGTCATGGTGCCAAATAGAATCAGCAATTGCTTTTGTGAGTGTGAATATATTTTTGGAATTGTATTGTCTACACAGAGAGTGCCGATATTCATATTAGTGTCAGATTGTAAGACATAGGCAATATAAGAACGAATAAAGGGTTCGCCAGTGACAATAGGATTATCAAAAAATCTTTCATCTAATAAAGTATCGTGCACTTCAATTATGCGGTTATTGGCATTGTCTGAATCTACATCACATATTGAGTGTCCGCAAAATGAAATGCTCCTTGAGGTTTCTTTAACATCCAGACCGTAAGCCGATTTAAACCATTGTCGGTCATGATCGATTAACGCGATAAGACAAATAGGTGCCTCAAATATTTTCGCCATGTATTGAGTGATCATCTCAAATCGATAATCTTTTGGTGTATCCAGGACATTAAGCGCACGTAGTGATTGCAATCTTAAAAATTCATCTTTTGGTTGAGGTGCGGCAATCATTTGTTATTCTCAAATGATTCAAAAAATTCTGTGAGTAGCTTAAGCTCTTCATCTGATAATGAGGAGAGCAGAGTGTTTGGAAGTGACTCCAAACTTTGATTTGACGAATTAACGCGTTTTTTTCTTTGATCGAGTAAATTAGTGATGCTCTGTCGAAGCTCATCAGAATTGACGGTGTATGATGGGTAAGGCTCTGGTTCAAGCCTGCTTAATAACGAGCTGAACGGAATGACATTGTCTGTCGGCGTGTATTCCTTGGTCTGAGATTGTTCTATTTTCTTACTCATAATGTTTAAGGCGTTGGCGCATTAAAACTTATCTGAGTATACAGTAAGTGATAGCCATAGGATGGTTTATTTTATAATAAAATAATTGTCCCTTGAATGCTATTTCAGTCGCTTACATTCTTTATGTATAAAAAATCTAGCAAATGCATGTAAATGGCTAAATCGTGAATGCTTAGGTGAGGATAGAAGGCTCGTGTCGTCCGAGGCAATCATCCACTTAATCGTGCATTCTAATTTATTCCTGAATGGCGTGGTGCCACAGGCAACGCCATAATGACCATTTGCCACCAATTCTCCAAAAGGCCAACGATTATTAATATTGCGTATTTTAGAATCTTATTAAAAATCATGTCTGCTTACGGCTCAAAAGCGGACATTCAGCTTCCCTTGCACTTGGGAACCTGCCAGGTTTTATTCCAATCAACTTTATAAGAGCGAAGCTTGCCCAATAATTTAGGGTCTCGTAGATTTATATATTCT
>JBGCFN010000063.1:0-40791 GCA_045106935.1 Gammaproteobacteria bacterium | reverse complement strand
GAGTACGCGCGCAGCATTAGATCTGCGTGCGAATAAATAATTACTGCACCTGTGTTTTTTTAAGTACGTACGTTAGGAACGTATAAAAGACGTAATAAAACTATGGTTATTATTTTTATAATGTCTTATTTTAGTAGTTCCTTATAGGGTTGTGCAAGGTACCTATAGAGATACAGAAATTGGAAGCAGGGTTAGAGCAAATAATTGGCGCTAAATCGATGAAAATAGAGGGGATCAGGGAGAGATAATCCCTCTGGTTGCTTGTATAAATAACAATTTTGATCGTTATTTATACTGACACATCCTTAGTGTCGCAACCATCAGGAATAATTTGACACTTATTGCTTAGCGGCAATCGCCTCGGCAGCACGAACAACGTTTTCGGCCATTTTAGCAGAAGCCGCGTCAATCATTTTACCGTCTAATGTCGCCGCACCTTGGCCAGCTTTAGCGGCTTTATCGAGTTCTTCAAGAATACGATGTGCACGATCTACTTCTTCTGCTGGTGGTGAAAATACTTCATTTGCTAATGGAATTTGAGATGGGTGGATGGCCCACTTGCCTTCAATACCCAGCGCAGCACCTCGACGACAGGCCAGTGTGTAGGCCTCAGGGTCTTTAATATCACCAAATGGGCCGTCAATTGGGCGTAAGCCGTAAGCACGACAAGCCACTACCATGCGTGAAATCGCAGAATGCCATTGATCACCAGGGTAATCAGGGTTTAATCCACCGATATTAACAGTACGAGCTCGGCAACTTGCAGAGTAATCCGCAACACCAAAGTGTAAAGCTTCTAGACGCGGGCTAGATTGTGCAATCGCTTCAACATTTGCCATCCCTAGTGTGGTTTCAATAATCGCTTCAATGGCAATTTTATTTTTAAACCCTTTAGCTTCTTCGATTTGAGTTAAAAGTGCATCTACCATGTAAACATCAGATGGCACGCCTGCTTTAGGAATAAAAATTGTATCTAGCTTTTCGCCAGCTTGCTCAACAAGATCAATCACGTCACGATACATGTAATGGGTATCAAGACCATTAATTCGAACAGCAATGGTTTTTCCTTTGCCTTTCCAATCAAGCCCATTAACCGCTTCAATAGCATTTTTACGTGCTTGTACTTTGTCTCCAGGAGCAACAGCATCTTCTAAATCTAAAAATACGAAGTCTGCGTCGCAGTCAACTGACTTTTCAATCATTTTGACATTGGATGCTGGAACAGCAAGCTCACAGCGCTGTACTCTTTGTCTTGCAGGTGTAGGTTGTGTAAAACTCATAATGACTATCCTTTTGTATTATTTAGCAGTTCGACGCTTAGCTGTTTTTCTTTTAGCTTTGCGTTTAGCTTTAGTTTTAGGAGCAGCTGGCGCTTTGAATGCCGGAATGGCTTTAGCAGTCTTGCGATAATATTCGCATGCTGCACCTGTACCACTACCTGGTTTGATGCGGATACCCGCATCACGCATTGCCATTTCAACACCGCCCAAGGCGGCCATCATGCGCACATCGTTATTGTCACCAAGATGACCAATTCGGAATACTTTTCCAGCCACTTGAGTTAGACCAGCACCTAAAGAGATGTTGTATCGATGGTATGCAATATGAATCACTTCAGCAGCATTTACACTTGGTGGAGTCAAGATTGCTGTCACAGTGTCAGAATTTAATTTTGGAGAAGCGGCACATGTTTGTAAGCCCCATGCTTTAACAGCTTTACGTACACCTTCAGCTAAACGGAAGTGACGTGCATGGACGTTGTCTAAACCTTCACCTAATAACAAATCAAGTGAGGCGCGAAGTCCGCGTAACATCGGTACTGAAGGAGTGTATGGGAAAAAGCCGCCTTCATTAGCAACAAGATGATCTTTGATGTCTAAGAAACACTTCGAGCATTTTGAAGACTTATGCTTGGAAAGTGCTCTTGGACTGAATGCTAGAAGCGCCATACCCGCAGGAAGCATAAAACCTTTTTGAGAGCCGCTAACAGCAATATCAACACCCCATTCATCCATGCGGAAATCAATACTGGCAACAGAACTAACACCATCAACCATTAATAGTGCAGGGTGCTTAAGCTCTTTTTTCATTGCTTTGCCAAGCGCTGCAATATTACTAGTGACACCAGTGGCTGTTTCATTGTGACATGCAACGACTGCTTTAATTTTTCGTTCTTTATCTGCACGTAGGCGCTTTTTGATTTCCATCACTGGAACGCCTTCACCCCAAGGGACATCAATCACTTCAACATCAAGACCAATACGTGTGGCGAGGTCACACCAAAGATGACTGAACTGACCAAATCGTGAAGTTAGAATTTTATCGCCTGGAGATAATGTGTTTGTTAAGGCAATTTCCCAGCCTGCTGTTCCAGTAGCAGGGAAGATAAAACACTGGCCTTTTTTTGTTCTGAAGATTTTCTTTAAGTCTTCTAATAATGGGTTCACTAATTGTGGGAAGTCTGGCGCGCGATGGTCTTCTTGTGGAACGACCATGGCATTCATTACTTCATTAGGGATATGAGTAGGACCAGGTGCAAATAAATAATTGCGTCCTGGAAAGCTAAGTTTTTGGCCAGGCATAGAGGTTACCTTGTAGTAAGTTAATAAATTTGAGTTTCGATGTTCCTAACTTGCATGGCACCAGCGTGCTTAATGACACTTTATATGCGAGCAAGGAATTCTTAAAAATTCGACAATATGGGTAGTTTTCCAACAGATCCCGAAAAGTTCGCCATGATGCCACAAGCAGGTGCTTGTCCTCAAGCGCAGTTTGGTGAGTGTATTAGTAAAATAGAGTTTAATGAGCCCTTGGCAACACTTCTTGAAGTGTTGCGGCGAGAATGGTGTTTTCTAACAAACATGCGACCGTCATGGGGCCAGTCCCACCCGGCATCGGGGTTACGCCGCCTGCGATTTTACTGACAGCTTCAAAATCAACATCACCTTGGATTCTATTCTCCAGGCGGGTTACACCAACGTCGAATACCATGGCACCAGGTTTGATGAAATCCTCTTTGATAATGGCAGGGACACCTACTGCGGACACGAGAATATCCGCGTGTCGACATACCTCGGCTAAATCTTGTGTGCGTGAATGGGCCAGCGTCACTGTGGCGTCTGCCCCTTTTTCAGATAACAACAACATTTGAGGTAATCCGACTAAAGAGGAACGGCCAACGACAACAGCGTTACGTCCGCTGGTTTCAATATTATAGGCTTCGATGAGACGAATGACGCCAAGTGGTGTGCAAGGGACAAGTTGTTTTTGGCCTTGTAATAATCGGCCCATATTAACATCAGTTAAACCATCGACGTCTTTATAGGGCGGTATTTTGCTGAGCATTTTTTCTTTATTTAAATGCTTAGGCAGTGGTAGCTGGACTAAGATGCCGTGAACATTATCGTCGTCAGCTAGTAATTCGATTTGTTGTTCTAAATCTTTTTGCGAGATATTTTCGTCAAGCTCAACATGCTTAGAATGAATCCCAGCCGCATTCGCTTCTCGGTGTTTCATGCCGACATACAACTGACTCGCAGGATTTTTGCCAACAATTACGGTGGCAAGTGTAATGTCGGTGTTCGGGAAATACTCTAATTGGGATTTAATTTTATTACGGATATCTACCGCAACTTTTTTGCCGTCGATGATCAATGCTTAAGTCTCAATTATTCAATTCAAATTACGGGTCTACTCAATAGATCTAATTAAGATAGACCTAATAAAAAAGGCCAGTTGAGTTTAACTCAACTGGCCTTTCATGCAACAAAACTAAAAAGTTTAGTCTTTAGGTTGTTTGCTTGGAGCTAAGTCGATAAAGCTCTTGCCTAGTCGACCATTGTAGTTGCCGGCAGAGATCATCATTAAACCATCTGTATCTTTCGATGCATTAATGGCCGCTTGTGTTGCTTCAATGATGCAATCCATATCACGACCATTCATGATGATTTCCATCACAGAGTTGACGCCTTCAGGTAAGCCAGCTTCAACATCAGGGTGATCTTGTAATAACGGACAGAATTTCTCGTATGTACTTGCGATAGTGAAATCGTAATCACTGCCTGCTTTAGAACCGCTGCCTGCAATACCGCCAGGGAAAGTAGTGATCACACCATCCACAGGAAGAATCGCTTCACAACCTTTCTCTGCAGCTTCTAATGCTGAATCAGTATCTTTACCGAAGA
Organism: Gammaproteobacteria bacterium; assembly: GCA_045106935.1. Classification (GTDB taxonomy): domain Bacteria; phylum Pseudomonadota; class Gammaproteobacteria; order UBA4575; family UBA4575; genus UBA1858. The sequence goes on along the minus strand of JBGCFN010000063.1, from coordinate 36,607 downwards.
ACCAAAGGTTACCTCCCATTAAACCATCTGAACGACCTAAGCGGCGATCAAGCACAAATTCACCACCTAAAATTGGGATCCACCACATCTTGCGTCCATAGCGTTCAATTCGTTTTTGGTAGCCATTACCAAAGTAAGCCACTTTACGACCCATGTGGTAATACTCTTCAGAATCGATCAAATTGAAACAAGAAGCTGTCGGACAAGTCATAACGTTTTGGCTGATACGCACTAACGCAGACTTACCTAATGCTTCTACACGATCCTTGCGAAAACGCGGAACGTGTAATTGTACAATTGCACCAGGACGACCATCAGGAGTGACGAAGCTTTCGTCTCCACCTGGGCCAACATAACGATCCATGCCTGCTTCACAATCACATAGGATAGAGCTTGAACCGTTTCCTGTGGCAGCATTAACTGCATGATCAACCCATTTGCGATCTTTGGCAGTAATTAAAAACTCTACGTATAAGCTTTTAAACGCTTCTGCGTAAGTATCATCAATAATGGCAGTCATTAGTCTCTTCCTTTGCCTTCGTAGACAGCATCTTCAGTCACTACTTTGTCCATGTATACATCGTGTGGCGCTACAAGTACGTTATCAAATAACTGTGACTCATAACCTAATGCGATTAATGGAGACTCAGGACGTACTTTTTCTAAAAGACGGTCATAATATCCTTGTCCGTTACCCATGCGGCCACCATTACGATCAAACCCAACGCCTGGAACCATGACTAAGTCTAGATCTTCAGCTTGAACTTCTTTCGCAGGATTTCCCCACATTTCTTTTGGTGGCTCAAGGATGTCCCATTTACCAACAACCATTTCCTCTAGGCTTTCCATCCACCAGAGTCCAAGCTTGTTGTCGCCATTTTCGTCTTCTGTGCAATAAGGAACGATGATTTTCTTTTCGCCTTTAGCCACTTCTGCTAATAATTCAGGCTTAGTACGGCACTCTGAACGACAATCGATGTACCACATAATAGTGTGGGCTTTCTGGTAATCAGGCAGTGCCATGAAATTTGCTACCGCTTTTGCGCTGACTTCATCTTTGTTTTCTTGTGCATTACGACGGTCATATGCTTCACGACGCATCTTATTTTTGCGTTCCATGATTGCTTCTAATTCTTCTGGTGTCAGTGCCATTCAACTGCTCCTTATATAAAGTGAATAACTGGGCGATAAAAAGGGGCTAAATCCTAAACTATTCCGTGGAGAGTGCCAACGAATATTATGTGTAAATTGTGGGATTGAGTCCTAAGTATTACTAATGGAGGGGCTAGCCAGGGCGGTGCTTTCCAGTTTTGGTGAGAAAAGCACCATTTTCAGGCATAAATGTTTGCGCTTGTTTAATCTGTTACCGCACCTTTAGAAGCGGAATTAACTTGTCTTGCATACTTGGCTAGTACTCCTCGTGTATATTTAGGTTTTGGTGCTTTCCAGGCACGTTTGCGTTCATTCAACACTTTTTTGCTCACATGTAGCGTCATTTCGCGCTTTTTAGCGTCAATTGTGATTTCGTCACCATTCTTGACGAGGGCCAGAGGCCCGCCAACCGCAGCTTCTGGTGTGATGTGCCCGACCACGAATCCATGACTGCCGCCTGAGAATCGACCATCAGTGATCAGTGCAACGTCTTTACCTAACCCTTTACCCATAATTGCTGAGGTCGGGGATAACATTTCGCGCATGCCTGGCCCGCCGATTGGACCTTCATAGCGGATGACGATGACATCACCCGCCTTGATGCCACCATCAAGGATTTTCTTTAAGGCCGTTTCCTCAGAGGCGAAAACTTTGGCTTTACCGGTAAAGGATAATCCTTCCTTGCCAGAAATTTTTGCTACCGCACCTTCAGGTGCTAAGTTTCCGTACAAAATAACCAAGTGACTATCTTTCTTGATAGGGTTATCAAGTGGCTGAATAATTTTCTGGCGTTTTGGATAAGGCTTAACGTTCCTTAAATTCTGTTTAAGGGTTTTACCAGTAACGGTCATGCAGTCACCATTAATTAAACCTGCGTCCAGCAGCATTTTCATCAGTGGTTGAATGCCACCAATAGCAATTAATTCTGACATCATGTATTTACCGCTTGGGCGTAAATCAGCGAGAACAGGCACTTTTTTCCCAATGCGTGTGAAGTCGTCAATTGAGAGTTTTACATTCATTGAATGCGCCATGCCGAGTAGGTGTAGCACGGCGTTCGTCGAACCACCTAAGCTGATAATCACCGCGATAGCATTCAAAAATGCCTGGCGGGTCATAATGTCGCTAGGACGAATATTCTTTTTCAATAAATCTAGTACTGCCTTGCCTGCATTCCGGCAATCAGTTTCTTTTGATTTAGAAATAGCAGCTTGCGCAGAGCTGCCAGGCAAACTCATGCCAAGTGCTTCGATCGCTGAGGCCATCGTGTTTGCGGTATACATTCCGCCGCATGAGCCCGGGCCCGGAATAGCGGCTGATTCAACTTCTTTTAGTTCTTTGTTATTAAGTTGGCGTTTAGCATGTTGTCCCACTGCTTCAAAGACTGAGACGACATCAATTTTATTGCCTTTGTAATTGCCCGGCATAATTGTGCCGCCATAGACAAACACTGCAGGGCGATTTAAACGTGCTAATGCCATCAAGCATCCCGGCATGTTCTTATCACATCCGCCGATAGCGACAACGCCGTCGAATCCTTCGCAGCCGGTGACTGTTTCGATCGAATCAGCAATCACTTCACGCGAGACAAGTGAGTACTTCATGCCTTCGGAACCCATCGAGATGCCATCAGAGATAGTGATTGTATTAAATACCACACCTTTACCACCTGCCGCATCAGCACCGGCAGCCGCTTTTTCCGCGAGAGTATTTATATGCATATTACATGGCGTCACCATGCTCCAAGTCGATGCGATACCAATTTGTGGTTTTTTAAAATCGTCGTCTTTGAAGCCAACTGCTCGCAACATTGCGCGGCTAGGGGCACGTTCAGTGCCATCAACAACAATTGAGGAATGAGGTCTGAGTTTTTTAGTCATAGCTTGCTACTAAATTGTAAGAATTATTTGCGCGTACTATACCGGATGCTTGTTATCAGAACGAGTGTTTCCTAAATCGATAAAGTTATTATGCATTTACTGAGAATATTTCTTTAAGAGCGGAGTGGGAAAGATTTAATAATATTGGCGAAAGCAAAATAGATTTTTCTATAGATATTGACTTCGTATCGGGCGGTATAGTTTTTCAGTTCTAAATAAATTATATGTGAGTAGGGTATGAATGAATTGTTAATATTTAGGCTCTACTTGCTGCCATTCTCTATTGTTGTTTGGGTCTAAGTTCGGATTGTAGTTAGGGTCATTGCTAGGTATGTATTCTCCATCACTATTCATCCAGTAGTGATCAGCGCCTGACTCCACTTGGTATTGCTCTCCATCATAAGTATTAGTTACCGTGCTCTCATCTCGGATGACATTAACTGTTTTGTCTTGCATGCGGTCGCTGGCAGCATTTTGGTTTTGATAAGTGCTATTAATTGATCGGTTGATGGCGTCTGATGTGCTTTTATGAATTGCCTGTTGGCGCTCAAAGTTTTGTTGATTTTGTTTCATGCGCGCATTGTGCTGACTCCAGCTTTGGTTTGATTTTTGTTGTTCGCTTAAATTGTATGCTTGGATTTGTTGAGGGTTGTCTTGAATATTAACAATGCCATAAATAAATGCATTCTTTGCTTCTTTGAAATGCTTGTCAGGCGCCTCAAGGACTTTCAATGAGTAATACCAAAAAACACTGCCTTGTCCATCATTGGCAATTTGGTCAACAATAACCAGAATTGTATTGCCTTTGCCGTCGGACCATTCTGAACCTACGGCGTCGAAATACTGTTGAGTGGGCATGCTCTTGTAGAGTTTGTTGCTGTAGGTTTGACTGCGTTGTGCAATCTCAGGAAGTGGATAGACTTTCCCTAGCTCTAAGCCATGTTGATTTAATTGAGGCATCAAATCTTGTTCTACAATTTGCTGGGCGCTAATTGGCGGACGCATTTGCTGGCCTGATTGTGAATAAATTTGTTGCATATAAGGATCGTTGCTGAATACGTACGATCCGCCATTCCGGTAATACACTTTAATTCCATTGGGACCAATAATGCTTGGATCCTCGATAGTATTTGGTGTCACTAATTTCCAACTTTCAGGCAGGGGTATTTGATGCATAGGCATATTTCTTTGTGTATCCATTACCGTATGCAGAATGATTTTGTCAGCAAATATTGGTGATGAGCTTGCGAGCAGAATGATAAGAATTAAGCGTTGAAGTAAGTTGCAATCATTCATTTGCGTTACCAGAATTGAATTGTGATTTAGCTATAATACACCCAAATCTGGTCGAAAATCTGCAAGTGATGCAGATTTTCGAGGTTTAGTTAAATCAGAATTTTTGTGCTCTGATTAATAGCCTTGCTGCACAATATTTTGTTTTTCTATTGGGGGTCTTTGATAATCCGTTTGAATTTTTCGTGGCGGTAATTCTATTTTTTGCGGCGTTAAATCTTCATAAGGAATCGATTCAAGAAGGTGGCTAATGCAATTTAAGCGTGCACGCTTTTTGTTGTCTGCTTGTATGACATGCCAGGGTGACATTGGTGTATCGGTATGAGTGAACATAGCATCTTTTGCCATTGAGTATTCGGCCCATTTATCTCGAGCTTCTAAATCCATTGGGCTGAGTTTCCAGCGTTTGGTTGGATTGTTCAGGCGATCTTGAAAACGTTTTTCTTGTTGTTCGTCGCTCACTGAAAACCAATATTTTCTTAAGACAATCCCTGAATCAATGAGCATTTGTTCAAAGATCGGTGTGTCTTTCAAAAAAGTGTGATATTCCTGATCATTACAAAATCCCATGACGCGTTCGACACCAGCGCGGTTATACCAACTTCTATCAAAAAGCATGATTTCACCGGCAGAGGGAAGTTGTGCGGCATAACGTTGAAAGTACCACTGACCTTTTTCGCGTTCGGTGGGTGTACCAAGGGCAATCACATGACATACGCGAGGATTTAAATGTTGAGTGATGCGCTTAATAACACCACCTTTCCCTGCTGCATCGCGACCTTCAAACAGAACCACCATTTTTGTCCCGCTGTGTTTTACCCACTCTTGTAGCTTGATGAGTTCAATTTGTAATCTTAATAACTCTTTTTCATAGAGTTTATTACTTAGTTTTTTGATTTTTTTTGGAGAAGGGTGTTGGCTAACCATCCTGATACCTCGGGATATTTAGTTACGGTTATTCTTCCTTATCGGCAGTATGTTTGAGTTCTTTACTTTTTCTTGAGATTCAAGATTGACAAAAAGGTTCTCACTATGTTCTCATTATAGAGAACTTAACGAGAACTAATGATGTTAACCGAGCGCGAACAGGACACGCTTCGTTTTATAACGAATTACTACATAAAGCAGCGCAAAGCGCCTTTGTTAACTGAAATAGCTAATGGGCTTGGTATTCAGTCAAAAGGAGTGATCCATCGCTATGTATCTGCTTTAGAAAAGAAGGGGTATATTGTTCGTAACCCTAAAACTCGGGGTATTGAATTGGTCGACAATCCTAATGTTGATGAGTTGCCATTATTAGGGCGAATTGCTGCAGGTAAGCCGATCGAAGCTATTGAGGATAAGCAATTAGTTAATTTTGCTCATTTACTGGGTGGGCCAAATCGTTATGTGCTGCAAGTGAAAGGGCACTCAATGATTGAAGAGGGTATACGCAGTGGTGACCTAGTTGTTATTGAGCAGGGAAACACGGCGCATAGCAATCAAATTGTTGTTGCATTGATTGATGGTGAAGATGCCACACTCAAGCGTATTCAATTTCCTAAAAAAGATCTTATTCGTTTGCTGCCTGCGAATAAAACGATGCAAGCAAAAGAATATCCTGCACAGCGTGTCACGATACAAGGTGTGCTGGTTGGGCAGGTGAGGATGTATGACTAATGCAAGTTGGGAGCGAGCCATTGTATTTGTTGATATGGATGCTTTCTTTGCTAGCATTGAACAATACGATCACCCAGAGTTGCGCGGCAAACCAATAGGAATCACCAACGGTGTAACAGGGACATGTTTCATCACTAGTTCTTACGAAGCAAGAAAATACGGCATCAGAACAGGAATGCGTATCAAACAGGCACAACAACTTTGTCCTAGCGTGATTCAAGTACCATCCAGGCCCTATCGGTATGCTGAGGTGTCGACGAACATAATGTCTGCCTTGCAAATGGTGACGCCCGATGTGGAGGTGTTCTCTGTGGATGAAGCTTTTTTGGATGTGACGCGTTGTCAAAAAATTTATAGTAGTCCCATTGATGCTGGCAGATTGGCTAAACAAGTTGTCTATGATAGTAGTGGTATTGCCTGTAGCGTTGGTGTGAGCGGTGATAAAACCACTGCAAAGTATGCGGCAAAGAAAGATAAACCAAATGGTCTGTTTGCGGTACCTCCTTGGCAGTCGCGAGAATATCTAAGTGATGTGCCTGTGACCGAGTTAAGCGGTATTGCTGGAGGAATTGGAGGATTTTTAAATGATCGAGGCGTATATGTTTGTGGGGAGATGCAATATCTTCCTATTGGTGAGTTGGCGGGGCGTTTTGGAAACTTAGGTCGACGTATTTGGTATATGGCACAAGGGTTAGACCCTGATCCTATTCGACAAAGTGTCGCCGCACCCAAATCAATTGGTCATGGAAAAGTCATGCCGCCAAATACAAAAAGTTTAACAACAATAAAAATGAATTTTCATCATATGGCTGAAAAGGTGGCAGCAAGGTTGCGTAAGCATGGGTTTGAGGCACACAATTATTTTATTGGTGTTCTCACCGACCAAGAATGGATAGCAAAAAAAATGCAGACGGCGATGCCAACCAGTGATAGCCAGCAAATAAAAAAACTAGTCAATATTTTTTTGCGTAACACTTGGTGTAAACAAGGGTGCTTTCAAGTGCAAATAACAGCATTAGACCCAAAAGATCAAGGACATCAGCTATCTCTTTTTGGTGAAAGAGATATTAAGCGTGAACAGATTAATTTAGCCATGGATAATATCAATCAACGGTATGGGGAATTCACTCTAGCGCCGGCTAATTTGTTAAATCGTTCTGAGATGCCAAATGTAATTGCCCCCGCATGGAAACCTTTTGGGCATCGTAAAACAGTTTAATGCTTTGCCGAGCAATGACTAAGGCAAATGCTCGGCAAAGAAAAACATGAAGCGGGATAGCGAGGTTAACTGCTAGCCAGTGTAGAAAACTTATCTTGGTAATCGTCTATGGAGAGTTGAATGACTTTTTCTGCATGCTCGCGTCCATAAGCAGCGCCTACATGAACTTTAGGATCTTCGCCAGGAAGAGATTTATAAGTGCTGAAGTAATGTATTAAACGTTCAACAATAGATTGGGGAAGTTCTGAAATATCATTAACACTTGACCACACGTGATCCTTCTCTAATACAGCAATAATTTTGTCATCAGCTTCGCCGCCATCTAGCATTGGTAGTCCGCCGACAACGCGAGCGTTTAAAATTAATTCTGCACGGTCAATCGGTCTGTCGCTAACCACGCAAATATCTAATGGGTCATCATCTCCTTGCGTCGCGCCGTCCATTAATGCGCCTACACGGTTTCCGCAATAAGTCTGCGGAATAAATCCATAAAGAGTAGGAGGAAGTGAAGACGTGCGATGAGGACGGTCTACTCTTAAGTAACCAGTTTGTTTGTCGACTTCATACTTGATGTGATTGAAAGGAGTACTTTCGATATAGGCGTGTACGACTCTAGGCGGATTAGGGCCTACATCAATTCCATGCCAGGGATGTGGGCGCCAACGATTAAATGAAGATGACATTTGTTTCTCTCCTTAGAAATATAAATTTAGAGACATGAGCAATAACTGTTCATCTCTAATCTAAATGAAGTAATTCATATCCTTATGTGTGAAGCTGAACATGCAAGTGTTGCATGTTTTTCGGGGTGCAATGATAACGGACTTGAAAGCTTTGTGCTTGACTAAGTTGGCACTAATGATTATTGGCGGCAAGAGACTGGTTATTGCAACGTATTTGTGGGCAGCTAGCATGATTGCTTGGAGTCGCAGATTTACTCTTGAGCTCGTTTAGCGTAGCAGATAATTCTGGATGATTAGCATTGTCTAGTCTGATGGCGCAGCTTGCTGCTTCTAATGCAGTAATTTCGCAACCAAGATCAAAAGCACTGTAAGCAAAATTATTTAACGCTTCGGCAGACTGGGTGTTGAGAAGTAATGCTTGTTTGTATGCTTCACTAGCTGCTAAAGGTTCTTGAAGTTGCATATGAGTATTTGCCAAACCAACTTGAGCAGTGAAATTATCTGGCCAGCGCTGAATAATTGCAGCGTAAGTTAACTGGGCTCCGCGTAATTTCCCTACTTTTTCTAAATCAAGCGCAGCACTGATCGCTTCTTTTTCAGTGACGCTGTTAGGAATATCACCAATGGGAGCGGCAATGAGTGCCCAGTACTTGCCGCGGCGCCAAGTATTTTCAAAAGTAGTCCATGCGCTGCGATAGTATTTATGACGTCCACTATGAAGTAAAAAATAATCATTATTGGGATCGCGGCCAGTGACGACCGAATAATGCCAGATTGGATAAACATTAAAGGCTAAATTTTGTAAAACAATGACCGGGCGTTCAGCATTGATTTCAGAGCGTAATGAAGCTAAGTCCATATTCATGCTGTAAGCAACGAGCCCAAGACTGCGTGCAGCCGCTTGCATTTCTATTTGTAGACTTCCTTTTTTCTCAGGAATGTACATTAAATTAGAGACATCTTCAGCGGTGACAGATTGGCCGTAATAATTGGCAACCATGGCTAATGATGATGGCCCACATAAGTTGTCAGTCTGTTCTATAAAAGGAACGTCGAGACGAATATCGGTAGGAAGGTCTTGAGGTTCTTTAGGAATAACACGATCTGCGAGTGCAATTGCGGTGCAGCCTGACAATAGGTGCAGTATGCAAAATGCCAGGAAAATGACTTGAAGCGATTTGAAATTTGAAGTTATCAAAACGTAGTTGTTAGGTCGGTAAAGCCCATGATTTCAAGCATGAAAACAATAGGCCCGGTAGCAAATAATATTAAGCCGACACCGCTAGCTGCGGGCAGTTGATCAAATTGACTGGCTAATTGCTGAATTTCATCATCAGTTAATTGGTCAACACGTTGCTGTACATGATGTGGATTAACGCCATGTGCAAGTAATGCTTGTTTAACATCATCACGAAGTAATGCAGAGTGAATGGATTGTTTGTAAGACTCAGCATGATGCTTTGTACTGATAGTGTCTGTTCCAATCATGCCGGCATGTGTACTGCTCAATATCATGCTTGAGGTCATAATGGCTATTGCCAATCGACATCGACTCTTGTGGATTAATGTTGCCATCTTAAAATTACCAAATAAAATTTTGATAATTCTTGTACTTTTAGTGACTTAGGTCAAGTTTTTATGAAAATACTGCAGCTTATCGGGGGAAAAGTACCAGATGTTCTAGATCGAGCCCAATTCCGAGTGGTTTTCCTATCTCGTGATCATGATGGCTAGGGGCATAACACAGAACGCTATGTCCGTTGGGGAGCCGCAAAGTATAGAGAAACTCTGCGCCTAAGAAGCGTTTACCCTCCACGATCGCGGTGACCGGGCTAGTGTCATCGTGAGGAATATCATCGGGGCGAACGAGTAAATCGACAATCTCGCCTTGTTTAAAAGTGGGGTCAATCGTGCCACTCAATTTACCAAAAACAGTTTCAATATGATGATTATCTAAAACAGTCGCAGGGATTAAATTGCCTAAGCCAACAAAGTCTGCAACAAATCGAGAGACAGGTTCATGATAAATATTGTATGGCGTATCAAATTGAACAATTTTCCCGTGCTCCATAACGCCCACCCAGTCTGCAACTGCAAAGGCTTCATGTTGATCATGAGTCACTAACACAGCCGTCATTTTTTCATGTTTTAAAATTTCTCTAACCTGTGTGGCGAGTTGCTCTCTTAAGTCTGGATCTAAGCTTGAAAATGGTTCGTCTAATAATAATAGTGAAGGCTTTGGGGCTAAAGCTCTGGCCAAAGCAACCCGTTGTTGTTGTCCGCCAGAAAGTTCATGAGGATATTTGCGATGATGCTTAGTATCAATTTCAACTAAATCTAGAACATGATTGACTTGTTGTTGGACGTAAGTTTTTTGCTGCTTGCGAATACCGTAGGCAACGTTGTCAAAAATGGTTAAGTGGGGAAATAAAGCGAGATCTTGGAACATCATGCCAATATTCCGTGATTCAGGCGCCAATGAGTGCTTGGATGTGCTGACGATGCTGCCTTCAACTTCAATGCTACCGTGATCAATTGCGTGTAACCCAGCAATAGATCTTAATAAAGTGGTTTTTCCACAGCCACTAGGTCCAAGTAAACAAACAATGTCATGGGCGTTCACTTGTAAGTTTGTGCGTTTAAGAATGTCCAATGCCATGTGAGAAGCAGAGACATTATTAACATCAAGTAAAGGTTTATTGTCGGGCATTGGCTTTGATAGAAATATTTAAAAGAATGACAGGGATAATGCCAGTAAACACTATCGCAAGTGCAGCTGTTGAAGCATCGGCCAATCGCTCGTCAGATGCAAGCTCATAGGCTCGGACTGCGAGAGTGTTAAAGTTAAATGGGCGCATTATTAATGTCGCTGGAAGTTCCTTCATGACTTCAACAAAGACTAATAGTGCTGCAGTGAATAATCCGCTACGGATTAATGGTAAATGAATGCTACGCAGTGTAGTGAAAAGATTATTACCAAGTAGTAGCGAAGCTTCATCAATAGAATGATTGATCTTGGATAAACTTGCTCCCACTGTTTGTAAGCCGAGTGATAAGAAGCGAACAGTGTGAGCAAATACTAGTGCGAAAATGGTGCCAGTGAAAATCAGTCCTGTTTCAAAATTAAATTGCTGATGAAGAAAATTGATAAGCCAATTGTCCAGGTGGCTAAACACGATCAATGTGCCGACGGCAATAATAATTCCAGGTACTGCATAGCCCATGGCGCTGAGATTAATTATGCCGCGTAATAATTTGTTTTTGCTAGCGCGTTTGCCATAAGCTAAAACAGTCGCAATCACTAGAATAACGATTGCGGCACTAGCGGCAAGTAGAAAGCTATTAAAGGCGAGTTGCCAAAATTGTTGGTCAACCATGGTGTCAGCTGTGCGAATAGCCCAGTCACTTAATTGTAAAAGAGGGATGATGAATCCAAATAAAGGCGGTAAAGCACAGGCAATAAAAGCAAACAATGCATACCAGCCACTAAGTGGTATTTCTCGACTCTTTTGTGTGGAGTTACTTGGGTTGTGATATCGAATTCTTCTGCGTTGGTTCTGCTCTAGCAGGAATAAGGCAAATACGGTAATCATTAATATGCTCGAGAGCTGTGCGGCGGTCACCGGTTCGCCAAACCCAAACCAAGTACGGAAGATTCCAGTGGTGAATGTGTCCACGCCGAAATACTGTACTGTTCCATAATCAGCTAACGTCTCCATTAGCGCCAGCATGACACCTGCTGCAATAGCCGGGCGGGCGAGAGGTATAATAATGCTGAATAATCTTTCTATATTGTTTGCACCTAAAGAGCGAGCAGCATCAAGCAGGCTAGAAGATTGTGTTATCAGTGTTGAGCGTGTCAATAAAAATACATATGGATATAACGTGAAAGAAAACATGGCGACAGCGCCACCCAGAGAGCGAATTTCTGGGAACCAGTAATCTCCATAACCCCATCCAAACACTTCCCGAAGATAGGACTGAACAGGGCCGCTGAAATCTAATACCCCAGTATAAGTGTAAGCCACGATATAAGCAGGGATGGCAAGCGGTAGTAACAAGAAAAATTCTAGTAGGCGTTTGCCTGGAAAAGAATAGAGTGCACATAGCCATGCAGCAGGGACACCGATGATGAAAGTGCCTATCGCTACACCCGTGGCTAACAGTAGAGAGTTAGTGATGTAATCACCTAAAACAGTATCAACTAAGTGTTGCCATGTATCAGTATGTGGATGAAAGTTGAATTGCAATACAACGAGCAGTGGCAAAATTATTATCAGCGTGATTAACGAGATAGTAAAAAGCCACCCAGCCGAAAAATTCCCGCGCATTAATGTTGTCGCGCGCGGAAATGAGATGCTGTTAGCCATGAGTGTTGTTATCTAGTGTGAGATTGAATAATCGACTATCGCCACTTGGCCTTGTCCATTATTTGCACGGCATTGGCGTTAAGCTCACCTAATTTGCCTAGATTTAATGTATCCGGCTTGAATGGCCCCCAGTTTTTTAGAATTGGGTTTAGGGTGACACCTTCAATCACGGGGTATTCTAAATTAACGTCTCCATACCAAGCTTGGGATTCTTCTGTGAAAAGGAAAGCGATGAGTTTATTGGATAAGTCGATGCGTCTAGTGTGTTTAACAATGCCGATACCGCTAATGTTGACGTGAGCACCACGATTGTCTTGATTTGGCCAAAATAATTTTACTTTGGCTGCTGCTGCTTGTTCTTCTTCGTTGCCTTTAATCATGTTGCCTAAGTAATAAGAATTCACTAAAGCGACATCACATTGACCTGAGGCGACAGCTTTGACTTGATCGCGATCTCCCCCTTGAGGTTTGCGTGCTAAATTAGAAGCAAAATCATTTGCCCATGATTGCGTGTTGTCAATGCCATGGTGAGCAATGAATGATGCCACTAAAGATTGATTGTAAATATTGTTAGATGATCGTACACAGATTCTGTTCTTCCATTGAGGCTTGGCTAAATCTTCGTATGAAGAAAGCTCAGATGCTTGTACACGTTCGTCACTGTAAATGACTGCGCGTACTCGAACAGAAAGGCCCAGCCAATAATTTTCTGGATCGCGGTATTGTGCAGGTACTAATTCAAGCAATGACTGATCAGTGATAGTTTGTAATAAGCCGGCTTCTTTTGCTCTATGCAGTCGCCCGGCGTCAGTGGTAATTAGGATATCTGCAGGGGAATGTCTGCCCTCGCTACTGAGGCGTTGAATTAATGCATCGGCTTTACTGGTGACTAGATTGATCTTTACATTATGTTGTGCGGCAAACCGATCGAGTAATGGCTTGATGTAAGCCTCTTTGCGCGCCGAGTATACATTTAGTTCTTCTAGTGTCTTCTCTTGAGCATTAGCAAGTTGTGCGATTACGCAGCAAAGTGTAATGTAAAGCATTGATTTAATATGAAGTTTCATAATAACTAATCCGTCTTGAGAGTATTCAAATGGTCCGTATTGCTAAAGATAATAACACAAATGAGAATACATCTCATTTGTATGATGAATTTTACTTGATTCAGCCTTTCATGGCTGTGTGACGATAGTGTGAAAGCCTTTTCAAGATAAATGAGCGTGAATATATCTATCTCCCAACCGATACAAACACGTTGGACTGAATTTGTCGCAAAACAGACATTTCCTGAGCATGTGATTGAAGGCCAACAACTGATTCAATCATTGTGGCAACAAAGCCCTTATTGTGAGCGTATCTGTCAGCAGTACCCTGATTGGCTGAATGATTTAGTTAAAGTAAATGAAGCTACACCGAATCAGTTAATAGATTTAGATGAAATATTTAAATCGATAGTCGACGAACAGGAAGAAGATTCTGTAAAACAAAATCTGCGTCAAATTCGTCATCAATTGTTATTGCAAATCTGTTGGAAGGATCTAGTTCTAAATACGGAAATATTTAATATCCTGCAAGAGCTAAGTGATGTTGCTGATGCTTTCGTTCAAGCTGTTGTTAGTTGGTTAAGTAAATCACTAGCAAGTAAATATGGTGTGCCGCGAAACGATCTCGGGGAAGAAGTCCATTTTGTTGTGATTGCAATGGGTAAACTGGGCGGAGGGGAGTTAAATTTTTCATCTGACATTGATGTGATGTTTTGTTATTCCAATTCTGGAAATACTGACGGTGCGAGATCTATTTCCAATCAGGAATTCTTCACTCAATTAGCTCAAGGGCTTATTCGTCTTTTATCTGATGTGACACAAGATGGATTTGTCTATCGCGTAGATTGTCGTTTGCGACCCTTTGGTGAATCAGGACCACTAGTGGTGAACTTTAATCATGTAGAAGATTATCTGCAGACTCATGGAAGAGAATGGGAGCGCTATGCATTTGTCAAAGCACGTGTCATCTGTGGTTCGGCTGAAGATAAAAATCAGTTTAAGAAAATTGTCTCAGCATTTGTATATCGAAAATACATAGATTTTGGTGTCATTAATACATTGCGTGAAATGAAAGATTTAATTGCGCAGCAGATGGCAAAAAAAGGAAATATAAATAATATCAAGCTTGGTGTGGGAGGGATTCGGGAAATTGAATTTATTGTTCAGTTTTTTCAATTAGTTCATGGTGGGCACAATTCGCGGTTGCAGACGCGAAAAATCATTATGGCATTATCGGAAATCGAGGCAACAGGTTATTTGAGCTCATCTCATGTGGATGAACTTGTGGAAGCTTATAAGTTCTTGAGAAGGGTTGAAAATCGATTGCAAATGTATAACGACGAACAAACCCATGTTACACCGCAAAATGAAAATCAATTATCAGTATTGACAGAATCTATGGGTTTTACGCAGCTGACTGAGTTTCAATCTGCGTTAAAAAATCATCAAGATGCTGTCAGTGCAGTATTTTCAAGAATCAGAAGCGATGAAGAACACGACGAGGAAAATGATTGCACTGATTTCTGGAAAGAAATATCACAGTTAGATACTGATGAGTCAGCTGAGATGATTAATCTCCATGAATATCCAGAGTTTTCTCATGTTGCAGATAAAATTAAAATATTATTAAACAGTTCGGCATATAGGAATCAAGATGAAGAAGGCAGGCATCGACTCAATCTATTTATGCCTAGATTTTTGCGCCAATTAAAACAAGTTGATTCTCCTGGCTTAGCAATCGACCGTCTGATGCTTTTATTGCAAAACATTTTAAGGCGTTCTGCGTACCTTGTGCTTCTTTATGAGAATCAGGCCGTGTTAAAGCAATTAATTTCTGTTGCTTCATCCAGTCCTTGGATTGCCAGCCATCTAACTTCATATCCTTTGTTATTAGACGAATTAGTAGTGAATTCGGAAGATGATTACTATTTGACTAAAGAAGAAGTTGTAAAGCAATTTGCGAATGAAATCTTAGTAGACCGACAGCTTGAGTATGATGTTGTTTTAGAGCGAGTACGCTTATTCAAACACGCACGAGAACTGAGAGTGGCGTGTGCAGATGTCTTGGACAAAGTCTCTGTGATGAAAGTAAGTGATCAATTGAGTTGGACCGCAGAAGCAGTAGTGGATGGATGCGTAAAATATTTAGAACAAACTTATGATCCAATCATGAAAAGTAATTTGGCAGTCATTGCGTTAGGGAAATTAGGCGGTATTGAATTGAGTTATGGGTCAGATTTAGATCTTGTCTATATAGCGCAGAATGAGAACAAGTCGGGTTACTCAAATCAGTCAAGTGTTCCGTATGTTGTTAAAGTAGCAAAATTCGCTCAGCGACTAACTCAAATGCTTACGCTGCAAACGGTATCGGGTAAGTTGTACGAAGTGGATACAAGATTGAGACCAGATGGTGAATCGGGTGCCATTGCGCCACAATTTTCTTTTGTTGAGGATTATTATCAATCTCGTGCCTGGACATGGGAATTGCAGGCATTAGTGCGTGCGCGTTGTGTCGCAGGTTCTAGCGAGGCAAAAGAGCAATTCACAAGTATGCGGGAATCTATTCTTTGCCAATCAAGGGATATAGAAAAATTATCAGTGGAAGTGACAGAGATGCGAGCCAAAATGCTTAAATCTAAAGCCAGTAAAATTCCCGGTATATTCCACCTTAAAAACGACGAAGGAGGTATCACAGATATCGAATTTATGGTCCAATATGCGGTTCTTGCATATGCTTATAGGGATAAAAGCTTATGTGAGTATTCAGATAATGTGCGTTTGCTCGAACGCCTGGCTGGCGGCGGATTTATATCAAGCTCAATTGCTACCGAATTGACAGATATATACTGCCGATTTCGTAATATTATGCATCGTATGGCTTTGCAGGCGAAAAAGCCTGAAGCGACGCATGCAGAGTATGCAAGCGAAATAAAAGTAGTAAGGGATTGTTGGAATAATATTTTAGGCGATAAATAAAAGGAATAGGAGTCAGGTTATGTCGATGTCAGATCGTGATGGAATTATTTGGCGTGATGGGGAAATGATTGATTGGCGTGATGCAGGTACGCACGTGCTAACACACACTTTGCATTATGGGGCAGGCGTGTTTGAAGGTGTACGCGCATATCATGCAAAACAAGGGACAGCAATTTTTCGATTGCAAGACCACACTAAGCGTTTACTAAACTCTGCAAAAATAATAGGTATGAATGTGCCTTATAGTCAAGAAGAGTTAAATCAAGCGCAAATTGATGTGGTTAAAGCGAATGATATGGATTATGGCTATATACGACCAATGTGTTATTTCGGCTCAGAAGGAATGGGTTTACGTGCAGACAACTTAAAAGTGCACTGTATCGTTGCCGCATGGGAATGGGGTGCGTATATGGGTAAGGAATGTCTGGAGAACGGTATACGCGTTAAGACTTCTTCATTTACACGCCATCATGTAAACGCAACGATGTGTAAAGCGAAGGTTAATGGTCATTACGTTAATTCAATGCTAGCGCTGCAAGAAGCAACTCAAGATGGTTATGACGAAGCATTATTACTAGACCCACAAGGATTTGTTGCTGAAGGCAGTGGTGAGAATGTATTTATTATTCGTGATGGTGTGCTGTATACCCCTGAATTGAGTTCAGCATTAGATGGAATTACTCGTAAAACAATTATTAGTTTGGCTGCTGAAATAAATCTACCAGTGGTTGAAAAACAAATTTCACGTGATGAAGTTTATATTGCTGATGAAGCCTTCTTTACAGGAACGGCTGCAGAAGTCACCCCGATTCGTGAACTTGATAATCGTCCAATAGGTGCGGGCACGCGTGGTCCTATTACTGAGCAACTTCAGTCAAAATATTTCAAAATTGTTCATGGCGAAATAGAAGAACATGCGCATTGGTTGACGCCGGCTTGTTAGCGTCACGCGTTTAATAATGCAATGAATGTTCATGTATTAGTAGTAGGGGATGTCATGCTGGATAGGTATTGGCATGCTAATGCTAATCGCATTTCACCTGAAGCACCTGTTCCTGTCGCAAGTATTACTGATACGCATGACCGTGCAGGTGGTGCCGCTAATGTGGCGCAAAATATAAGTTCATTAGGGTCGCGAGTCACGTTATTGGGTGCCATCGGTGATGATCAGGAAGGCACGGTACTACAGTCTATTTTGCATAAGCAAAATATTAAAACAAATCTAGTTTCCAACCCCTCGATAAGAACCACTTCGAAAATCAGAATTGTCAGTCGTAACCAGCAATTAATTCGTTTAGATTTTGATGACAAAGCGCATCACTGTAGTGAGGAGATAAGAGAAGCATTTTTATCCAGTGTAGAGGAATGTTCTATTGTTATCCTCTCGGATTATGGGAAAGGTGTGATTCAAGATACGCAGGCAATCATCCAAGCAGCGCAAGCTAAGAATAAAAAAGTCATTGTGGATCCTAAAGGAGTTGATTTTTCCAAGTATCAGGGTGCATCAGTCATTACGCCTAACTATTCAGAATTCTGTGCGGTGGTAGGTGAATGTCACGACGAGCAAGAGATTTATCAAAAAGCGCAGGATTTATGTGTTGAAAACAACTTCGAAGCGTTATTAGTGACACGAAGTGAAAAAGGCATGACGCTCGTGATGCGAGATGGCACTGTGACAAATTTCCCTGCACAGAAACGAGAAGTTTATGATGTGACAGGCGCGGGAGATACTGTTATTTCGGCATTTGCCATGAGCTTGGCCGCTGATGGTGATTTCAATCAAGCTGCACGCGTGGCAAATATAGCAGCGAGTATTGTCGTAGGTAAGTTTGGTGCAGCAACTGTCTCTGCTGAAGAATTGACTCATGGGATGCTGAGTTATGAATGTCCAAATAGTAAATTAGTCAGTAGTGATTTCTTGGCAAAACGAATTGAAGATGCGCATGCTAAAAAGCAAACAGTTGTTTTCACAAATGGTTGTTTTGACGTGCTACATAAAGGGCATGCCCATTTGCTAAGAGAAGCGTCAACCTATGGAGATATGGTGGTGGTGGCGTTAAATTCTGATGATTCAGTACGCAGGCTCAAAGGAAGTGATCGTCCTATTAACAATTTGCAGGACAGAGCAGAAATGCTGTCGTATTTTTCTTCAGTTGATTGGGTAGTGTCGTTTGATGAGGATACTCCTGAAATGCTCATCAAGAAATTGATGCCTAACGTGCTGGTGAAGGGCGGGGACTATCAGCCAGATGCAGTTGTCGGCGCAGAATATGTGAGAAAGCATGGCGGTGAAGTCAAAATTATTCCATTTGTTGATGGGTATTCCACTAGTAACATCATTTCATCTATTATTAATAAAGATTAAAGATGTCTAAATTCGCTAATCGAAAGTCCTGATTAGTGTCGTTTTATCTAGTAAATTGTGAATGGCGTTAAGTATTTGCGTTACTGATGTCTGTAGAATCCTAATTCTTGGGGAAATAACGACTTTTTACTAGATGAAAGAATATGTAGTCACATTTAACTTGCTAGCAGAAGACTACGAGCAAGCTAAAAAACTCAGCGAACCTATTTGCACTTATTTTTTGAAGGATTATATGTGTACGCTAGAGTCTGTGCGCGTTAAAAACCCAGAATCTGCTGGCAAAAGATCTGTCGGACGCCGAAAATCAGATAAATCTTGGTTAAATGGATTCGGATATTCTGAAAAATAAAATTGCTTAGTGTCTTTTTTTGCTGGGCTTAATCCATTTGTACATATTGAATCCACCTCTCATCCAGAATTTTAAGATTGATTTTTCGAGAAAGCTTGGCGGTCTGTCTAAATAATACTTTAAGCTCTCATCGCTATCAATTTCATGTATTCTAAATCGCCGAATACAGCGAATATCTAAAAGTTTCTTTTTCCAGACACCTTCATTGCGCACAAAATGCATTTTATCTAAGTCGATCAGTGTAAACTTCATTTGCCTTACGCTATCAGGAGTAAGAAGACTAATATCTGTAACTGGTGAACATAATAAAAAATTCCCCGCGTGAGGATCACCATGGCGAATATTGCTAGCGTGAAGATTGCGAACCACTGACGCTAAAGATTGCGCGATTGCGCTAATAATTGCTTTTGATTGATCATTGTCCTTGTCTATCTTTTCGCATAAATCAAATACGGACATGCTCGCATCTACTTTTTCATACAGTAGGTAAGATTTCTCACTTTGAGTTTGGCGTTTACTAGTCCAGTGGGCTAGAACCTTAATACTATCGACATCAATATTTTCTAGTGCAACGCCTCCATAGTATGCGTTTAAGCTATAATTTTTAAATAAACTGACGAGTAAAAGATTGAGTTTACGATACCAGCGATAATGCTTAGAAATTTGAGAAACTTTTAAAATCACCTCTTTTTCTATACTTGCATGGTAAAAATTGTATAGATTATTACGTTTGCGGCTATGTAGTTGCATGCGATGTGTCGGTAATTCATATTGTTCAAACTGTAATTCTTTTATCCAGTGTTCTAGTGATTGATTATTTTCATGGCTGGGGTGAATAATATAATCACCTAAAGCATACTTTCGTGCGGATTGGCGAATATTGTCAGGAATGTACACGGCTATTTAAAATGGGGTGAAATATCAATAAAAGTTTAGTTGTTGGCCCCGCCTGGGTGGGTGATATGGTCATGGCGCAGGCGTTGTATAAGGCGTTGCAAGGTGATTCTACCTCAGCACAAATCCATGTGGTAGCGCCGAAATGGTCACGTCCATTACTACAGCGTATGCCACAAATCACGAAGGTGCATAGTTTAGATGTTGTCCATGGCGAATTTGGCTTGGGTAAACGACATCAATTAGGTAAACAGCTTCGTCGCGAAGGCTTTTCTCAAGCCATTGTGTTACCCCGCTCAATGAAGTCTGCATTAGTTCCATGGTTTGCAAGAATACCTAAACGAATAGGTGATATTGGTGAATTCAGACACGGATTGCTGACAGATACCTATTCCTCAAATCAAGACAAACAAATACCCACTGTGTGTAACTATCTGCGTTACACGGGCATTGAATCTGATGTCGCTCTAGTCAAAAAGCAGTTTTATCCTGAGCTGCGTGTCGATGCAAACAACCAGGCTGAGCTCTTAGAGAAATTTTCTATTCCAAATGATGTTCCGCTAGTTGCCTGCATGGTGGGAGCTGAATATGGGCAGTCCAAACAATGGCCAATAGAGCATTTTTCAGTATTGATTGGCATGCTAAGGCAACAAGGCCTCAATGTATGTTTGTTAGGTTCACCAAAAGATATCGATGCGGGTAATCAAATTGAAACCATGTGTTCGGAATCTTTGTTCAATCTGTGCGGAAAAACCAGCTTGTTAGATGTCATTGATATGCTTGCCGCTTGCCGTGTAGCGGTGAGTAATGATTCTGGATTGATGCACATCGCGGCAGCGGTCGATACCTCAGTGATCGCTATGTATGGTGCAACCACACCCATCTACACTCCGCCGCTGCACCCAAAAGCTAAGTCTTTCTATGTCAAACTTGCCTGCAGTCCATGCTGGCAGCGTAGCTGCCAATATCAACATTATCGATGTTTGAAAGACATCATGCCGCAAGATGTTTATGAGGCTGTTATTCAGCGTATATAAATCAAATCTAAGCGGTTTATTCTGATCGCTATTAAGTCTTATAGGTCATCAATTCTCGAAAAAGAATACCGATTAAAGGTAGAGATAAATAGATAAGCGGCACTATTTTCATGCTTAAAAATATCAAGCATTTGTTGGTTTAGCCGTTGATATTTCTGAACATGGAACATGTGGGCTGGCACATATTCTGAGCACATAAATATAATTAACTACTCTGGTGTTAGAAGTAATTATGAAACTAAAAATAAATAAGAAAAGCCGTATACATGAACTAGAGCAACAGCTGATTGATTACAAAGGTCAAGTGGAAGCAATTGGAAGGTCTCAAGCGGTAATTGAGTTTAATATGGATGGCACAATTATTGTTGCTAATGATAATTTTTTGAACGCTGTGGGATATCAGTTGGATGAAGTTCAAGGCAAGCATCATTCCATGTTTGTGAGAGATGAGGTCGCTAATAGTAGAGAGTATAAAGAATTTTGGGAAATATTAAATCGTGGTGAATTTCAAGCAAGGCAATTTAGACGATTAGCCAAAGGTGGTAAAGAAATTTGGATTCAAGCAACTTACAACCCTATTATTGGGGAAAATGGTAAGCCATTTAAAGTGGTTAAGTTCGCGACAGATATCACTCAAACAAAGCGAGTTAGTCTTAATAATGCGGGCCAAATTGAAGCCATTCATAAATCTCAAGCGTTAATTGAATTTAATCTTGACGGGACTATTATCTCAGCAAATGATAATTTTCTAAATACCATGGGTTATGACTTACATGAAATTAAAGGTAAGCATCACTCTATATTTGCAGAACCAGAATATGCTGCAAGTAATGAATATAAACAATTTTGGGCTCATTTGGCTGATGGAAATTTCCACTCAGGCGAGTTCATGCGAATTGCTAAAGGTGGTAAGCAAGTCTGGATACAAGCGTCTTACAATCCAATTTTGGGACTTGATGACAAGCCATGTAAGGTGGTTAAGTTTGCTAGTGATATTACTACGCAAAAAGAATTGCATAAAACAGTTGAGTCATTGTTAACTGAAGTGAACCGAGTTATGACAGGTCTAAGTGCGGGTGATTTAACTGAACGAGTACACGGTGATTACTCGGGTCAATTTAAAATGCTGAAAGATGCTGTTAATGATTACAGTCATAAAATTAGTGATATTGTGCTTAATATCGGTGAGACAAGTCAGTTAGTTAGTACTGGTGCTGATGAGATTTCGAGAGGGAATTTAGACTTGAGTCGCCGAACTGAATCCCAAGCAGCTAGCCTGGAAGAAACATCTGCCAGCATGGAAGAAATGACCAGTACAGTTAAACAAAATGCGGATAATGCTAGAGAGGCAAATGAGTTAGCTATTAGTACGCGTGATCAAGCCGCAACAGGTGGAGAGGTCGTCAATAAAGCGATCACCGCGATGCATGAGATCAACGAAGCAAGTAATAAAATATCAGATATTATTGGCGTGATTGATGAAATTGCATTTCAAACAAATTTATTGGCGCTCAATGCTGCAGTCGAAGCAGCACGGGCAGGTGAACAAGGGCGTGGGTTTGCAGTAGTTGCGACAGAAGTGCGTAATTTGGCTGGACGAAGTGCGACAGCTGCAAAAGAAATTAAAGCACTTATCGAAGACAGTGTTCAAAAAGTGACTGATGGTAGTCGTTTGGTTAATCAATCGGGCGAAACGCTAGAAAAAATTATGGATAGTATTAAGCAGGTTGCCGAGATTATTGGTGACATATCATCTGCATCACAAGAACAGGCATTGGGAATCGAACAGGTTAATAAAGCAATTATAGAAATGGATACTTCTACTCAGCAGAATACTGCCATGGTTGAAGAGGCCGCTGCTGCTGCTGAATCTATGTCTGAGCAAAGTAATCAATTAAATAACTTGGTCGGTATATTCCAAGTAGAAAAGCCAAGTGATCCTAGTAATTTTGCCGCACCATCGAAAGAAGAAAGACGTTCAAGTGAGCGGCCGTGGTCTCAAACAAGCAGTGTGCAGAGTGAGGCTAAGAATTTGCAAAAAAATGACTTTAATATCGCCGCAGGCAGTGATGTTACCGATGATTGGGAAGAATTTTAAATCCCATTGTTAAGTGGTTACAGGGCCTATAAAAAGTAATCGTGGCGTTCTTCGGAAGTCTCTAATGCATCTAGTTTTTCTGGGTGTCGTATTAAATCCTCGATCAACCAGTTTGCATGGTTGTATAAACAGGTGACATTACGACACTCATTGCTTGCATCAAATGCTTCTATTAATCTCAATGTATTCTTCTGGGTTTCTTTGAATAGCGTTTCGCCTTCATATTCATGTTTGCCACCCAGTAGCGCCTGAGGGACATGTCTATAGACTGGACAATTAAATACACCAAGTGGGCTGAGTACTTGGCGGAAATACTGCATATGGCAAGTGCTAGGTTGATCAATAAAGTCTTTGTAACTGCCATTTTCTAGTACGCGTAAATTGGTGCTTTCAATGACAGAGAATTTGTCGTTTTCGAGTTGTTTAGTTTTGTTTACTGATGTGCGAATCTTTTTAAGAATGTTATCAATCGATTGCTCTTCTTGAGTTAAATTCACAACTTCAGCATTATTCTCTTCGGCACGAGTCAAGAAGGGTTTATATGATATGTAATCGAACTCGTACTGTTTAGCGCGTTCAGCGGCTTCAATGATTTCATCAGTGTTATCAATGATTTCAGTATCATTGGCTTCGCAGTCTCCCCAGACAACGATAAAGCTGTAGCCAATCTGAAAATCAGAATTGATTTTTTTGATATCTGGGATTTGTGAGCAGATCCAATCAAGTGTTACTTTCTTGCTCACAGGTTTATGCATTGCTCGGAAGGTTTCGTTGTCGCCTGAATCAAGTGATAGTCTTACCCAATCACCCTGTGTCAGCACATCTGCAACCTCTGCAATTCTATCCATACGGCTGCCATTTGTAACAACGCCTATTTGAATGTCGCGTGCTTTTAAATGCGTAACAATATCTGCAAAACCAGGGTAGACCGTTGGTTCGCCGCCACCAATTATTATGACAGAGCGTAATCCTCTATCAATGAGAGTAGTTAAAGAGTTTTTAAGTTGCTCATGTTCATATCGGATACCTGTATTTAAGATATCCATGTCGACGCAATGATCGCAACGATAATTACATGCCGTGGTGACATCAAGGTTGATGGATAGCGGTGCGTGGTTTGGTGCTTGTTCTAAAATCTCTTCGATAGATTTGCCTGCGCTGTATGCATCTCTCCATTTTACTTGCCAGCCAACATAATCTTTCAGTGTATTGATTATCGAGGGTTGGCGTAATTTGGCCGAAAAATCATGGATAGGAGATAGCTCTACTTGTTTCTCTTTATGTTGTCCTTGCTTGTTATTCGCGTGCAAAGGTGTCTCGACAATTTTTAGCGATGACTGAATATTGTTTTTGCTGCGAAAATCAATCAGAGGTGAGACCTCCATTAACACATCACCTTCTTCGGTATGAATTTTTTCCATAATTTGCTCTTATTTATAATTCTCGATCAATTGATACAGATGACGTGCGCCTAACATAAGCGCGTCTTCATCAGTGTCCAAGCCTGCCTCTAAACTGGCTAGAAAATCTGTGATTGAAGCATCCAAAGGATCTTGTATCGATATTGTTTGCTGGTCGGATTGTAACTGAATTTGATACTCGGGTAACGAAACAGTTCGGTTTACCTTGTGGCCGTTGATTAGATAGCTTGCAGGCTTAGGAGTTTCATTAGTTTGAAGGAAACCGAGTGTTGATTTTGTACAACCTCGCTGATGCTGATAGTCAAAATTAACCAACGCACCTTGATGGGTATGTTGAACATTGATTTGTTCTATATGACCACTGCCAACCAGCTGATACAACATGCTCAATCCGTGGGATGCTGCATCAACTAGCATTGATACACCCACGCTTTGTGGACTTAAATGCATAGCAAACTGCTTGATTTCATTATTAATAATTGCGTTTGGATGTAACTGTATAAAGTCCTTTAATGTATAAGGCCATTGTGTGTTCAGGTGAATAAAGCGCTTATTAGCTCTGGATGTTTCCACGAGGGATAGTAGCTTTTGTAAGTAGCCATTCAGAGAGAGCTCATTATTCTTTGGCCACCAAAATGGCTTTTCACAAAAAATATGTAATTTGTTTTGAACGGCACATTCTAGGAAGTTTAAGTGTGAATCTGGAGGTGTCGCGATAGTTATAATATCGAGCTCTTGCTGGTCAATCAGCGCGTTTATATCAGAGTAGCCTTGAGTATTAATGCCGTAATGATTCGATAAGTCGGTAACAGCTTGTTTGGCTGATTGCTCGCTTGTCCCTACAATCCCAGAAATCTCGTGCCCGAGACGCGCAAATGTGCGTGCGATAAAGGGTCCAGTGCCTTGATGGCGTCTAGCAGCACCAATGATTCCAATTTTATAAGGCATTAGGAATAAATATCGTAGATAGGTGATAATTGTTTATACTTGCGCGCCATTTCTAGCGCTTATTGCACAATTCTATCATGACCAACCTGACACTGCCGACTGAGATCAAGATTATAAAAACGCTAGGCTCGGGGCGTCGCTCACAAGTTTATCTTGCAATGTATCAGGATCAGCATGTTGCAGTAAAAGTGTATAAGCAGAAATATATTGAGAAGTATCAGTCGCAATATAATGTCAATATTGGTGAATTTGAGATTGCGCGCAATAAGGTTGCCTACGATACAGGTGCGCTAACTCAATATGTGGCGCAGCCATATAAACTATATCGTCCAGAGCAGGGCTATGATTTGGCTTTTGTGCAAGAATACATTGATGGTATATGGCTTGAGGACTTAATGCAGCAAGCTAAAGGGCTTCCTGCCTATGTGTTAGAAACAGGCTACTATATTGTTGAGCAAGCCGCTAAAGTGGGATTGTATGATTTAGATATTCCGCCTGGTAATATTCGGCTTAGACAAAATAATAATGGCGAGTGGATGCCTGCATTATATGATTTCAATTTAATGCCACAGCATATATGTCCACCTAACCCTTTTATGGCAATGGGGTTTAAATTAGGCTTGCGAAGTAAAAATCATCGAGACTATCGTAGTCTTAAACATTGGGGCTATCTTGGAAAACAAGCCAGTAATAAAAAATAGACAAGATTAAAAAAACATATGCAAAATTCTTATTCTAAAGATCTTCCAAAATGGCTATGGTTATGGTTGCCAATTGTGGTGGCTTTATTTCCATACGTGATGCGTTTGATTGACGTTGAAACAGATGGCTATGTCTTTGGTGAGCATGGAATTATTGAAAACTATACTTTTGTAGTTTTATTTATTGCAATTATATTGGGTGTCTTGACACTACGCGAAATGAAATCATTTGAATTTCCATTTTTCAAATTTTGGATAACGTTACTTGTACTTGGCTGTGTCTACTATGCTGGTGAAGAGGTTAGCTGGGGACAACACTGGTTTGGATGGGGGACGCCTGAGGGTTGGATGGACGTGAATGATCAGGGTGAAACAAATCTTCATAATACCAGTGCATTGTTGGATCAAGTACCGCGCATGTTACTAACAATTGCCGCCGCCGTGGGTGGAGTGATTATCCCAGTATATTTTTTGATGCGAGATAAAACTTTTAGCGCAGATAATTTTTTCGCATGGCTATGGCCGAGTTATGTCAATATTCCCACTTGTTTCTTGGCGATCGCTGTGAGTTTGCATGAAAAAGTGTATAAGTTGTTTGGTACTACCGTGCCAGATAGTTTAGATATTAGAGCAGGTGAAACAAAAGAATGTTTGTTGGCAATGTTTCTATTTATGTATATTGCTTCTTTTTATAAGCGGATTAAGCAAGCTCGCTAGTATTCTTGATACAGTTTTTCTTCAACTAAGGCGGAACCGCTGCGCAGATTGAGTTCTTTTTTAAGTGCTGCACGACGATCATTTTGTTTATAAACAGCACGTGCTAGTTCAATAAAATCTTGATCGAAGGTATTTGCTGCTTCTTTTGCGCGAATGTCATCCTCGATCTTCCACAAAGCTTCATTAACCTCCGTCAGTTGGTCAAATAGATCGCTGATATTTAGATCAGGCGCTTTTTCATTTTTCCATGTGGTTTCTAGTTCTTCGAGTTCATGGTTTATATTGTTTAATTTCTCTTTATTAGATGCTTTTTTTTGTTTTATTTTAAGGATGGTGATTTTGTCGATTAATTCACCAACTGAGAGAGGAGCAAGTAGTCGCAAGATTAAGTACCTATAGTTTTAATAGTTGATCGAGTTTCATTATAACGTCTTCTGGGTGAATTAAGTCCATCACGCCAGGTTTTTCAATTTTAGTACCCCATTTGATTTGTGTTGTAGATTTTTTAAGGTAAAGATTTGCTGCGTCTGAATATTTATCGATGCACCAAGGCAGGCTCAGATATGGTCCGCTGCGAAGACTGTTGCTAGCCGCGTGTAAAGCAAGTACCGGTGTGTTTACACAAGTAGCCATATGTGCCGGACCTGAATCTGGTGTTAACAATGCTGTGCAGCGCTGTAAAATAGCCAACAATTTTTTTAAAGTATCCTTGCCTATTAAGTTGATCGGTGGCTGTTTCAGCTTGGCGGTTATGTTATTTCCAAACTCATGTTCAAGATTACTATTTCCACCTAATAGGACAATCTGCATATTATGTTTCTCGATGGCGTAGTTAGCCACGTCTGCATAGGAATGAGCATCCCAATTTCTAAGCGTATGACTTGAGCATGGACTGATGGCGAGCACCAATTTATTGTCCGGTATATGATGTTGTGCGAATTCAAGTGCTTCTTGCGAAATAGGCAGAGACCAGTCAAGTTTCTTATGAGCGATGCCAATGTGTTCAATGAATTGAAAAAATGAATCAAGTACATGAATGTTAGCAGGAGGAATCCGTTCGCTCACAACTAAACCATGAAAATCTTTTGCGCGAGTTTTGTCGTATCCAATTTTCCGCTTGGCAGAGATTAACCCGCTCAATATATTGGCTCGCAGCGATACTTGGCACGCTAACAGCACATCAAATTTTCGCTTGCCAAGGACTGCCAATATCTCTTGGTAAGCCTTAAAACCTAATTTTTTATTGAACTGGATAAACTCAACGTTCGCTAAGTCGCCCACTAATTTGTATTCGGTTTTTCCTATGATCCAGGTGATTTTAATCTCAGGGCGAAATTTTTGAATGCTGTGTATGATAGGCAGCATATGTGTGACGTCACCGATAGCCGATAGGCGAACAATACAGATTGAATTAATATCTGTGTTTTCTGGGTTTGAGCTCATTTTATAAACTGATTCTGTAAGCCATAGCAATGCAACTACACGAGATAAGCGAACATAACACAAAAATTTGGGTGGCTGACCATGTGTGTTCAGATTTTCAAGCGAGTTGGTTTGAGGCTAAGTCGTCGGAGAAGGTAGGAGGGTGGCAAAGTGGCCGTCAGTCTATCGCAAGAATCGAGCTTGCATCACGTAAGATGGTGTTGAGGCACTACTGCCGTGGTGGAGTACCTGCTCGTTTTAGTAAAGATAAGTTTATATTTAGAGGTTATCTCGCAAGTCGCCCCTATAGGGAACTGGTGTTATTGCAAACCATGTATCAGCAGGGACTGCCCGTTCCTGAGCCTATTGCGTCAAGATGTATTGTGAATGGGGTTTTATATCATGCGGACATTCTCATGAGTGAAATTGTGGGTGCAAAAACGCTGGCTCAGATTATTTCTAACACTAGTCTTGAGCAAGCTGTGTGGGAGAAAATTGGACAAATCATTAGACGATTTCACCAGCAAGGGATACAGCATGTGGACTTGAATGCAAATAATATTTTGCTGAATGAGTCAGGAGACGTTTATTTAATTGATTTTGACCGTTGTGTTCAACGGACATATTCTGAAGATTGGGCGCGTGCAGGAATTGAAAGACTAAAGCGTTCGCTAAGCAAGCAAAAGCAAAGTCAATTTAAGACGAATTTTCATCAAGATAACTTTGATGCTTTGCTTGATGGGTATCAGCGTTGACTATCAATGAGGTTAAACACTCGTTGTTGATAATTCTCTAAAACATGTACTTTGCTTTCAAGGTATTGTTTTGCGTTATTCCCCAATTGCTGTTGTGCTTTACGATTTTTGAGTAATGTGTGTATCTCGTCAAAAAGCTGCTGAGCATTGTCAATAATTATAATCCCTTTGCATTTTATTAAATCATTGACCATATCTTTGAAGTTGTCATGGTATGGGCCAATGAAAAGGCAGCGTCCAAACTGAGCGGGTTCAACTAAATTATGTCCACCTACTGGGGTCAGTGAGCCACCCATAAATACAAATTCTGCCTGTTTCATGAAAGGCATTAGCTGGCCTAGTGTATCGATAATATAAATTTCATTTTTAGAAATATTTTTTGGGTTTTCTGAGTGTAAATTGTAAGGCAGTTGTTGCTTATCTAAAATCTTACACACTTCTTTTGTACGTTGTGGGTGTCGAATTGCAATGACGAGGCCTAAATTTTCTGACTTAGAAATTTCCCACTGTTGAATAATCGACTGCTCTTCTCCCTGGTGTGTGGAAGCACAAAGTAAGAATGGATAGGTCAGTTGGGTGCTGTCTGGCACGTTAGTAGGGGTGTTAATGCTAGCAAATTTCAAATTGTCTAATGCGCTAACGTTGTTGGAGTTCGCGCCTAACGCAACAAAGCGTGTAGCGTTTTCTTCGCTGCTTGCAATAATAGTATCTATGTTTTGCAATGCATGTTTGTAGTTCTTTAGTACCCAAGCTGGGGCGTGTAAGGTTTTTTCGCTAATGCGCCCATTGATAATGGCAATTGGAATAGAGTGATTTGCAATTGCGCATAATGTATTTGGCCATAGTTCTGTTTCAAAAAGTAGTAAGAGCTTAGGAGTGAATTGGTTGATGAGTCTGCGTGCGCAACTGATGTAGTCTAAAGGAAAGAAAATATGCTGTGTATTTTCAAGTTTGGCTTTTTCTAGCGCTTGTTTGCCGGTGACTGTATTGGTGGAGATGAGTAAATGTTCGCCTCGTTCAGTTAGGCTGCGTAACAAAGGTATTGCTGTGTTGATTTCTCCGACAGAGGCGCAGTGACACCAAATAAGCGATTTAGAATGCGTTGTATTTCGATAGACGCCTAAGCGTTGGCTAAAATATTTTTTATTTTTCGCTTTTAAAGCGATAAAAGATGTGTACAGCAATGCCGCGGGAAATAATCCCCAGGTAAGTAATCGATAGCTAAAGGTTGAGTGAGAGTTGGATGCGGCCATTCGGCCAAGATTACTCTAACCAGGTGTCAATTTGTAGTAGATCATCTGCACTTAATGTTCCCGCAGCATTCTTTAAGCGCAAGGTGTCAAGTAAATAGTCATAACGTGATCTTGAATAATCTCGTTGAGCTTGAAACACTGAGCGTAGAGCAAGTAGCACATCAACTGATGTTCTTGTACCTACTTCAAATCCGGCTTCAGTGGCTTCTGCCGCAATTTCCGCTGATTCCACAGCTCTATTAAATGCGCTGACCCGGCTGATACCTGCAACGACATTATGATAAGCATCACGTGTATCACGAGTTGTTTCGCGCTTGATTCTTTCTTGTGATTGAAGTGCTGCTTGATATAGGTATTGGCTTTCTTTGGTTTGGTAATGAGTGCGCCCACCTTGGAAGATGGGAAAATTTAACTCTAAACCAATTCTTGAATCTTCAGTTTCTCTAGTACCTGTTAATCCACCGCTATCGTTATCATTGTAGGCTGCTACAAGATCTACAGTGGGTAAATGTTGGGCTTTATTGCGTTGAATTTCTTGTCTGGCAATCTTGGTGTCGTATTCGTTTATAAGCAATGCAAGATTTTGATTGAGAGCAGTGTTGATCCAATCTGTCACATGGTCAGGGTCGGGGCGAACTAACTCCATACGGTCAGACAAAATATTCAGTTCAGTCATGCGTTCTCCAGTAATCACAGCGAGTGCATCTATTGCTAACTCTAAAGCAATTTCTGCTTCTATCTCGCGAGCCACAGCACTATCAAATGATGACTGAGCTTCTTTAACATCTGTAATTGGGATTAGTCCCACTTCAAATCTATTCTCTGCTTGTTCACGCTGACGGTTAATCGCGCCCTTTTCAGCGGTAGCAAATTTCAGGTCATCGCGTGCAGCCAGTACATTGAAATAAAGTTCTGTCACGCGAAGTATTAACTCTTGTTTGGAGGCATCAAATTGGGCTTGGGCTCTGGCAACATTGTTATTTGCTTGTTTGAGCTGCACATAAAATTCTCGATTAAATAATGCTTGAGTTAAGCGCAAGCTGTAGCCATGTGAGTTGTAATCAACATCGCCGCCGGAGACACCAAAGGTTTGTCCTTCAGTTTCCAAGCTATTATCAGAGGTTTCAGCTGAAAAATTAACTTGGGGAAGTAGCGCTGCGCGGGCAATGGGAGAAGCTTGAGAAGTGGCAAAAAAGTTTGCCTCTGCTTCTCTGTATACCGTGTCTTGAGCTTTCGCGATGGTATATATATCAATCAATCCGTTTGCCGCGACCTGGGACTGAAAACTAAAAATTATCAGAAATAGTGTGAGTAAAATAGCTAGTCGATTATTCATATGTATGATGTCTTAAATTGTCTACATTATTTGGTGATTCAATTATATCGGCATAAATAGAAATTGTATTAGGTGGCAGTAAGTTAATAAGTGGTCATGGAGTGGTCAACGTATTTCGCCCAGGCATCTATACCGCCACTGAGATTAACCACGTTGTTGAAGCTATTGCTCGACAAATAGGCCGCAACCGAACGACTGCGGATGCCATGATGACAGATAACGATAATTTCTTGCTCAGGATCTAATTCATTTAAAACGCTGGGAATCTGACGCATGGGAGTAAGTTGAGAGTTCTCAAGGTGACACTTTTCAAATTCCCATGGTTCTCGAACATCGAGTAACAAGGGGTTAGAGTTCGTGTTTTTAAGGTATGTATGCAGGTCTGTCGCTGAAATTTCCTTGAAACTCAAAATGAGAAAACCTTTTCAGTGGATGTAGACAATAAGGCAGGAATCACAGTTTCAAATAGACTTTCTTCCCGAAAGCTACCTTCAGCCGCGCAGGTAATGAGCTTTGCGGTCATCACCGGTGCTTCACCTGTAATGCAAAACAGACGGCCATTTTCGCTTAACAAACTTGAGAATTCGCTTAAAACGACAGGTAATGAGCCCGTAATAGCAATAACATCATAATGACCTAGTGAATCAAGTGATTCGAATATATCGCCGGTTAAAAAGTCGATGTTGTCAATCTGGTGGTGCTGTAGCCGTGTTTTTGCAGTAGAAGATAACGCTTCGTAATATTCGCAAGTAGTGACATGTTGTCCCATCTTCGCTAAACATGCTGTGATAAACCCGCTTCCGGTGCCAACTTCTAGAATCTTATCATTTGTTGTGATGGCTAGCGCTTGCAACATGCGCGCTTCAACTTTGGGAGACATCATTACTTGATCTTGGCCAATGGGGATCTCTAAATCTGCGAAAGCCAAGTTTTTCTGTGCTGGGCTAACAAATTCTTCGCGCGGCACTGATTGAATAATGTCTAATACATGCATATCCAACACATCCCATGGGCGGATCTGTTGTTCAATCATGTTAAATCTTGCTTGTTCGATATCCATATTAATAGTGAGGTCGATTAAATAATTAATACTCTACGGTGCTTAGCTTAATGATAGCAAGCAATTTGCCAAGTAATTTCATGCAATTAGCACGATATGAATGGTATTTGCTTAGTTGATTAAGTATTGCAATGTCTTGAATACAGGTTATATTCGAAATCAACATAGTAATTAAAATAACATCTACCATTGGTGGCACATGAGCGTAACTGAATTAGATCTAATTTCTCAAACGAAAAAACTTGGTGAAGAAGTGACGCGACCATTCCCGCGTTCTAAAAAAATCTTTGTCAAAGGGTCAGATGACAGTATTCGTGTGGGCATGCGTGAAGTCGCTTGTGACGATACAGGCACCAGTTTTGGGCAAGAAGAAAATCCAGCAATTCCTGTTTATGACACATCAGGGCCATTGACCGATCCTGATGCGGATGTGGATTTGTCGAATGGTATTGAGCGAATTCGTACTCCGTGGATTGAACAACGTGATGACACTGTTGAGTTAAAGGAACTCTCGTCTGAGTTTGGACGTCAGCGATTAACGGATACAAAAACTGACCATATTCGTTTTCAAGTTAAACATGCGCCTAAAAAAGCGCAAGCAGGTAAGAATGTCACGCAAATGCATTATGCAAAAAATGGCATCATCACCCCTGAAATGGAATACATTGCGATCAGGGAATCGCTACGCCTGCAAGAGCTGCGGGCAGATCCTCGCTACAAAAAATTACTAAAACAACATGCGGGCGAGTCTTTTGGAGCTAACTTACCAGAAGAGATTACACCTGAATTTGTGCGCAATGAAGTGGCGCGTGGAAGAGCAATTATTCCCAATAATATCAATCATCCAGAATCAGAACCGATGATAATTGGGCGTAACTTTCTAGTTAAAGTGAATACGAATATTGGCAATTCAGCGGTGACGTCATCGGTCGTTGAAGAAGTGGAAAAAATGGCATGGTCTGTACGTTGGGGTGGTGACACCATTATGGATTTAAGTACAGGCAAGCATATACATGAAACACGCGAATGGATTTTACGTAATAGCCCAGTGCCAGTTGGCACTGTGCCAATCTATCAAGCGCTAGAGAAAGTGAATGGCAAAGCTGAAGATCTGACTTGGGAGTTATTTAAAGACACATTGATAGAGCAAGCAGAACAGGGTGTGGATTATTTTACAATTCATGCAGGTGTTCGCTTGGCATATGTTCCTATGACGGCTGATAGACTCACCGGAATTGTTTCACGTGGTGGGTCCATTATGGCGAAGTGGTGTTTAGCCCATCACGAAGAAAGTTTTTTATATACACATTTCGAAGATATATGTGAAATCATGAAACAGTACGATGTTGCATTTTCTTTGGGTGATGGCCTGCGTCCTGGTTGTATCGCAGATGCAAACGATGAAGCACAATTTTCTGAATTAGAAACATTAGGTGAGTTGACCAAAATTGCATGGGAGCATGATGTTCAGGTCATGATTGAAGGTCCAGGTCATGTGCCAATGCAAATGATTAAAGAAAATATGGAGAAGGAATTGCAGGATTGTTATGAAGCTCCTTTTTATACCTTAGGCCCTTTAACCACAGATATTGCACCAGCGTATGATCACATCACCTCAGCCATAGGTGCGGCACAAATAGGATGGTATGGCACCGCAATGCTCTGTTATGTCACGCCTAAGGAGCATTTAGGTTTGCCAGACCGAGAAGATGTACGCGATGGTATTATTACTTATAAAATTGCAGCACACGCGGCGGATTTAGCAAAAGGTCATCCAGGCGCCCAACTACGTGATAATGCATTATCCAAAGCGCGTTTTGAATTTCGCTGGGAAGATCAATTTAATTTGAGCTTAGATCCAGAACGCGCACGCGAATTCCATGATAAAACGCTACCTAAAGAGTCATCGAAAGTAGCTCATTTTTGCTCTATGTGCGGTCCACAATTTTGTTCTATGAAAATAACTCAAGATGTTCGCGAATATGCAAAGAACAAAGGCATTGGGAATATTAAAGTGGCTATAGAATCAGGCATGAAAGAAAAGTCTGAAGAATTTAAAGGCGATGGTGCGGAAATTTATAAAGCAGTTTAATTAAAATATAGTCAATTTATCTCATGGCAGGATCATCTAAAAAAGTTATCTATGCTGCACTAGTTGGCAACGCAATCATTGCGGTGGCAAAGTTTGTTATGTCTGCGATTACAGGTAGTGCGGCAATGTTCTCTGAGGGGATACATTCGGTTGTAGATACAGGCAATCAAGTGCTTCTGTTATTCGGATTGAAACAAGCAAAAAAACCACCCAATGAAAAATATCCGTTTGGACATGGAAAGGAAGTGTATTTCTGGAGCTTTGTTGTTGCATTGTTAATATTTGCTGTGGGTTCGGGCTTGTCTATTTATAAAGGCATAGAGCATGTTATTCATCCCACAGAGATAACAAGCCCGTTTCTCAATTATTTAGTACTTGGTTTTGCAATCATAATAGAAGGCTTTGTATTTTACATTGCGATCAAGGAATTTAATAAGTCGAAAGGTGATAAGGGATATTTGGAAGCGATTCAAAAAGGAAAGGATCCGGGTTTATTTGTAGTGCTGCTAGAGGATGCAGCGGCGATGACAGGATTATTTGTGGCTATGTTAGGTATCGCGCTGAGCCAGATCACAGGTAATTATGTATTTGATGGCATTGCTTCAATTGCTATCGGAGTCATTTTGGCGGGGGTTGCAATTTTGCTTGCCATTGAAACCAAGGGGCTATTAATTGGTGAGAGTGCAGACAACGATGTCGTTGACGGAATTCGTGAAGTGCTGAACCAGACACGTGGCGTGCAAAAGGTTAATGAAGTGTTAACTATGCATATGGGTCCAGATTATATACTGGTTAACTTAAGTGTAGAGTTTTCAGATCATATCCGCACAGATAAAATGGAAATATTGATATCTAAGTTAGATAAAGAGATAAAAACAAAACATAAGCACGTGAAAAGAATCTTTATAGAAGCAGAAGCGACGCTTTAGCGTTTTTCTTTGCACCCAATCTTGTTCATCTGCTCGATGTGACACAGTTCACATATCTGAATAGCGCCGTCTGTAATCCCCAAAACCCGTCTTAAGTATTCACTGTTGTCGCCGATACAGTTATCGGGAGCTTATGCTCATAGGAACTGTAATGTCGAGGAGCGACACATGGCTGATGATAAAGGGAAGATTTACGATTCGATCAACGAAGTTGATGAAGCTGGGTCTTTAGATAAAGCTAAGACGCAAGAATCTGTTAGTACTTCCGAAGCACGTGAAGAACACTTCAAGCAAAATATTATGATGGATGTTGCAGAGCATCCGGATGGTGAAGAGGTGATTGTACATGCCGAAGATCAGCAGATTATTGATGAAATAATTGAGTCATCAGAACGTACTTCTCAAGAGGAAGTTGAAGATTCGTCTAGCAGAGCAAAATCAATACCTGCAAACCATGAGGAAGCAAATAATCTTCAGTCGGCTTCAGACAATCTGACCACTGAATATCATAATAGTGATACGGAGCAGCGCGAAAATGTCATTAGTCAAGGCCAAGCCGAGATTGAATCTACGTCCCATGTGGCTGAGCAAGGTGTAGAAAAATTTAGTGCATTTGAATTACAGAGTGTTGATCAGCAAATTGAAGAAGCTTTGATTGGTGAAACAGAAACAATAGATAATGAAAGTAGTGTAGGTAGTGTTAGTGATATTGATGCTAATAGTAACCAAGTCAATGAGTCTGCATCTATTGGCGATATCGTTGGTGTGACAGCTTTTGCTGAGGATCCCGATGGCGATAGTGTAATTTATAGTTTAACAATTAATCCAGATAATGCATTCGCTATTGATTCTATAACGGGTGTTGTCACAGTCATCAATCCAGATAATTTGGATTTTGAAACTGCCGCGAATATATTGCTTGAAGTGACTGCAACATCTGAAGATGGTTCAT
>JBGCFN010000062.1:0-11432 GCA_045106935.1 Gammaproteobacteria bacterium | reverse complement strand
CACCTCTCCCATTTCTGTGAGGTGTAATCCGCGGCCGGCGCGTTGAAATAGGGGTTCGCCTATTGATTCTTCTAATAATTTTAATTGGCCGCTAATTGTTTGAGGAGTGATGTGTAGTAATTTCGAAGCTTTTGAAATACTACCTTCTCGTGCAACAGTCCAAAAATAGTGCAAGTGGCTGTAGTTTAAATGTCTCATAGTTTGTTTAGTTATCATATTGATACATATTATCCTAAATTTTGTAGATTAGGAATAATCGAATTAATCGTAATAAATCATCGGGATAAACTTATTATTGCATATTGTGTATTCATAAGATTTTCTCGAACAAATTGCAAAAAATATACGATTTGTTGATGTAAAGATTTTTCATTAATCTTCTATGCGTCACAAACAACTAGGGGTATTACTGATGTACGTTGAAATACAAGCAAGAGGATTTGAATTATCTGAGAATCTTGAAAGTCATATTCACGGAAAAATAACCACTGCTTTACAGTCGGCTAATACTAAAGTTCGAAAAGTTATCGTTAGATTGTTTAATGAAGAGGCTAAGAATCATCGACAAAATAGAAGCTGTCGAATTCATATTTCTGTTAAAGGGATGCCAGATATTATTGCTAACCATCGGGCCAGTAATATCTATAAAGCAACAAATGCAGCGATTAAAGCCTCAAGTTTCACTGTAAAAAATAAGCTTAATAGAATTAGACGAAAAAGAGTATCACTAATTAACAATCAATAAAAAGGAAGATAAATGAAAGTTTTTTCAAAAATGAGATCAAATGTAATGATTAAAGATAAAGCCAGTAAAAAGAAATTTCTTGGCACTAACTTTGTATTGGCATCAACGCTAAGTATTTTTGCATTGTTAGGTGTAAATAATGTCATCGCTAAGCAGGAAGTAAGTGATTCGAATGCATCGGATTATGCATATCAGGTGTTGATAAATACAGAAGCGGCAATTAATAAGTTTGATAAGAATCCAAAGCAGTCTTTAATCCATGTGAAAAACTCACTGGATTTGATTGACAAAATTGAATCTAGCTTTGAACAGAAAACTAAAACTGAAGTGAATGATGCTCTTTCGATAGGCGAAGCGACGGGTCATACACATTTCTTGCCTAAATTAAATGTGGCTGAATTGCATGATAATCAAGAGATGCCGACATTAAAGCGTAAGATAAATGAAGACATTGTTTATAGTGGAGATACTGATTCAAAAGTCCAAACAAATGAAGCTTGGTTTGACTATACCTTTGCAAGAGCAAGTTTAGTCACTGTGCGCGAAGCAATTAATGCTGATCACTCTGTAGAAGCAATGAGTAATTTAAAACGAGTCTTTGAAGCTGTTTACATTTCGCCAGATTTTAATGTATCTGATCAATCGTAATAATATTAGGAGATTATATGAATATTATAAGGAATCAACGGATATCATATGATTATTTGTATGAATCTGCAGGCTTGTTTCTTTACTCGAGTATGATGCTGGCCCTTGTTATCGCATTATTTTAATAAGTTGTATTTCCATCTTTATTGAAATCCAGCGCACCTTTCAGGTCGCTGGATTTTTTTTGATTATCAAATGTGATGAGGTTAACGATAATAAATAAATACCTCAGCGACTTGTTATGCAATAAAATTTAGTTTTGTATTAGAATGCTCCGCTTGAAAGAGAATGAATAATTAATGTGGGGAATCTAGACTGAGTGAGCAATATTGCGAATAACGATATAAAAGGAGAATGGTCCTTTCTGCAAGGCCAATATGAAAGCTATGAGAAATTTTCATTACTAATTAAGCTGAGTGGAGTCGGCTTAATTAGTATTGCCTATTTTTTAGATAGCATCGATGTGTTGATAGTTTTCGTCTTACTTGTTCTTTGGATGCAGGATGCTATATGGAAGACCTTCCAGTCACGTATAGAAACTCGATTGTTACAGATCGAAAAATTCATATTGAAGGCTGAAGATGGAAAAGCTTATCAGTTTAATAGTGAGTATTTGAAAAAGCGATTGAGAAATATTGAGTTAATATTTGAATATCTTCAGCAAGCAGTTAGACCCACTGTTGCTTTTCCACATTGCGTGTTAATAGTGGTGTCTGGAATATTGATTATATTGTAAATGGAGCATAGAAGATTTCTGTTTTGATGATATTTGAGAATATAGAATCCGTTGTGAATATCCTTTTTGGTGTGTGTTAATAGAAGGGGATACTCAGTAAAGTTCAATCTTCGCGATAATATGGATTGAAAGCATGGATGATATTGAAGAAAGAAAATTATCCAACTGGCAAGTAGTCAAAAGCGTGCTTGCTTCATTTGTGGGCATTCAAAGTAAGAAAAATCTTGAGCGTGATGCATCCAGCAACAGCATGGGTAGATTTGTTGTGATTGCATTTATCCTGGCAATCGCTATTCATGGCTTGCTGTATATGATTGCTTTGTATATATCATGGGTCACAGGTGTTGAATAAACCGCTAATACACTTCCATTTAATACGTAGGCACGCACAAGTTATGTACATGCCTACGAGACAAATAATTATTAATCTCTCCATTTGCTGAATACATAGTCAGCGTCTTGTTGAGATGTATGGCATTCGTAACAAGCATTTTTGTAATTTGATCCAATCACTGGATTGTTTGGATTGCCAGCACCAAAGCCTTCAAACCCCCATCCTGATGTGTCAGAAAACGCTTTAGAGTTTTTCACCATGACGCCTAGTACCTTTCTATGGGTCTCAGATATAGCATTATCTTGATCAGACACTTCAAGCAAATCAAAAACAATGATAGATCCTTCAGGAAATTTTGCAGTTTGGTAACCGATTAATGCTTCTTGATTTGCATAAATATGATGAATGCCTCCAAACGAAGTATGCAGAGGATGGCCTTCTTGTATCACCATGCTTTTTATATGCGTCCAGTGTCGATAATCATTTGGATATTCGATGGATTGCTCACTATGTGCCTGTGAAATAATAACTACAAAGCTTACGATTATGGCGAATAAAATAGTGCTTATGAGTTTCATTATGTCTCCTCTTATGATCTATTAAATTTGTGTATTTAAAGATAAAGTAAGTGCTATTGAGAATTCTGACAAGTAAGTACTTTTTAGATAGGTAGTTACTAAATGGTGTAAATTGTGGAAAACCAAGAGAAAAATAATACGTCGACAGTTACCGTATCGAGAATGGTGGAAGATATTGTTGGCTGTAAATGGTCATTATCCGTGATTGAAGCGGTTAAGAGTGACATCGTGCGACCAGGTGAAATACAGCGGGCAATCGATGGGATTTCCACCAAGGTACTTAACGAACGGTTTAATAAAATGCAGCGCTATGGAATTCTGAAAAAAACAATTTTTCCAGAAGTACCGCCGAGAGTAGAGTATCGATTAACTGAGTTTGGTAATAAATTCATCATCATTTTGGATCAAATAAAATCACTACAGAATGAGATGTGAAAATATATAAAGACATAGAGAGCGTAAATGATGAAAGCAGTGGGATTATATAAGTATCTACCGATAGAGAATGATCAATCGCTCGTAGATGTTGACATTGAAAAACCTATCGCGTCAGGTAAAGATATTTTAGTTGCAGTGAAAGCAATTGCTGTTAACCCCGTTGATACCAAGGTCCGTGCACCTAAAGATCAGGTGGAGCAGTCACCACGAATATTGGGTTGGGATGCGGCAGGAGAAGTTGTTGCAGTAGGTGAAAAGGTGGAACACTATCAAGTAGGAGACCAAGTATATTATGCGGGAGATATCACGCGTGCGGGTAGTTACAGTGAATATCAGTTAGTCGACGAACGTATTGTCGGTCATCTGCCAAATTGTTTGGATTATGATCAAGCGGCAGCAATCCCTCTGACTGGCATTACCGCTTGGGAAGCATTGTTTGATCGATTAGCCATATCTAAGC
Source organism: Gammaproteobacteria bacterium (assembly GCA_045106935.1). Lineage (GTDB taxonomy): Bacteria > Pseudomonadota > Gammaproteobacteria > UBA4575 > UBA4575 > UBA1858. Next base: position 7,493 of record JBGCFN010000062.1, on the reverse strand, counting down.
ACGGTGATGATGCTGGTAAATCTATTTTGATTATCGGTGGTGCAGGTGGTGTTGGGTCTATTGCTATTCAATTAGCGAGTAAAGTCGCTAAGTTAAAAGTAATAGCGACCGCTTCACGAAAAGAATCAAGTGATTGGTGTCTAAAGCTGGGCGCTGATGAAGTGATCAATCATCGTCACTCACTTGTAAAAGAGTCAAAGGCGAAAGATATTGAGCAAATTGATTATATTATTTGCTTGAACAACACAGATCAGCATTGGGCGGCCATGGCAGAACTCATCGCGCCTCAAGGAAAAATTTGTTCTATTGTAGAAACAACTGCGCCGGTTGATATGAATGCTTTGAAAAGTAAAGCGGCATCATTTTCATGGGAGTTTATGTTTACTCGTGCTATGTACCAAACACCAGATATGATTGAACAACAAAACTTGTTAAATTCAATCGCAAAGCTTATTAATGATCAACAACTAAGTACGACAGTCAATGAAGTTATCAGGCCTATCAATGCAGAAAATCTGCGTAAGGCTCATGCCTTAATAGAGCGCGGTAGTGCGATTGGAAAAATAGTCTTAGCAGATTGGGTTTAATGTCTGATGGAGTAGCATAGATAATTAGCGAGATAAGGCTGCCGATTATCTAGCGTTATAATTAAGTGTGCTGCTGAAGCTGATTAATAAAATTAATATTATAATTTTTGCCTCTGTATTAAATAATAGATAATTTTCTTTTTTATCAATCAATTATTTCATTGTAAGTATTACAAAGCTCATTTGTGTGCTTATTTAATATCGCCTTGCCATCTCAATCACTGAAGAGTAAAAATTACATAGCGACAAAAATAAAACTTATTTTGTTGTTCGTAATAGCAACTGATAGGAGGTCAATATGAAAACAATGTATTATCTTGCCCCATCATTGGTGAGCACTCATAAAATTTCTGATGACTTGCATGAATCAGGGGTAACGGATTGGTTCCTGCATGTAATTAGTAATGATGAGGCTGGGCTAAATAAAGAACATGTCCATTCAAGTAATTACTTAGAAACGTTAGATCTTTTTCGTGATGGTGTTATAGGTGCAATTACTGGATTTTTAATCGGTGTGATGGTGGCTGGAATTCTGATGTATTTGCAACCATTTGGACCAGCTGTACCTGAAGTTGTTTATTTGTTTATTGTGATTGTACTAACCATGTTTGGTTCCTGGGAAGGGGGCTTGATGGGGATAGCCAGCAATAATAAGAAACATGAAAAATTTCAGGATGATTTGAAAGCTGGAAAATATTTAATTTTAATTTATGCAAAAAAACAACATGAAGAATCTATTCGACACACCATGAATAGTAAGCATCCAGAAGCTAAACTTGTGGCGACGGATTCACATTTTCTAAACCCTTTTAGTAGTTTGGTAAGAGTTTAAGGTTTGAAGTTACCAATTAATAAGATTGTTTGAATGAGTCTTTGGTATAACTGAGTGTCATACTAGTTAAGACTTGTTTAAGCGGTCTTGTTGGTTGGGATACTAAAATATGAGAAGTAGTCCCATAACTGTGGGCTATTTTGAGTGCCACTACACGGATCGTTATCAGTGATCTCTTTACTATGCAGTATGGCTTCAGAAACCACTGCATCTACCATTAACCGTTATTCCAATACGTTTGTGCTGGTCGGCATCATTGCTTTGGGCGTGATTGGATTAATCAATCTGTTTGCTCATCACGTAGGTCAAGGGCTTGGTTTTATTATCACGTCAATAATATTGCTTCGCATATTCGTTTGGTTGGAAAAAGCTAAACTCCAACAATCTCGTGATTAGACTAAGAGGCTGACCCTTTCAAATAGCTGTTATATAATAGCTGTCTTATTTGGCATAGTTTGGACAAGCTAGGCAATTGCCAATGAATTCTGTGTTTATCTTTCAAACTAACTAAGGATAAAGATTTCCGTTTAGGGGTCTTTGAGTATTTTTATGTCTTCTGATTGTATATTTTGTCGTCGGCTTGATTTGGTGCATCAAGGTGAATTGGGGTTTATCAGCCAAGATAAGTTTCCTGCATCCCCTGGGCATATGTTGATCATACCCAATCGTCATGTACCAAACTATTTTGACTGTTCTAAAGAAGAAGTGGCTGAGCTATGGGGCTTGGTGAATATAGCGAAAGAAATGGTTGAGAAGAAGCACCAGCCCGATTCATATAATATTGGGATTAATGTCAGTAAAACGGCCGGTCAATCTGTCCCACATACACATATTCACCTGATACCAAGGTACAAAGGTGATGTGGAAGATCCGAGAGGTGGTGTGAGAGGGGTGTTACCTAAAAATAGAACTTATTCTAGAACAGCAAAAGAATAATTAAGAAGTACAGACATGTGAATAAGATGATTCACATGTCTGTTTGAAAGCTTACGGCTTTTTAGGTGTTGTGTATGCTACTTCTTTCTGGAATGGAGTCCAGCTAGTGTCATAGCCAACGTAGCCCTTTTCATCTGCTTGTTTCTGAGTCGTTGTCAGATAACGAGATTCACCCTGTGGGACCTTAGGTCTAGTTTTTTTTGCGTCGCTCATAAAGCACCTTTTTGCGTAAAAGTAGAAATCATTCGAGTGCGGTATTGTAGCAAAATAGCGACTGGCTAGAACATATTCTATTTATGTGTAGTAAAAATAAATCTATGGCGAAGCGCCTTAAAAACGCTTAAAACTCAGCAAAAAGTAGCGTGCCGTTTAATAATTGACCTATTTCGCCAGTATTCTTAAATAAGCCACTGATGATTGCCATAAAAGAATAAATACATCATGAAAGCTGTCTTTTATCACCAGTGGGATCAATTGCCCGAAAGTGCAAACAGGCTCTTCACCCAGTCAGAGCGAACCTCAATATTCTATTCTCGAGCATGGTTAGAGGGGCTTTCCTCACATGCATTGGCGGAAGGCCAGACAATAAGATTAGCGTGTGTCATTCAAGAAGGGGCTGTATTGGCAATTTTGCCGCTATTTACCAGTCCAAGAGATGGTTTGCGTGCCTTAAGTAATCAGTTCACCACATTGTTTTCTGTGCTGGTCTCCGAGAATGGGCCGCGTGAAGACATTTTAAGCTGTTTGGCACAGGGCCTATCTAAAATAGAAGAAACCACACTACGGCTAGAACCCATTGATGCTAATGATGGCAATTTACAGAGCCTATATCAGCACATGGAATCTTGCGGATATATACGTGAAGGATACTTTCGTTTTTATAATTGGAGCCATCCAGTAAACGGACAATCATTCGATGAATATATGAATCAACGTCCAGCCAATATTCGCAATATGATTAAACGCAAACAGCGAAAACTGGCTCGAGAGCATCCTTACCAAATTCGACTTTACCAAAAAGAAAACATCGAGCAGGCTATAGAGGATTATCAAACAGTGTATCTTGCAAGCTGGAAAGCAAATGAAATTTTTGCTGACTTTACACCAAATATAGTGAAAAATTTTGCACGACTTGGTTGGTTACGACTTGCTGTTTTATATAGTGATGAAAATCCGATAGCAGCACAGATATGGTTTGTCGTTCATGGGAAAGCAAGCATATATAGGCTAGCCTATGATGGTCGATGGAAAAATTATTCGCCGGGTTCTATTTTAACTCATCACATAATGCGACATGTAATTGATGATGACAAAGTCACAGAGATTGATTATCTGACAGGTAATGAGCGTTATAAACAAGATTGGATGACAGTGCAAAAGGAACGCATAGGAATGCATTTAGTAAAAAGCCCAATGAAAGAACACTGGACTAACCGAGTGATTGAATTATTTAAGAATCAATGGCAGTAATAAGAAATTTTGAATGCTTGCTTTCGTTTCAATAGCGGTCATTTAAGTGACATTCATGTTGCATGATTGGCGCCCATTACAGCTAAAGTAATTTGCATTAAGAAATTTATGAATAATAGAATTAATGAAAATGACCCTACAGTAAAAAGAACTAAGATAAGCCACTTGAAAATTGGCTGCATTGCTAAAAAAAATGGCGAATTAAACGCCAACACCCAATTTTCTTTTGCGTTTTCTCTATTCCAAGATGCAAGATACATTTGATAAAAATTCCAAATTAACCATGAATAAAATGCTAATCCGATGACATTGACTATCAGAGATGTAATATTCATATAGTCGCTTTACGGCGCAAAAGCGGATATAGAACACATTAGTTCTATTTTTGCATGGTGCATACATTTGAACCGCGTTTATGTGTGCCACCTATAGCGTAAGTTCCAATTGCTTCAATGGTGCCAGCATCGTTAATGCTAAATTTTAAGACCCCATTGACTTCTCTACATGGCGTACCATTAGGCGCTCTGTATTTCATGATATTTTTCTTAAGCGTCCCTTTAAGCACACTTGAGTTGCAAGCTGGAATATGTGGGACTTTTATAGAACCTTCAACTTTATTTCCCTTCGCTGTATTAAATTTATATATTCCGACACTTTCACCATATGCATCAATCATATTGCAATCCCATGTCTTCTCTGAAATTAAGTCATTAATTGTTTTTTCGTTTGAAAAGTTAATTTCTTGATTAGAAAACACTGCAAATGGGAACATGATGAATATAAATATTAATTTAGCGGAAATACTTTGTATATTGAGTTTCATGTTAGCTCCTATAATTAATAAATCTATTAATGTCCACTTTCGGCTCAATAGCGGTCACTCAAAGTTTAGTGTAGAAACATCGGTTTCACACACACTCTGTTCGTAAGTGTCGCTCTGTTCAAGGCGCATGCACATATACCTTTGAATCCGAGTACCATTCAACTTTTGGGACTGTAAGATTATATTCTGGCGGATATTGTTTTCGATTATATAATCTACCGCTCATGTCCCAAATACGACTTTCACAGTTTTCCTTAAAATATGGAAGACTTTTAATTGCTTCATCCTCTGGAATACCTAAATTCGGTTGGATATTACTGACAGCATTATTGAAGAATACACCGCAACCTCTGTGAGGACTCCATGGGTAAAAAACAAAATAGTCTTTATTTGCTGAACGCCATATATTTTTTGCGTTATCTGGTTGAACGCTTTCCTTTTGATCAGGATCAGCTAACAAGTGAACAAATTTATTGATCAATTTTTTATCTTGATCAGTACGCTTATAAACATATCCGTAACCACATTCCTTTATTGTGCCTGGTAACATCGATGACAAATCGCATGCCGCCCACGCAGAGTTTTTTTGCTTGTCTGTAACCGAGAGAGTGCTTAGAAATGCATAGCCAGTAAAACCAAGCCCAACAAGTATTAGTGCAACAATAAATTTGAATGATAATTTTCTATCCATTAGAAATATTTGTCGCCTTTCGGCTCAATAGCAGTCATTGAGAAGTAGTTTCTGCTTTATTGTTATCTACAATCCTCACATATGCCAATGATAGTGAAGCAATGAGCGCTATCGCAAGTAATACTCCAAATAGACTACCTGCAAACATTCCTATTAATGGAATAATTGTGCCGCCAATTAGAGTAATTCCGAACATTACTAATACTATCGGAATCGCAAACAAAATTGGCCAAATCAAAGTGGCCATAACCATAAACACAAATTTATTTTTCGTATATTCCCAAGACTGTTTTAACGAAATATGTTGATCTATAGCACAAGCCGGGAAGATTAATGAAAACCTAATTGATATATAAGCAATGAATATCCATGGAATAATCATTACCCAAAAGTTTTGTGAAAATTGGCTGGTAGACAATACTAATACTGATAGGATCATTAACAATAAAGAATAAAAAAAGAATATTCCTTCTCGACTTGAATATTTCCTAAGGCCCCATTCAGGAACTGAACTAGAGCCTAGTATCACAATTCTATGAGTACAAACTGCGACGTAGGTATATTGGAATAGAGAAAGTAATTCCAATAAAATTGAAAGAATAAATTTTATTGTTTTATTCATATCCTCTTGGCTGCGGATGGAATCCAACGCAATATCCAGAGCAGAAATAATCACTAATGGTAAAATAACTGCTTTGAATATTGGAATTGCGCGTTCTTTAAGAACATGTATTACTCCGACCAGTATAACAATTGAATCTTTCAGCTTAATTCCCTTATAATTTTATTAAAATAAGCCAGCAGTAGTAATTATCGTGGCTTTAAAAAAATGATTAGTCTACAACTGCTATTGAAAATACAATGACAAGTAATACGAAGATACCCAGCCATATAAGTGGCATGGTATTTTGTTGGGCTAATTCTTTCATGTTCAGTTTCATGATTTGCTTTTCTTTATCACATATTTCATCGCCACAGCTGCGACAGTATTTATCCAGTATCGCTATATGAGCTTCACAATGTATACATCGATAACGATCACGGGTATTCCATGGTGACGCACCTATCACAGAATGAATGTTTTTTTGCATATGGAAAATATCTTCTTCACTGAATTTAACTCCACAATCTCTACAGTATAAATTTCCTCTAGCAGCAATGTGATTACAACTAACACATCGATAGATATCATCTAATGTTTTCATGATTATATTTTCAATAGTCCTCTTTCGGCTCAATAGCGGACATTCAATCACCCATTGATTTGTGACTTGTTATGCATCAAAGACGCCTTTCTCTTTGTTATTAATAATTGAGCTATATGTTAATGATAAAGCAATAATTTCAAGTGCTAAGCCTATGTAATATAAAAGTGAAGTTAGTACTTGCTCAATTAAAAATGCATCTTCACGTGTGAGCCACCATAAAATCAATGAGATAATAAAAGGATATACTGCAATCACTATAAATATCTTAAATTGATATTGCTTAGTATTACGCCATGACCATTTAATGCCTACTTTCGAATCAATAGCTGCTCCAGGAAATATTAAACAAAGTCTTGCCAAAATATACAAAACAGGTGCTGAAACAGCCAGACGTATATAATAGTTCTCAATGTCGCCAGCCTTGTATAATTCCGTAATTTTTGGGAAATTTAAAATGATATTTAAAATTATCGCGTTAATTAAGATTAATATTATATAAATAATTGCCGCCCAAATTAGAAATTTTAATTCGCGTTTAGATAGAATATTTCTGAGTGTAGGAATTTCCTCGTCAATCAAAATAAGTCTATGGCATGTCACAGCAAAAATACAAAATGCAACACCATCAGCTAACCATAAAACCCAATCCATCAGCTCAAGTTGCTCATTGTAAAGAGTTCTGTTTATTGCCCATATAGAAACAATAAGTAAAACCGGTAGAGCTAATGCTTTAGAAAATTCGTTCCTTTTTCTCCATATAATATTAATTGAATCAATTAAAATATTTTTTACTGAGAAATTATTTTTGTTTGATACTGACATTAACGAAAATGATGTATATGTTATTGATAACCATAACAGTTAAAGTATGTAGATGAAATGTTGGAATAGCTAAATCAAGACCTAGTCACCATTAATTCTTGAATGTCCGCTATGGGTCGAAAGC
>JBGCFN010000061.1:0-11768 GCA_045106935.1 Gammaproteobacteria bacterium | reverse complement strand
GGGGTTCGAATCCCTCCCTCTCCGCCAGTATCCGGCGTTACTCTGGCCTGTAATTTCCATTAGCAATTCACTGATCTAGCAGAGTTGCCAAGTCTACATTTTCCTGTTTTCAAGATTTTTGAGCATTCTCACAGTAATGTTGAGTGTCTGTGTGTACATTAATATTCACACGGAGAGGTGACAGAGTGGCTGAATGTGGTGATCTCTAAGATTACTATCGGGTTAACCGATCGGGGGTTCGAATCCTTCTCTCTCCGCCAAACTATCTTTCTTTTCTATTGCTTTAAAAATATCTCTCCAACTCAGTATGCCAACAGGATTGTTTTTTTCTGTGACCACAGGAAAGCATGATAATTTGTGTTGGTTAAATAAGCTGATCGCTTGTTCCATTGATGCCTCTTCCTTAATCACTACAGGGTGCCTAGTCATAATTTGGTGAGCTTTTTTGTTTAGACATGACATATCGTGATTGGATTCTGCTAGCGTGTCTAAATTAGGGCTGAGTGCTTTTAATAAGTCTCTGTCAGAAATTATTCCACATAACTTTTCATATTCAATAACAAGTAGATGATGAAACTGTGTGTGATCGAATATGTTTTTGACAGATTTTAGTGTGTCATCCATTTCGACAGTCACAATGCGTGAACTCATGATATTTGAAATACTCATCTTAATTATTATATCGGTACTCCAATTACCGTTATAATGATCTGGCTCAATAACTATATAAAAAAGTTTACTGAAAATTATGTTGTTCAACTTTGACAATAGCTACGCTAAACAAATGGAAGGATTCTACACAGCGAGCCAACATGCAGTCTTTCCTAAACCTTCATTGATTAAATTCAATCAAGGACTAGCAGATCAATTGCAGATAGAAGTGAACGATAGCAATCATTTGCCTTTAGTATTTTCTGGTAATGAATTGCCAGAAGGATCATTGCCTATTGCACAAGTCTATGCAGGACATCAGTTTGGGAATTTTTCTCCGCAACTGGGTGATGGACGTGCTTTATTGCTGGGTGAAGTATTAGATGAATATGGAAACCGTTTTGATATTCAGTTAAAGGGGGCAGGCCGGACTGCTTATTCACGTGGAGGAGATGGTAAAGCGGGAATAGGGCCGGTATTGCGCGAATATATATTGAGTGAAGCCATGTATTCACTTGGAGTGCCGACCACGCGTGCACTCGCTGCTGTGTCAACGGGTGAATTAATAATGCGTGAACGCCCTATACCTGGTGCGGTGATTACTCGCGTGGCTAAAAGTCATATACGTATTGGCACGTTCGAGTTTTTTACTTCGCGAGGAGAAACTGAAAAAACACGTCAACTCGCAGACTATGTGATTACTCGCCACTATCCAGACTTAGCAGAATCAGAGAATCCATACTTGGGATTATTACAAGCGGTATGCGATGCGCAAGCATTGCTCATCTCAAAGTGGATGTTAATTGGTTTTGTTCATGGCGTGATGAATACCGATAATATGACAATATCGGGTGAAACAATTGATTATGGTCCGTGTGCTTTTATTGATAGCTACGATCCCGCGGCAGTATATAGTTCGATTGATACTCAGGGTCGTTATGCATTACAAAATCAACCGCCGATTGCGCAATGGAATTTAGCACGCTTAGCAGAAACTTTATTGCGCTTAATCGATCATGATCAGGAACGTGCGGTTGAATTAGCGACAACGGTATTGAATAAATTTCCTGAGAAGTATTCTGAGTATTGGTTACAAGGGATGCGCAATAAACTAGGTTTGCAGCAAGCACATGAAGGCGACTTGGTATTGGTCAATGATTTGCTGGCTGAGCTTCATGAATACAATGTCGATTATACAAATTTCTTTCGTGATTTGAGCAATGTAGTGCTCAGTGACAACAAAGCGTCCCACATATATTTTGCAAATACGATGAAGTTTGAGCAATGGCTCAGTCGTTGGCGACAACGATTAGCAGATGAGCAAATAAGTGGTGAAGAAAGTGTATTACTGATGAATCAAGTTAACCCAAAATATATTCCACGTAATCATATCGTCGAAGAAGTGATTGAGGCGGCGATGCTTAACGAAGATTATTCTCAATTTGAATCATTGATTGAAGTGTTAAGTGATCCTTATAGAGACCAGCCAGGAAAAGATCACTATGCTCAGTCTGCACCTAAAGAATTTGGTCCATATAAAACATTTTGCGGGACATAATTAGTTAAGCAAACACGTTTGCTACATACACTGGCTAATGTATTTTCAGTGTTTGTCCTTTGCGATGTAAAAATAAGGCGCAGGCGACACGAAGAAACGAAGTGAAATTACTGACTTCTTTATGTGTTTCTAAAATTTCATCATAAAGTAAGTTAATAAATTGAGGAGTGCTTTGATTTTCTTCCTCAGCCATCTGATCCAATATTTCCCAGAATTCGTTTTCCAATCGAATGCTCGTTACACAACCTTGTATACGAATTGATCGACTATCACTTTCATAGCGATCAGGTGGTGTGCCTGTATAGACATTACACATGATTATTACCTTATACTAACTATGGTTATTATTATATTTGTAGTACACATTTATATATAGATGAATATTTACCGGTCTACAAGGCTAAGTTTCATAATAAAAATAATATCAAAGTGCCTATCGATAATATTTATTTGTAGTATTCCGTTACTACCTCATGATGGCTTAGCTTTTTATACTCATATACATAGATTGGAAAATTAAATTTCAAAAAGGATAGTTATGGCGAAAGTCATTCATTCAATGATTCGTGTATTAGATGTAGAACGATCTAAGAAATTCTATGAACAAGCATTTAATCTCAAAGAAAAACGTTATCTAGACTTTGATGATTTCGCATTAATTTATATTGGTAACGAAGAGAACGACTTCGAACTAGAGTTAACATTAAATAAAGATCAAAAAGAAGCATACACACATGGCAATGGTTATGGTCATATAGCTGTTTGTGTTGATGATATTGACTCTGAGCATGCACGAATAAAAGCACTAGGCTATGAACCTCAAGATATTGTTGCGTTTAGTCCAGGTGGCGAACTGTTAGCAAAATTTTTCTTTATAAAAGATCCTGATGGATATGAAATTGAAGTATTACAAAGACATGGAGCTTATACATAGATAAGGAAGCATAACTATAATAAATTTAACTGCTAAAAAGCAGAGGAGGAGATATGTTGGATCTTGATCTAACACGCCGCGACTTTTTGAAAACAAGTCGCAATGTATTGGTAGGGACGTTAGCTACCAGTACTGGAGTACTCAGTATACTCGCGCCTAGTCAAACATGGGCCTTAGAACTCACCAAGCTTGATAAAACAACTGCGCAAACATTATTACAAGCCACTCGACATATTTTCCCTCATGACACACTTGATGATGCAGTATATGCATTTGTTATAAAAGATTTAGATGCTGCAGCGGCAAAAGATGATGCAGTTGAAAAATTACTTGTAGATGGTGTAGCAGATCTTAATAAAGGCGCCGGTGGAGATTGGCTGGCGGCTAACAATGAAGCACAATTTGCAGTCATTGAAAAAATGGCAGGCAGTGACTTCTTTGAGAAAATCAGAGGCACTGCGGTTGTTTCTCTCTATAACAATGAATTAGCCTGGGCCCATTTTGGCTACGAAGGAGATGCCTGGAAACATGGCGGTTACCTCAATCGTGGTTTTGATGATTTGAAATGGTTGCCTGATCCTCCTGCAGAGGCAAGTCCCGCTGCGTTTACAACAACATAAATTAGGAGAGATAACATGGCTAAATATGATTTAAAAGATGACAGTGTTGTTGTCATTATTGGTTCGGGTGCCGGTGGAGGCACGCTTGCAAATGAATTATGTCAAAAAGGCATAGAAGTTGTTTTGTTAGAAGCAGGTAAGCATGAATCGAATGAGGGTTTTGTTAATGATGAATGGTCTTCATTTGGACAATTATCATGGTTAGATTCTCGCAGTTCTTCTGGTAATTGGCGTGTCGGCAAAGACTTTAATGGGTTGCCTGCCTGGATATGTAAAACAGTGGGCGGTTCGACCACACATTGGGCCGGAGCCAGTCTTCGATTTCAAGATCATGAGTTTAGAGTGAAATCGGAATATGGAAATATAGAAGGTGCCAATTTATTAGATTGGCCGATTACACTTAAAGATCTTGAGCCATATTATGCAAAAGCTGAAGATAAAATGGGTGTGACACGCACTAACGGTATTCCTGGATTACCAGGGAATAATAACTTTAAAGTGATGCATGCGGGTGCCACTAAACTCGGCTATAAAGACTGCCATACAGGTCGTATGGCCATTAATAGCCAGCCGAGAGATGGACGTGGATCTTGTTTGCAACTCGGTTTTTGTTTCCAAGGATGTAAGTCTGGTGCGAAGTGGTCAACATTGGTGGCAGAAATACCTAAGGCAGAAGCAACAGGTAAACTTGATTTGCGCCCGCAATCACACGTACTCAAAATTGTACAAGGTAAATCCGGAAAAGTGACTGGTGTAATCTATGCTGATGCTGATGGCAATCAACATATGCAGAGTGCACGCGCTGTATGTGTTGCCGGAAACTCAATTGAAACACCACGTTTACTTTTAAACTCTGAAAGTACTCAATGTCCAAATGGGTTAGCCAATTCATCTGGTCAAGTCGGTAAAAACTACATGCGTCATATGACAGGTTCAGTCTATGCATCATTTGAAGAACCAGTGCATATGTGGCGTGGTACAACCATGGCGGGGATTATTACTGATGAATCTATCAATGATCCTGATCGTGGTTTTGTCGGCGGTTATGAAATGGAAACATTAGCCTTGGGGCTTCCGTTTATGGCAGCTTTTCTTGATCCAGGTGCCTGGGGTAAAGGCTTTACATCTAAAATGGATGAGTATAGTCATATGGCAGGGATGTGGTTAGTGGGAGAAGACATGCCGCAAGAATCAAATGCCGTGAGTTTGCATGCGGAAACTAAAGATCAATATGGCATGCCAACACCTAACGTTCATTTTGATGATCATCCAAATGACATTGCGATGCGTGAGCATGCTTATAAACAAGGGTCGGCTGTTTATGATGCTGCGGGTGCAAAAGAGAATTACTTAGTGCCGCCATATCCTTCTACGCATAATTTAGGGACCTGTCGAATGAGTGCTAAAGACGCAGATGGTGTCTGTAACAAACATGGGCAGACTCATGATATCTCTAATTTGTTTATTTCTGATGGTAGTCAATTTACAACGGGGGCTGCAGAAAATCCTACCTTAACCATTGTCTCGCTTGCCATTAGACAAGCAGATTTCATTGCAAAACAAATGACCGAAAAGGCCATTTAGTCATTTTCAGTTAGTTATAAGATAGCGGTCTAATAGGCCGCTATCTTTAATCAATAAAATATCTGAGCTGTAATTTTTCCTGCATAAACGGTTAGTAAAATCCTGTCTTCATTGAGGTAATCGGGACACAATGTGATCTAGTTCACATTTACTGAGGTGATTGGATTATGAAAACTGAAAAATTCCTATTAATTATTTCGTTATTAATTACATCATCAATGGCATACGCGAGTGATGATTATGTCTGTGATAATAATGGAGCCAAAAGAATCATTAAGATAGCCTATCAAAGCGATCAGCAACTCGTGCCTTGTGAGGTAATTTATGACAAAGGCCAAGGTGAGCAAACACTATGGAATGCTCAATCTGAAGTAGGTTTTTGTGAAGCAAAAGCAGATGAATTTATTCAACAACAAGAGTCATGGGGCTGGTCTTGTGAGAAATTTGAACAACCCGCAGCTGATGTGATGCTTGAAGAGTTGCATACCTCGCTATACTAAGCAGCATCACCTCAAGAAAATTTTTGTTATAAGGTAAAAGCCTCTGTTAACAGAGGCTTTTACCTTTGGTGATTAATAAAGTTGATTACTTGCTAGATAGGGTAATTGTGCTTCATAGCCAAATATATGTTTAATATTTACACTTTATTTGTGTAAGACGTTTGAAGTGATAATCAGTAAAGACTTATTCTTTGATTTGGGCTGTGGTAATCTGGTTAGGTTGTTATATTGTGAATCTAGAATTCATTGTTAATTGAATGTTTTATATTTAGTGTTCCTAAAATTCATGCTTAAATTTATTAAACAGATATTTGTATTTCTAATTGTTGCATTGATTATTTCATTCGTATTGATACCGGCTTATGAGGTATTTGTGGGTGGTCACCCATACTCGTTTATTAAACAGCATGTTTTCGATAATATTAAATTTGAATCTGTGGAAATATGGAAACAAGTATTTATTTTTTATTTAGCCCTATGGTGTGGTAAGGCAATTTTATGGGCACTCGCAACCGCTAGAATTGATAAGTAAAGATCAGGAACACAGTCATGATTGAAAGAGAAAAAATTAATGTGTTGTTTGTCTGTATGGGGAACATTTGTCGTTCACCCACAGCGGAAGGTGTGTTTCATCATCTTGTGCGAACACATGGTTTAGAGGATCTCATTGGTGTCGATTCTGCGGGAACGCATGCTTATCATGAAGGTGAGTCGCCAGATCCTAGGGCATGTGCTTCGGCAAAAGAAAAAAATTACGATATATCGTTTGCAAGAGCACGAAAAATTGTTGATGAAGATTTTGCGAAGTTTAATTACATCTTGCCAATGGATAAGGCTAATCAAAGTTTCTTGCAAGTCAAAGCACCGCTGAATCATCGCGACAAAATTGAACTATTTTTAGATTATCATCCTGATAAATCTGGCGAAGAAGTGCCTGACCCTTATTATCGTGATAGCGATTTATTCGAAGGGGTATTTAAGATGGTAGAAGAAGGCTGCTGGAATTTGTTAAAGGTGATGCGAAAACGTCATCACCTTTAATTGTACTAAATGGTGTTGCTTGCTTAGCTTTCTGTATTAGTCGGTTTGTTCTCTGGTGCTGGTGGTGTCGAACTAGTTGACTGAGTGCCAGCCTGCTGAGGAGCTGAGTTTCCATTATTGTTATTGGTATTTCCTTGCGCGCTATTGCCTGAATTATTATCCGTTTTGGGCGCTTGGGTTTGCTGAGGCTTATTATTCCCGTTGTTATTATCTTTGTTTTTGTTTTGATCTGAGTTTTGATTGCGGTTTCTAGGTCGCTGAGAATCTGAGCGGTTACGATTCCGGTTACGATTCCGATTATTTGAACGTCCTTTTTCACCGTCTGATTTTTGTTGTTCATCACGGCTATCATTATTATTTCTTCCGCCTCGACGATTTTGTCCACGTTGATTTGGATTCCTGCGACGATTATTGTTATTTCGATTGCGATTATTGTATCGACCACGACGTTGTTGGTTGCCGTGAGACTTTTCTTCAGTTTTCTTTTCTTCTTCCTTGGTGGTGTCTTCAAATAACCAGCCAAACAATTTTGCAAAAATGCCTTTAGAAGGAGTTGAAGTCGTGCTAGTTGTTTCATTTTGTGTTGGCATAGGTGCCGGCGCATCCATGCTGACAGTAGACACTGCTGGTTTATCAGCTGCACGACGTGTCGTTGTTGTTATTTCTACATTTTCTTCTTCGGCTGAACTCAATTCGTAGCTGGTTTTGCCTTCTACTTCTTTGTCATCTGTGCGCACACGTTGGACTTCGAAATGTGGTGTTTCTAAATTGGCTTGAGGAACAATAATTAAATCAGTTTTATGGCGCTGTTCAATTTCTTGTAACGGCAAACGTTTTTCATTAAGTAAGAAGGTGCCCACTTCAACCGGCACGCGTGCAATGACTTTGCCTGTCTTGTCTTTCATCGCTTCTTCTTCAAGTAAGCGCAATATAGCCAATGCTAATGATTCGCTTGTTCGAATAGTGCCGTGGCCGGTACATCTAGGGCATACAATCTGACTAGATTCGCCTAATGAAGGACGTAATCGTTGGCGTGACATTTCTAATAAACCAAAGCGAGAAATTCGACCTAGTTGAATTCGTGCACGGTCAACCTCAACAGCATCACGTAGGCGGTTTTCAACCTCACGTTGATTCTTGTTAGCAAGCATATCGATAAAATCGACTACGATGAGTCCGCCTAAATCACGGAGACGTAACTGTCGTGCTATTTCATCGGCAGCTTCTAAATTAGTTTGTAACGCGGTTTGTTCAATATCGCTGCCTTTGGTTGCACGGGCAGAGTTAATATCAATTGATAGCAATGCTTCAGTATGATCAATCACAATGGCGCCACCTGAAGGGAGGTTTACCTCGCGCTGGAATGCGGATTCAATCTGAGCTTCAATCTGATAACGATTAAACAATGGAACATGATCTTCATATAACTTTAGCTTACGAAGATCATTAGGCATGACTTGTTCTAAAAAGTGATGCGCATCTTGATACACTTTTTGATCGTCAATAATGATTTCATTAATGTCATTACGGAAGTGGTCTCGCAATGCACGAATCATTGCATTACTTTCTTGGTAAATTAAGAAAGGTTCTTGTTTTTGTGAGGCAGCCGCTTCAATTGCTGTCCAAACTTTCTCTAAGTAGGCAATGTCCCAGCCAAGCTCTTCGCTAGTCCGTCCAACGCCAGCAGTACGCACAATGGCACCCATTCCATTTGGAATTTTGACTTGATTTAAGGCTTCGCGAACTTCTTTGCGGTCTTCACCTTCAATACGACGAGACACGCCACCTGCACGTGGGTTATTTGGCATTAATACCAAATAGCGTCCTGCTAAACTGATAAAAGTAGTGAGCGCTGCACCCTTATTGCCACGTTCCTCACGTTCAACTTGAACGACAAGTTGTTGGCCTTCCTTAATAAGGTCTTTAATGGGTGGGCGTTCGCCAGAGGGGGTATTGTTGTCTTTGAAATATTGTTTGGATATTTCTTTAAACGGCAAGAAGCCATGGCGTTCTACGCCATAATTAACAAATGCAGCCTCTAAACTCGGCTCAACCCGAGTGATAATGCCTTTGTAGATGTTGGCTTTCTTCTGTTCCTGTGAGGGAACTTCGATATCGAGATCGTATAGCTTTTGGCCATCGACCATCGCAACACGCAATTCTTCTTGCTGTGTCGCATTGACTAGTATTCTTTTCATAGTGGTCTCGGTTTTCTAATTCCGCTTCCAACTGCTGGTATGGTGTTACCCTGCAATGCATAAAAAGTGGGTGGCCTGATCGACCATCCATGCACAAGGTAATGAGCTCCTGAAAAGAGGCCATTATTAAATTGCAGATTGAAAGTAGAATGAACATTCTTTTATTTATTTACTTTGTCCGTCGTGACGGTAGTAAAATCTATTTAAACGCTAATTGTGTTATTACAATTAGACATAAGGTAATTAAGTAGTTTAGCTCTTTTGCGTCGAGCCGTTGGGCGCGCTGAGAGTGGCTTGATCAAAGTAAGGTTACATTGTTCAAGTAACTTAATAACTCCACTATATCAATCATTTCGATCACCGGCAATGACCCCAGGTTTAAATATAAGTGACTGTTAGCAAAGCAAAACTAGTAGAAGTCGACGAGGGTCATGCAGGCCAAAGAATAGACAACTTTTTACTCGCACATTTCACAAAAGTGCCTAAAAGCAGGATTTATCGTGCCTTGCGCAGTGGAGAAGTGAGAGTCAATAAAGGACGAGTTAAACCGGTATATCGAGTCAAACTGGGTGATATGGTCAGATTGCCGCCGATTTCTGCCGGACCCACGCTGGATAAACCTAAGCAAGCACCTTCTGGACTTATAGAACGTCTAGAAAAACAGATCATCTTTGAGGATGAGCATCTGTTGGTGATAAATAAGCCGGCTGGGATTGCCGTGCATAGTGGGAGTGGAGAACATTGGGGAGTCATCGAAGTATTTCGTGCCGCAAGAGAACATCAGCCATTTATTGAGTTGGCGCATCGCATTGATAAAGACACCAGTGGCTGTTTGGTATTAGCCAAAACTCGGCGTGCACTATTAGATGTGCAAGATGCGTTACATGCAAAAGAATCCGAGAAGGAGTATGTGTTCCTAACCAAAGGTGATTGGAAGGTTAAAAAACACACAGTCACACATGCGTTAGAGAAACAAGCCAATAACAGTACCGGCGCCAAAATGGTCGGGGATGAGCGTGGTAAAGAAGCCACGACTATTTTCTCTACGCGAGAACGATTCAAAAAGCATACGCTAATGTCTGCCAGTATTCTGACTGGGCGAACCCACCAAATTAGAGTCCATGCACAACTAGAAGGTTACCCCGTGGCGGGGGATAAACGTTATGGAGATTTTGAATATAACCGATCTTTACAAAAACTGGGTTTGCAAAGAATGTTTTTGCACGCAGCGTATTTGAAACTTAATTTATCAAGCTTGAGTCAAACCTTGGAATTTCGAGCACCATTGCCCGAAGAGCTAAAAAATCTGTGTAAACGGCTTCGCCAAGGTGCATAGAATAAGAGGTTTAAAGCAGGGCCATGTTACAATTCTGGCAAGTCATTGCTAGTTAATTATTAATTTTATTCGAGGTATTTTCTCCACATGGATGAAACAAAATCAAATTGGGAGCGCGACGCCATCGTTGAATTGGCAAATGCCGGGCTCAAAGAACAACGCCGTGCCAGACGCTGGGGAGTATTTTTTAAATTATTCTTCGTTGTGTACTTAATTATATTTTTAATTGCCGTGGTTGGTTCGAAAAACGCGGACACATTAATGTCGACAGAACGACATACCGCTTTAGTGAGTTTGATCGGCGTCATTGCAGATGGTGAAGATGCAAGTGCAAACAATGTTGTCTCTGGATTGCGTGCTGCCTTTGAAAATGAAAATTCTGCTGCAGTTATTTTAAATATAAATAGTCCAGGCGGATCGCCAGTGCAATCTGCATATATCAATACAGAAATTAAACGTTTGCGAGAAATGTATCCGGCTAAACCAATTTACGCCGTGGTGTCAGATATCTGTGCGTCAGGTGGCGTCTATGTTGCTGTCGCTGCCGATAAAATCTTTGCCAATGAGTCTAGTATTGTAGGTTCCATTGGTGTGCGCATGGATGGCTTTGGCCTTGAAGGCGCCATAGAAAAATTAGGGATTGAAAGACGTTTGTTAACTGCCGGTGAACACAAGGCAGTCCTCGATCCTTTTTCCCCTGAGAATCCAGTAGAAAAACAACATGTTCAATCAATGCTGGATGATATTCATCAAGAGTTTATTGATGTTGTCAAAGAAGGGCGTGGTGATCGTTTGGCCAATGATCCTCAATTGTTTACCGGCTTATTTTGGACCGGCACGAAAGCGATGGAACTCGGCTTGGTCGATGGGCTAGGTAGTGCAGGTTACGTTGCACGTGAGGTTGTCGGGGTTGAAGACATTGTTGACTACTCTTACCAGGAAGATATTTTCCAACGCTTTGCTGGACGCATTGGCAGTTCAATCGGTTCGCAGTTAAGACTTTGGTTAGAAGGCGTTAATATTCGTTAAGGTACGTCCAACCCAAATTCTCTTAAACTTTGTGCCACGCTTATCAGTGGTAAACCAATCAATGCAGTGGGGTCATCTCCCTGCATTGATTCACAGAGAGAAATGCCCAATTTTTCAGACTTAAAACTCCCTGCGCAATTAAACGGTTTCTCGGTATCGAGATAACGCTCGATTTCTGCCAATGATAAGGATCGAAATTCAACGGTAAAGGTGTTCATCCACTCGCGATGCCAATCTGTCTCGGGGTGTTGAATGGAGACGCCTGTGAGAAATTCAATACGTTTGCCTGAGGCGGCACTCAACTGCTCAATAGCATG
>JBGCFN010000060.1:0-20333 GCA_045106935.1 Gammaproteobacteria bacterium | reverse complement strand
AATGAAATGATCATTAAAACTCTCGGTGAAAACATACCTAGTTACCAACTGGGATTTTATCGCAATGTCTTTGCCGTCATCGTCCTATCCCCTTTCTTGTTTCGTCAGCGCTTAACGCATGTCAAAACAAAACGTATTGGCACGCACTTAATACGTTCTATTTCTGGTTTATTGGCTATGTACTGCTTCTTCTACGCGCTTGCTAACATAGAACTAGCCAATGCCATGTTATTAAAATTAACCGGCCCTATTTTCATTCCCATTATTGCCACGCTGTGGATACATGAAAAAGTATCGTTGAAAACATATCTTGGTATCGCATTAGGATTTATTGGAGTCATTGTATTTCTTGATCCTACTGCAGAAATACAAATTGCCTCTGTCATTGGCTTAATTGGTGGTGCGCTCGCCGCAGGCGCCAAAGTTGCTATTCGTAAAATGTCAGATACCGAACCGACTGCAAGAATCGTATTTTACTTTGCTTTTTTCGGCGCATTATTTAGCAGTGTCCCCATGCTAACCAATGAAACATATTCACCTAACAATACGGAATGGTTAATGCTGATTGGTTTAGGTTTAGTTGGCACAGTGGGACAATTCTTTTTAACCAAGGCCTATCACATGGCACCAGCTAGCCAAGTCGGCCCGTTCACCTACTCTTCTTTAATATGGGCCAGCATCGCTGGTTGGGTGTTTTGGAATGAATGGCCAGAAAATAATGTATTCATGGGGGCTGCTTTGATTATTACAGCAGGACTCGTCATTTTATATAGCAAAAAATCATCCACTGAATAAGCTGGCATGAAACGCATATATTGCGTTGAGACTACTTTCGTCCAGTTAATTGCATTTGTTATTAATTGATTTTATAGTGATTTCATGAGCTTAATTGTAAAAATTAGAAACATTCGTTGGAACGTTATACGTCAGTGCGACCACTTTGAAAGTGGTCTCGGTGACGTATAAGAACTGTTATGTGTACTAAATGAAAAAAGAAGTACGAGAGAAATTGGAAATCTTGCGAAAGCAATATGAATCATTACCTTTGGAAGAAATTAAAAGCATTGGATGGAAGGATTTAGAAAAAATAAAATTAAATGGTAAAAAATATTTGCCTTCAATTTAGTCTGAGCCATACGAAGAAAATATTTTACTTGTTGTTCAATTACAACGAAGCTTTTTGTTTTTTATCAATCACACAGCTTGCATAGGCGCGCTATTAGATGAAAAAGGTAATATCACTCATGTTAATGAAGAATTTATCTGGGAAGAAATTGGGCACCCATAGTACACATAACAAGTCACTCAACTGGACGCCCGCTAGCGCGGCCGCCCGTTAGCTCAACCGTTATGTGTTTCGATTCTTCAGGCTAGTTGTGAATATCGAGAAATAGGAGATGGAATCTTTTATTGCTATAGTTTTAGCGAAAAGCACGCCCTCAAGACTGCTCCCAACCGGAACTAAATTGGTGAATGGCGAGCGTAGAAAACTAAACGTAAACGAACGCAGAGAATTTCTGGAAAGGAACCTTTGTCATCGCATAAACCAATTTCTAGATAGTTATTCGCCATATAGGCTATTGATAGAAAAGTTAAGGCGAAATCGGCTGAAGCGGTCACAGGACAGATTTTATAGGCTGATTGGAGAAATTGCTTTAACTCACGCGGGAACCGAGCAAGATCTAAAAAATGTACTTATCGTAGACTGGGAGATACCTAAAAAATTCGAGCGCAATGGGAAACAAATAAATTTAGATAAACTGCATGGTAAAGTTTTAAGAAAAGAGTTCTTAAAGAAATTGGAAGAACATCTAATTCCAGAAGAACACTTAGGAAAATATAAAGAACTTTGCTTAAGATTCTGGAAATTGAGTGATAGAAGAAATGATACGTTGAAGGCAATATATGCTTTTAATCATACAACTGCAGAAATATCGATAGTTCACGAAAAGAACCATGCGAATTTTGATAGCTCAATAGGATACGAAGAATTTCTTAAATCTTGGATGCCAAAGATCGAGATCGATGAGTTACAAAAGTTACTCAACGACTTATCGGCTCTCAGGCAAGAGTTTATGAATTTGAGAGCGATTATATTCAGGGAGAAATTACACCTTCATTCAGAGCTATGTTCGGAAATTGGGGAATCATATCCACTGTATGCGACAAAAAATCCGTACTTATATAAGGCCCAGCTTGAGAAAGAAGTTGAAGGGCTCTAGATTAGGGGCGTAGATGAAGGCTGACCAACACACAATAAAAGGGGTCAGAGCCCTTTTATTCCACAACAAGATATTCAACTGAACGTCTGCCAACGCAGCCGCCAATTTATCTAACCGTTACATTTCAAAAATACAAAATATTAAGGCAAAACCTTTTCTTATCGTTTATCCTGCCCCATTATTTAGCTACTCAAGTATCCTCGCTTAATGTCATATACCACCCTGCCCCACTGGCCAAAAACATTTCCAGAAACAAATGCACAAGGGCTACTAAAACAACATAACGAAGATTTTCGTGTCACCGAACTACCCTTAACGATGCCCTCTGGAGAAGGTGAACATATCTGGCTGAAAGTTAAAAAGAATGGGGCAAATACAGCGTATGTGGCGCAGTGCCTTGCTGATTATGCTGGCGTTAAAACTATTGATGTAGGCTATGCAGGTTTAAAAGATCGCTACGCCATTACTGAGCAGTGGTTTAGTATTTATTTTCCTAAGGGTGAAACTCCTGACTTCTTACAGTTAACCCATGATGAATTCTCGGTGTTATCTCAGAATCGTCATGTTAAAAAATGTCGTCGTGGTGATTTAATAGGAAATGAATTTGAGATTGTGTTTCGTGATGTACAAGGTGACCATACACGCATTGAAGATAATTTATTAAACATTCAGCAACAAGGTGCACCTAACTACTTTGGCTCGCAACGATTTGGACACGATGGTGCGAATGTAGAACAAGGGCATCTGATGTTGACGCGAGAAACTCGTGTACGTCAGCAGAAGAAAAAAAGTATTTATTTGTCCGCAGTGCGTTCTTTTATTTTTAATGAAATATTGGCTGACCGCATCAACAAGGGATTATGGAACCAATCACTAGAAGGTGATGTATTAGATGAACATGGCACACCCACCGGTGCACTATGGGGTCGTGGTCGCATTAGCACTACATTAGCTGCCGCTGAACTGGAAAATGCCATTGCCGAACAACACCTGACTTTATGCGAAGGCATGGAACATGCGGGTTTAAAACAAGAAAGAAGACCATTAGCCGCGATTCCACAAAACATGACATGGCAATGGTTAGACGACACTCAGCTACACATCAGCTTTACACTGGCACCAGGCTATTATGCTACGTCGGTGTTGCGGGAAATATTAGACACACAAGAGCCAGACAGATTTAATACCGGCTAAAAATAATAAAAAAATGAACAGTGCTAAAGGGGTCAGCACCCTTTAGCTTCTTAGATCTAACTTATACTTTAATTAAAGGGTACTGACCCCTTTTATTACTATCTTCAGGTAATGGGTAAAGTAGGCACATGTAAATCAGACATTTCATGCATCACACGAATGACCTGGCAACTGTATCCAAATTCATTATCGTACCAAACGTACAGCACTGCTCGATCGCCATCCACAATCGTTGCTTGTGAGTCAAGTACACCAGCATGACGAGACCCAACTAAATCAGTCGATACTATTTCCTTAGATGCTGTGTAATCGATTTGATTTTGTAATTCTGAATTGAGTGCCATTTGGCGAACATAATCGTTCAGTGCTTCTTTATCTGTACTCGTATTTAAATTCAGATTCATGATCGCCATCGAGACATTCGGTGTTGGTACGCGAATGGCGTTACCTGTTAACAGCCCCGCTAGTTCAGGCAAAGCTTTGGCCACGGCCTTCGCTGCACCGGTTGTACTAATCACCAGGTTTAAAGGCGCACTACGACCTCGACGAGGCGCTTTGTGGTAATTATCAATCAAGTTTTGATCGTTGGTGTAAGCGTGCACTGTTTCAATATGCCCATTACGTATTCCAAATTTATCATTGATAGCCTTTAAAACTGGGGTAATGGCATTGGTAGTGCAACTGGCCGCCGACACAATTTTATCTTCCATTGCAATCATGTCTTGATTAACACCGTAAACAATATTTTTTATATTGCCTTTTGCAGGTGCTGTCAGCAAAACTTTGTCTACACCTTTTGATTGCAAATGCTGACCCAGTCCTTCTTCATCAGACCAAATGCCGGTGTTATCCACCACTAATGCATCATTTATTCCGTAGGCAGTGTAATCAATATCAGCAGGAGACTTGGCGTAGATAACTTTGATAAACGCCCCATTTGCCTTAATCACATTATTTTCTTTATCGACAGAAATGCTGCCATTAAATGCGCCGTGTACTGAGTCACGCCTTAACAGGCTCGCACGTTTTTCCAGATCACCTTCTTTACCAGGACGAACCACGATTGCGCGTAAATTCAATAAGGAACTGGGTCCGGCTCGTTCAATCAATAATCGTGCAAGTAAGCGCCCTATTCGACCAAACCCATATAAAACAACATCTTTTCTATTTTCAATATCACCGGTTTTTTTAATGGTTTCCAATTCCTTTTCTAGGAACTGTTCTATTGATAGCCCGTTGTCTTGATCAAGACTCATATAACGATAAGCTAATTTCCCAACATCTACGCTTGCTGGCGCAAGGTCCATTTCACTTAAGGCTTTTATAAATGGGAGGCTCTCACGCAAGCGGAGTTTTCTTTCTTCGTGTAATTTTACGGCTTTATGCGCTTTGATAATGTCGATCGCAGAAGCATTGACTAGTGGCTTACCGTAAATGGAAATTACAATGCCTTTATTCCTAAATAGCTGCCCGATAATTGGCTGCATTGTTTCTGCAAAAGTCTGGCGCTCTTGCCAGCTGGTCTGGTATTTTTCTTCGAGAAGCTGTGTCATGAAGCTTTAAGCCTTGGTTTGATTGATTAAAGGATAGCCTGTTTCCCAAACACCATTGATAGGCGTTTATAACGGGCCGAAATTTTATAGGGTTCGCAATTTAAAGAACAGCTCTATCTGCGATTTTATTGAATTAGGTCTCCGATATACCCTATAACCTGCCCATTAGGGGGAGAAAATCCTCAATTAATTACCTCAGGTTTGCTTAGAAATGGTCTGGATTTCCGCCTATGCGGTTATGGCAATGTCAGTTAAAATTCACTCACCATCGTTCAATTGAGATTTGAACCGCTATGCTAAACACCAGCAGAAATAGTTTTACTGACTAAACGAGTAATAAATTTGAATTCAATCTAACTCTATCTTCATCTTAAAGGATCCATCATGAGCAATAGTTTTGATACAAAAACAACGCTAGATGTAAACGGTCAAGCGTATGAGATATTCCAACTCACTCGCATTGCAGGCACCGAGCGCCTACCTTTCTCAATGAAAATTTTGCTTGAGAATCTTTTACGTCACGAAGATGGAAAAACAGTTGAAAAAAGTGATATTGAAGCGATTGTGGATTGGGATGCTCACGCGGCCCCGTCGACAGAAATAGCTTTCCGCCCTTCACGCGTACTACTCCAAGATTTCACCGGCGTTCCTGCGGTTGTTGATTTAGCCGCCATGCGTGACGCGATGAAAAGCCTGGGCGGCGACCCAGAGATGATCAACCCTCTACAACCTGCTGAGCTAGTCATTGATCACTCATTACAGATTGATGAATATGGCACAGCCAATGCCATGGATATCAATGCGAAGTTAGAATTCTCACGCAACAAAGAGCGCTACAATTTTTTGAAGTGGGGACAAAAAGCATTTTCAAACTTTAAAGTTGTGCCACCAGACACTGGCATTGTGCATCAGATAAATCTCGAATACTTAGCGCGGGTCGTTTTCGCACAAGATAAGAGGAGCGTCACGCAAGCTTTTCCAGACACAGTTGTCGGTACTGATTCACACACCACAATGATTAATGGTGTTGGCGTGCTTGGTTGGGGAGTTGGTGGCATTGAAGCTGAAGCGTCCATGTTAGGTCAGCCAATCTCTATGTTAATACCTAAAGTAGTTGGGTTTGAACTCACGGGCCAACTAGCAGAAGGCTCAACTGCGACTGACCTCGTGCTGACGGTTGTTGACATGCTGCGCGAACATGGTGTGGTGGGTAAGTTTGTCGAATTCCACGGTAGCGGTCTTGCCACATTACCTTTGGGTGATCGAGCTACCATCGCTAATATGGCACCTGAGTACGGCGCGACATGTGGCATCTTCCCTATCGACCAGGAAACTATCAACTACTTAGAATTAACTGCCCGAGATGTAGATCAGGTCGCACTCGTTGAAACCTACGCAAAAGCTCAAGGCATGTGGCGTGATGAATCGGTGAAGACGGATTACAGTGAAGCATTATCATTAGACTTAAGCACGGTGGTGCCGAGTCTTGCTGGCCCTAAACGTCCACAGGATCGCGTGCCTTTGACTGACTCAAAAGCGATGTATCTCGACGCCTTTGACGCACTTTCAAAACTACGCAAGGCAAACTCTAAAGGCCCAGCAAATGTTGAATACAAAGGCGAGACGTTTGACGTTAAAGACGGCTCAGTCGTTATCTGTGCGATTACCTCATGCACTAATACTTCTAATCCAAGCGTTATGTTAGGTGCAGGCTTAGTCGCGAAAAAAGCCGCTGCACTAGGCGCGACCGTCAAACCATGGGTAAAAACTTCTCTCGCCCCGGGTTCGCTCGTAGTCACGGGCTACTTAAAAAGCGCCGGCTTACTTGATGACTTAGAAAAATTGGGCTTCCATGTCGTTGGTTACGGCTGTACCACTTGTATCGGCAACTCTGGTCCATTGCCCGAACCTGTGTCTAAAGCGATTCACGCGAATGACTTAACTGCAGTTTCCGTACTCTCTGGTAATCGGAATTTTGAAGGTCGTGTTCACGCGGATGTTCGCATGAACTACTTGGCTTCGCCGCCGCTCGTGGTAGCGTACGCCATTGCTGGACGCATGGACATTGATGTTTACAACGAACCTTTAACCACCACTGATGATGGCAAGGATATTTACTTAAAAGATATTTGGCCTACGCAAAAAGAAATCTCAGACGCGGTGAATCAATTCTTAACCGTCGATCAGTTTACCAAGTCCTACGCTGATTTATATTCCGGTGATGCTAACTGGACAAAATTAGTGGTAGAAGATAGCCAACTCTTTGCTTGGGGTGATTCCACTTATATTGCAAACCCACCTTACTTCGAAGGCATGACCGCTAACATTGATGATACCCCTGATATTCATGGCGCACGTGTACTGGCTTATCTTGGTGACTCTGTCACCACTGACCATATTTCTCCAGCAGGAGCAATAAAAGCAGATAGTCCGGCGGGTCGATACTTACAAGAACGAGGTGTTAAACCTGCTGACTTTAACTCTTATGGTTCACGACGTGGTAACCATGAAGTAATGATGCGTGGCACGTTTGCTAACATCCGTTTACGTAACAAACTCGCACCAGGCACTGAAGGCGGCATGACACGCCATTTACCTAGCGAGAAAGAAATGTCTATTTTTGATGCAGCAATGCAATACATAAAAGAAGGCATACCCACGATTATTATTGCAGGTAAAGAGTACGGCTCTGGTTCTTCACGTGACTGGGCTGCCAAAGGTCCTCGCTTACAAGGCGTTAAAGCCGTGATTACTGAAAGCTATGAGCGTATTCACCGCTCTAACTTAATTGGCATGGGCATTTTACCTTTACAGTTCAAAGATGGACAAAATGCTCAATCGTTAGGAATAACCGGCAGCGAATTTTTTGATATTACTGGTTTACAAAACGGTACCGCTAAAACAGTCAAGGTAACAGCAACTGCTAACGACGGCAGCGTCATTGAATTCGACGCGCAAGTTAGAATCGATACCCCACAAGAAGTCGAGTACTATCAAAACGACGGCATCTTACATTATGTGCTACGTCAGTTAGCTTCTTAACTAATACCTATGTGTGCGCATTATTGGGGTTAGACCACATTTTCAGTGTTTAAACTGAACATGTTAATCGCCACGGTTTGCTATCTATAGTTAGTTTTAATCAAGAAAAATGAAATGAAAAAAAGATGCACGTGGTGTGGAGACGATCTTTTATACGTGAAATATCACGATAAAGAATGGGGTGTCCCCGTTCGCAGTGACAAAAAACATTTTGAGTTTCTTATTCTGGAAGGAGCACAAGCAGGACTCAGCTGGATTACTGTACTAAAAAAACGCGAAGCTTATCGCCAAGCGATGGATAATTTTGATTTTAATATGGTGGCCACCTATGAAGAAGCCAAGGTGAAACAATTACTCAAGAATCCTGGGATCATTCGCAATGAACTCAAGATCCGTTCAACCATTAGAAACGCCAAAGCTTTTATCAAAATTCGCAAAGAGTTTGGGACGTTTAATAAATATATCTGGCAGTTCGTTAATAACAAGCCCATTCAAAACAGCTGGAAGCTCATGAAAAACGTACCTGCCAAAACAGAACTGGCCGACACAATTTCCAAAGATCTAAAAAAACGTGGCTTTAACTTTGTTGGACCAACGATTGTTTACGCTTATATGCAAGCAATTGGAATGATAAATGATCATACAACAGATTGTTTTCGTTATCTGGAAGTCAAGCAACTATCTAATTAATACACTTAAGCGGCATCAAGCCGATACTTCCTTATTTTCCTGCTCACTAAGATAAGTTTCAAATTCCTCAGCTGACAAGGCTTGTGCAAAATAAAAGCCTTGGGCTTGGTCGCACTTCCATGAGCGCAAGAAATTTAGCATCTGTTCATTCTCAACGCCTTCTGCCGTGACAGAAAGGTTTAAGCTATGTGCTAGTTGAATTACTGAGCGTACAATTTTTTCGTTAGCATTGTCACTTAATGCACTAAGCACAAAGCTCTTATCAATTTTAACCTCGTGTACAGGCAAGCGTGTGAGGTATTCCATGGAAGAATATTGCGTTCCGAAATCATCAATACAGAAGAGCACGCCAAATGGTGTTACCTGTTTCATGAAATCAACCATTTCTTTCACATCATCTAAACTAGCTGTTTCTGTGATTTCAATCTTTAATCGTTTTCCATATCGCGGGTTATTTTCTAAAGTTTCGATAATATAATCGAGTAAAGAATGATTTTTAAAACTCTTAATGGACATATTCACGGCCACACGAATTTTTAAATCTTTTTCTACCCATTTATCCACTTGTTCAAATAACATTTCAAACACGAGTGAATCCAGTTGATGGATCATCCCGTTTCTTTCTGCAAGCTCAACCAACTCCCCTGTTCCTATGGACAACCATTCTTCTTCAGGCATACGGATTAGTGCTTCCACTCCGATGACTTCTAATTCTTTTAGAGCGACTTGTGGTTGGTAGTAAAGCTTGAATGATCTTTCTTCAAGACCTTTTTGTAAAACGGTGAGTATATCGTTATCCGCTTTCTGAACTGATGTGATTGCATCCGCGACAATCACTTCCATTCCGCGGTCACATGCCTCTAATGCAGCCGATTGAGCATACTTTAGCACTTCATCAAAGGGATGATCTTTATAATAGGCAACACCAATATAAGGAAATATCGGTGTGTTTTCTGTGGCCACTTGAACTGGCACTTTGATACTTTTTAATATGTTTTCACAAATAGTATGCACACTCTCTCTTTGCTTAAGATCATTCACATACACTGCGAATAAATTTTCATTTAATCGCGAGACATAATCTGTGGTTCTCAATGTGGCATGAATACGCTGAGCCACTGTTCTAATCACAAAGTCAGAGACACCAAATCCTACACGCCGATCTAATTGGCGTAAGCCAGAAATCAAAATCACAATCACTGCGGGGTAATAAGGGCTATCTAAACTATGTTTAGCTAAGGCGCGTTTGGTTCGCTCAAGGAAAATAGGATACTTCGGAAGGCCAGTACTTGAATCATGTTCTGTTTGTCTTTTTTCAAGCTGCCTAAAATACTCGCGCTCTTTCACCACAATATTGGAAGCGAGCAAAAAGATTGTGCTGCAAATTATCAGTAAAGCACCGCCGGTATAGACCGCCAAACTTATTTCCGAAATAAAAATCACGCCAAACACAAGAAAGAGTAACGCGCTGACTAAAAACACAAGAAAAGCAAGAAATAGCAACGCTCCGATTGCCATGCGCGATTCATATTTGATAGGAATACGCTTGTGCAATCGCACAAAGGCGAAACCACTTAGTCCAGCGACAAAGGCCAGATATAAAATTTGGAGCACTGTAGACACTTGCATACACCCATTATATACAAGTAACTACAGTGATTTACGGCATTGTTCTACAATCTAAATAAACTATAGGCCTTGAATACCACCTTTCGTCAGTTGTGTAGGGTCTAACAACTTGACGAGCTCCTCTTCAGACAGATCTGTCAGCTGCATTGCGGACTCGATCACAGTTAGCCCTTCCGCGTAGGCCTTCTTGGCCACTGCAGCACCTTTTTCATAACCGATCACACTATTGATTGCTGTTACAAGAATGGGATTTCGACTCAAGGCATCAGTTAACGCCTCTTCGTTGACAGTGAATCCTTCAATGGCTTTATCAGCCATTAGGCGTGCACTGTTGGCTAAAATCTTGATACTTTGAACCAGGTTATAGGCAATCACCGGTAACATGACATTAAGCTGGAAGTTACCTGCTTGGCCCGCCACTGTAATGGTCGCGTCATTACCAATGACTTGTGCACAGACCATGGCCGTGGCTTCTGGAATTACTGGATTGACTTTACCAGGCATGATGCTACTACCCGGTTGTAAAGCAGGTAATGCAATTTCACCTAAGCCGGCTAACGGACCTGAATTCATCCAACGTAGATCATTCGCCATTTTCATCATGCTGACAGCGACTGTTTTTAATTGCCCGCTCATTTCAACCGCCGCATCTTGTGAGCTTAGCGCTTCAAATTTATCTGGTTTGGTACTGAAAGGAATATCGGTCAATGAAGTTAAATGTTTTACTAACTTTTCTGCAAAATCAGGATGCGCATTAATACCCGTGCCAACTGCGGTGCCTCCCTGTGCTAGCTCATGCAAGAATTTTAACGCATTGTTTATTCTTTCTTGGCCATTTTCTATTTGTGTCGCCCAAGCATTTAGTTCTTGGCCTAGTGTGACTGGCATGGCATCCATTAGATGAGTGCGTCCTGTTTTAACGTAACCATCCACTTCTTTGGCTTTACTGCGTAATGTCTTTGAAAGATATTTCAATGCTGGCAATAACTCTTCATGAATCGCCAAACACGCACTGACATGAATTGCCGTTGGAATAATATCGTTTGAGCTCTGCCCCATATTGACATGATCATTCGGATGCACATCGACTGTTGCGATATGAGAGATCACTTCATTGGTGTTCATATTGCTACTGGTGCCTGACCCTGTCTGAAAAACATCCACAGGAAAATGCTCATCAAGTTCACCACTACTGACTTTTTTAGCCGCTTCAACAATGGCATTGGCTATATTTTGGTCAAGCAAGCCCAATTCCTGATTCGCCATGGCGCAGGATGCCTTCAATAAGCCTAATGCTTTGATAAATTCTCGCGGCATCGTCAAGCCGCTGACAGGGAAATTATTCACAGCACGTTGCGTTTGTGCCCCATACAAAGCATTTTTAGGCACTTGTAACTCACCCATACTGTCTTTTTCAATTCTAAAATCATCACTACTCATGTGTTTTCCTATTCTAAATAATGTGTAAATGCGAACCTTATGATGGGCTGTAGTATAATGGTTACCCCCTGCATGATAGAAGTAGAATTAAAGCAAAATGGAGAATTCATGGAACTAAATACCCTCAGCGCAGTGACGCCGATCGATGGCCGATACAGCCAAGCCACTCTGAAACTTCGCGAAATTTTCAGTGAATATGGGTTAATTCGTAGCCGTGCAATTGTCGAGGTGACCTGGTTGATTCGCCTGGCGGATACAGAAGCACTAGATGATATTCCAACGCTAAGCGATGCAGGACGCAAAAAATTATTAGGCTTAATTGATAATTTCTCAATGCCAGACGCTGAACGCGTGAAAGCTATTGAGGCCACCACCAACCATGATGTTAAAGCTGTTGAATACTGGCTTAAAGAATCGGTCAGTGATGACGACGACCTTAAAGAACTATCTGAATTCTTCCATTTCGCATGTACTTCTGAAGACATCAATAACCTCGCTTACGCCCTGATGCTTAAAGAAGGCCGCGACTTGTTAATCAACCTTGAATTGCATGTTGCTGAACATTTAAGAAAATTTTCTCAGGAATTGGCGGATGTTCCCATGTTATGTCGCACTCATGGACAACCTGCAACGCCTTCAACCATGGGAAAAGAATTTGCCAATGTGTGTCATCGATTAGAACGACAAATCAATCAACTCAACGACATGGAAATTTTAGGCAAACTCAATGGTGCCGTGGGTAACTTCAATGCACACATGACGGCTTACCCCAATGTGGATTGGGAAGAAGTGTCGCGTCTAACAATTGAATCATTAGGATTAGATTACAACCCTTATACCACACAGATAGAACCACACGATTACATTGCAGAACTGTGTCATTCAATTCAACGAATCAATACCATTAGTATCGATTTATCACGCGATATTTGGTCCTATATTTCTATTGGCTATTTCACCCAGAAAGTTGTTTCAACTGAAGTGGGCTCTTCCACCATGCCCCATAAAGTAAATCCTATTGATTTTGAGAATGCCGAAGGAAATTACGGGATTGCAAACGCATTGCTTGCTCACTTTGCCGAGAAACTTCCTATTTCACGTTGGCAACGTGATTTATCTGACTCCACCGTGTTACGTAATTTAGGTAGTGCGTTTGGTTACAGCTTAATTGCATGTGCATCTTTACTACGCGGCTTAAATAAAATTCAGATTGATGAACCTCGACTGGCATCAGACTTAGATAACAACTGGGAAGTATTAGCAGAACCGATTCAAACAGTCATGCGTCGATACAATATTGAAAAGCCTTATGAGAAATTAAAAGCATTAACGCGCGGCAAAAAGATTAACCAACAAATATTGGTTGAATTTATTGATACATTAGATATTCCGGCTAGTGCTAAAAAAGAGTTACAGACACTAACGCCGGCTAGCTATATAGGAAATGCAGCCAAGAAGGCCAAAAAAATATAATCGAAGTTAATTTAACTGATCTTCAGTAATCGCTAATACATCTGCTTCGCGCTTATACATGGAATCATAAGTAACGTTGGGTATTTTATATACCCAACCAGAAGTTAACTTAATTAACTCATCGATATAGATCTGTGCATCCGCAGTTTGATCAGCATTAATCCCTTCTACCAGCCCAAATTCAAGTTCAGCAAAGTGATCTTTTTCAATTTCATATGCAGTCAAATGTAGATCCACACCTGACTTCAATTGATAATTGACTTTCATTGTCGATTCAACATCAGAAAACGCAGCTTTCTCCGCCACATCTAATAACTGAAATGACGATAACGCATTAGTGAGCTGGTGAACTTCAGCTTCGACCACTTGTGAATTAGGATCAGTTAAATTAGTTACTATAAAGACATCATCTTCCTCACCTTCACTATGACTAATTTCTAATCTGGAATTATCTTGTAGCGTGATAGTCACTGCCGCTACTTCACTAGGCTCAATACTGAAAATATCTTTTCGCAACCAGTAATCGGGTTGATGTTTAAGATCAATCTTTCGATCAACCAACCAACTCGTATCACTACTTGCCAAACGCACGTAGCGTGACTTATTAATTTGAGGGCCTGGCTTACCCACAATTAATTCACTCTTCTCATTACCATACGCGAGTATCGCTTTGACACCTTGCGCATTAGGCGACGCTATATTCTCTACACCTAACTTGTCATACAAATCAGGATTTGATGTTTTTTGTTCGACAATTTTTGCTTCAGCCATACTTAATAATGCAGAGCGTATCTTAGAAATATCTGCAGGATACTGATGCCTCTCTTTCACTGACCAACCGTTCTGCTGACGTTTTAAAGTAGCTAAAATCTCATTATTTGCACCAACAACCTGTAACTCAGACACATCATTTACCGCTGTTTGAAGTGCTGGAACAATGGCAGCACCAATACTTTCAGATGTATTAATGCTGTTCTTTGCTGTAGAAGAGAAATACGCGCCGGCACCGACGAGCAAAAATACAATTAATATAACTAAAGATTTTGTATTCATAGTGTTATCCGCGCTGTTGTACTCGTTTCTTTATTCGCAAAGCCGATAAAACTAAGGCAAGTATTGTTAAGATAATAGGCATTAATCCAATATTAATAGCTTTCAGCCAAGAACCTAGGCTGTGAATGTTTTTATCTAATTCATGACGTACTTTTCTTAATTCTTTTCGGACTTCTAATTTTTCTGCTTGGAAGCGTTGTATTTCAGCACTTTGCTCTGGGCTTAAAATAGTCGAACTTTGATCATCACGCTGTGATTGCAACTGTGCAATCTTTTGTTCTGTGCCGCGTAATTTATTTTGCAAGATTTGTTCTTGTGCTCGGAACTGATCATCCGCTTCTCGACGCAACTCTTCGACACGTGTAAAAGGTTTGGTCGCAGTAGCTCGCCCACGCACGCTGATTAAATCAGAACTCCCAAGCAGGTTATCCACGGCATTCACCGCAAAGTCACCATTAGAGGCCCACGCATCTGTGATCTTCTGCCCTAGGAAGTCTTGAACATTCACCCACATACGATCTGTCAGCATATCTACATCAGTAACGACTATGACATTCACTGTATTTGCAGCTTGTGCAATGTGGGCAGAGGCATCACCTGCACCTTCAGGCGCACCTTCTGGAAAAGCTGAGTTTGGTTGCATTTGAAAACGACCCGCAATCACATATTCATCTTCAGTTGGCGTAAAGTTTTCAGACAAGCTGGACACCTTAGGTAAAAATCTAAATTTAGAACTCTCAAAAAGTGCCGCTTCTTTACTAGAATGAATTAATGGCTCAAAGACCACATCAGCACCTTCTTTGGGTTTCACCGCGCCAGCCATAGCGACAGTAATCAAATTCAAACTAGAGGTGGTCACATCGTCCGCCTGGAATGCTTCATTATCCAAGCCTAGAATTGAATAATGTCGTTCTTGCTGCCCATTACCAACATCCACCGTCAGCGCATATTTACGATCACCAACCACTTCTGCTGCCGAGTAATCAATACCCCAGGCATCAAATAACAATTTAAGATTCGAACTACGAACACCCGCGGCTTCTATTGGTGAGTTAGGATCCACGGCTGGTATATCAGCTTCTGCATAGGGATCTACGTAAACAATTAAATTACCACCATTCATTACATACTGATCAATGGCGTACAAAGTTTTCTTACTTAGATCTTTAGGGTGCACCAACATTAATAATTCTATGTCTTGATCAAATTCAGTCACTGCAAAATCAATATTCTTAACTTCAAATAATTGTTGCAACTGATTGGTAATCACCCATGGATCACGAATTTTTTGAGTTTCAATATCAAAAGAAGAGAACATCGGCACTTTTGACATAAGTCCTACTACCGGTTTCTTGGTATTAATTAAGGTATAAATTAATTTAGTGACATCATATTCTAAAAACTGTTCTTTATTAGGCTGAAAGAATGGAATCAACTTGGACTCACCCACAGAATTGCTTCCTGCTAAGCCAAAGTAGATAGTATTACCTCCAGGGCCGGTAGGTACACCTTGCAAACCAAATTCTGCTGCCTGATCTTCTTCTTCTGAATAAGGGATAGGATCAATCACATGTAACGCTATTTTACCATTCGACAATTGCGCATATTCTTGTAACAGCTCACGCACTCTATTCGCATAAGTTCTTAACTGAGGAATTTCTTGACTGGCTTGATCAGAAAAAAAGTAATGCAATGTGACTGGTTCTTGAATACTGTCAAGAATATTTAACGTGCCCTCTGAAAGCGTATACAACTTATCTTCGGTCAAATCGACACGTGAACTTTTAAACAGATTACCGCTGATCATATTCACCAGCACAAACAAAATCGCCAGAATCAACAACCCCGAATAACTGATCGTTTTACTTATTGTTTTCTCAGAACTCATAGTCTAACTAGCCTTCTTCATTTCAATAACGACCGCATTGGCATACAACCAACAACCAATCAGTGTCGCAAAATAAATTACATCACGCAGATCAATGACACCTTTACTAATCGATGTGTAATGTGTCAAAAAACTTAAAGATGCAATGGCATCGACAACATATTGAGGCGCCCAGCCACGGAAAAAGTCGAGCACGATAGGGAAACCACTTAAAAGAAAGGCAAAACAAATAACCACACTAATAATAAAAGCAATCACCTGATTTTTTGTTGTTGCAGAGATACATGCACCAATAGCCAAGAACCCTCCTGCCATTAACAAGCTACCTATGTAGGCTGCGAGAATGACACCATTATCAGGGTCACCCAAATAATTGACTGTTATCCATAACGGGAATGTTAACGCTAATGCAATTGCTGTAAATAACCAAGCTGCTAAAAACTTGCCGATCACTGCTTCAATCATAGTAATCGGTAGTGTTAACAATAATTCAATGTTCCCAGATTTTCTTTCTTCAGCCCATAAACGCATTGAGATTGCGGGTACTAGAAATAAATATAACCATGGATGAAAATTAAAGAACGGCGCAAGATCTGCTTGGCCACGTTCATAAAAATTGCCCATGTGAAATGTCAGCGCACCACTGAGGACTAAAAAGATAACTATAAATACATAAGCGACTGGCGTTGCAAAATAGCTTTCCAATTCACGCTTGAAAATAATTCCTATATTTTTCACGACAAACCCTCCGCTGATGTTATTTCTCTAAACACATCATCCATTCGACCGGTGGGTGATCTGGCAATCAGGGCTTTAGGCGTCTCATTGGCTACCACTTTACCATTGGCAATAATTATGGCTTGAGAACACACCGCGTCAACCTCTTCTAATATATGAGTAGATATCACAACAATTTTATCTTTCGCCATGCCTTTAATCAGCTCACGTACTTCGTATTTTTGATTCGGGTCCAATCCATCAGTGGGCTCATCTAGAATAAGCACCTGAGGATCATGCAATATTGCTTGCGACAACCCGACTCTGCGTTTGAATCCTTTAGATAATGTTTCAATCGGACGATTGACCACTTGCTGCAAGTGCAATTGTGAAATTACGGTATCGATACGCTCACGTCTAGATGCACCTTTTAGCCCTCTGACATCAGCAATAAATTGGAGAAACTGTATAGCCGTCATTTCACCATAACTCGGTGCACCTTCAGGCAAATAACCAATCTCTCTTTTAGCCTTGAGTGAGTCTCCTTCTACCTTATGTCCACACACACGAATATTGCCCGACGTTGGCGCTAAAAAGCCGGTGATCATTTTCATTGTGGTAGATTTCCCTGCTCCATTGGGCCCGAGAAAACCAAGGACTTGACCAGGTTCGACAGTGAAAGATATATCGTTGACTGCGGTTAAAGGGCCAAACTTTTTGACCAGATTTTCAATTTCAATCATGACACTTTTATTGTTATTTTTAGGCCCTAGATGAGCCATTCATGTTGGCGAATCAGGCATTTTTTACCAAATTCACAACCTATTGACAAGTAGATGACAGTGATAGGAGTTAGCAAGTTCCCAACTCTCAGCAGGTGAACTAATCAGACACTAAAACAGTCTTAATATTGATACCAAATAGGCAAATAAAACGGCCAATTCGGAGAACTAGCGTACATCTTACCTGAATAGTCAGGTATTCTCAGACATTTTCTACAGATCGATAAAAGATGAAGCAAGAACGGTTTTTTGAAAATTTCATGCTAGGCGTCACTGAAGGTGAAATTCCAGTGGAAGACCGTGCATTGAATGTTGCTGCGGTGCATAAACTAGCTAGTTCAGCAATATTGAATATTAATATCATCTCAAGAAACCTTGACCACCAAATATTCGATCGCAGCGATATTGTCGAAGCTTTCAGCAAGTTTATTCGTAAAAACCGCAATGTCAGTGTGCGTATCATATTATTTGATAGTACTAATGTGACTAAAGATGGGCATCGATTAATAAACCTAGCCGACAGGGCACCTTCAAAAATATCTATTCGAAAATTGCCTAAAGAATATGCTTACTATAACGAAAGCTTAGTCAGCGCGGATGGTAAAGGCTTTATACACAACCCACAGTCAGATCGTTATGAAGGTAATGTCTCGTTTAACGATCACATTCGATGCGCCGAGCTAGATAAAATATTTACCGATCACTGGCATCAAAGTGAGACCTCCCCCGATTTAAGACGTGTGAGCATATAAATCATGAAACATCTTATTGTTATGATCTTTATCTTGGTGACTGCACCGATCTTATTAGCGGCTGACTCGATCCATTATTTTGATTTGAAAAACCGCCCTGCTGATGAAGTTATGCCACTCATTCGCCCTCTGCTACAAAATAACGAAGCCATGAGTGGTGACGGTTACCAGATATTCATTAAGGCGCCAGCCAATCGAGTTGAAGAAATTGAACAACTAATAAGCGCTGTTGACCGCGCAAGTAAAACTTTTCGTATCTCAGTCACGAGTGACGAATACGTGGCGACCAATGAAAATAGTATCAATGCCTCAATACAAATTGAGTCTGGCGACGCTGAACTCAATGTAGGCAAGTATCGTAGAAACGATCCAGGAGTCACCGTCAACGTAGATACTCGCAAGACTGAAAACAAAAGCGATAAAACACAATTTGTACAAGTTCAAGAAGGCAAACCTGCTTATATCTCTAAAGAAAATTTACGCATCACACCAATCTACTCATATGTACAACGTACTAATGGTAATTTTCTAATCGAGCATAACCGCCTATCGCCTACTCAACAGGATGGTTTTTATGTCGTCGCACGTAGCGCAGATAGCAATTCAGCAAATATCAGCATACAAAGCAGTGTTAGTGGCAGTCGCACTTATCAAGGTTACGGACAAGAGCAAACTTATGTCGATACTACATTGCGTGTTCGCTTAGGAGAATGGTTTGAAATTGGTGGAAATACAGAAACGACCAACAAAACATCTAAAGGTATTGTTCATCGCACAAAGAAGAATGAAGAACGTTATAACAAGATATTCCTAAAAATTGAATTATCAAGCAATTAAGCTTTAATTTAAAAATATTTTAAGAATGACACTGAACAACTCGTCGCAAATGATTCTGACTAAAACCAATTTTTTGTCCGTGCTCTTTTAGATATGCTGCTTCTAAAGAATAGGCTAGATATTCTAATCGGTTTTTGCATTCAACTTTATGATCATGTCCATTTTTATATTGCAAATAATGGACGAGCTCATGCAACAAAATTGATCTGCCTTTAGTGGTATTAATATCAATAGAATCGAGCAGATAAATAGTCTTATCTTTGTAATTATACAAACCATATATCTTCGCAGATGGCTGACTACTCACTCTAGGAATATTGTCACCAAAAGCAAGCTCATACATTTCAGAGGCTGGCAAACGTTGAATATTTGGCAATTCGTATCCGACCTCAAACTCAAGCTCAGACATTTTGAAGCGAATCCAATTTAGTAATTGAGCAGTATTCTTTTGTTGAATCCGTTGATTATTTTCATAGCCATGATTCGTAATGTCATTAGCAGCAGATACTGAATTATTTATCATAATCAAACCAAACAAAACAACAATCAACGAACGTGATCGTCGATCATGCATCACAGGTATATTTTGTATACGTCGATCAACTTGCAAACGAATATCAAATTGATTTGCAAAGCTAGTGAGACGCTCTAAATATAGAGGATCAGAAAATGCTAAGTCTCGCTTATATACAATGGTTCTTTGATTTTGAATAATGCAATGCGCAACAATATTCTGCTTAGAACCATTAAAGAAATGTTTAAGCACAAAGCAATGCACTGCAAACCACTGTCGTAAATTTGCATAGATATAATCGACTCGCAGTCGACTTTGACTACTTATATTATTATTTGTCATCAGTCTGGGTACTTCTCAACGCCTCAGACTGTATATCGACTGTTGCAATGCTATCTAAAGACACTGAATTTAAAGTTATTAACATTATTAAATAAAAAATAATTTACACTAAATTTACTTAAAAACAGTTAATTATGTAAAATTCGTATGAATAAATGAAATTAGAGACACTAGAAAGCTTAAATATTTAGAGAAATACTAAAAT
>JBGCFN010000006.1:0-46558 GCA_045106935.1 Gammaproteobacteria bacterium | reverse complement strand
ATATGAAATAATGCTTACCCTTAAAACAGAGCTTTGTGCGGTAAGCTGTAAAACGGACTTATGTGACTCGCCTATAAAATCAAATGAATATACTTTTTTCTTTGCTAGGTCATTTTCAAGAGAACCATCGTGATTATTTTTGTTCGCTCCAAATTCATACACTTCTAGGTTTGACTCTGGATCTAAGATTGCAATAAATTCAGCGTTATCATTCATTCCATTAATCTTCCAAAATGTTATAGCGCTCCAGTTATTGTAGTTAGTAGAAATTAAATTCAATGATTCAACTTCACCGACTTTGTCTATAACCAGTTCATTTTCAATTATACCGGCTATAATAGTCTTAAATGAATTTGTTAGCATGTGCGGCCCTGCTATAACCCCAGAAAAAACTATGAACAGTATTGAAAAAATAATCACTCGTCTTTTTGGTACATACAGAGTTGAGATATTACTATCGTATTTCTGCAAA
Source organism: Gammaproteobacteria bacterium (assembly GCA_045106935.1). Classification (GTDB taxonomy): domain Bacteria; phylum Pseudomonadota; class Gammaproteobacteria; order UBA4575; family UBA4575; genus UBA1858. The sequence goes on along the minus strand of JBGCFN010000006.1, from coordinate 46,086 downwards.
GACAATTCAGCTCTAGTATCTGGATGATGAAGCAGCATAACTATGTAGGCAACAAACAGAATATAAGCACAAAAAATAATATGATGAATTGTAAAAATACCAGAAGTTACATCAATATCTGAAGCGGTAAATAATTGTATTGATTGCAAGATATTAAAAATTAGTGACGCAGGTATAACCAACAATATTGCAGTGAAAATAAATTGTGAAAATTTATATGATTTAACGCCTTTTTTTATTAGGAATATCCCAATAATAATGTAAAGAAAAGAGCCGCCAGTGAAGCTACTTTTTGTTACAACAGCATAAATGAGAAGCAGCGTTTCTAATGTGCCAAGAATTATTAATATCCAGCCTGCTCGATTAAGCATTTTTATCCAATTTAGATATAAGACATTAATATTATTGCATATACCAACTAATCTAAATGCTTAGCACTTCAATTTTTAATCTGATATTTGACTATATAGCTTAGATTGGTAATGTCTGCTAAGGGTCGAAAGCGGTCATTAGCATATAGATTATATTAGCAAAAACAAATATACAGAACCACAATTGATTGGGACCTCTACGAGCGTAATACTAAAGAGGTCACTTAATTAATTCGTTCATTCAAACAACAAACACCCTAAAACCTTCTTATTAATGTGATACTCCAGCTAGACCTAACACAAAAAACGCATAATAATGCTAGCCATTAATCATGCACCTGAATATTTTTTAAAAAGGATTTATTTATGTCTCAATTCGACAATGTTTCTATTATCAAGGAAGCCAATGTTTATTTTGAAGGACAAGTGACTAGTCGCTCTGTGATATTTCAAGATGGCTCACGCAAAACGTTGGGCATTATGTTGCCGGGTGAATATGAGTTCAGCACGGACGAAAAAGAATTGATGGAAATCGCTTCTGGCGAATTAGAAGTCCTATTACCGAATAGTGATTGGCAAAGTATTAGTGGTGGTGAGAGTTTTGAAGTGCAGGCAAATGCTAAGTTTCAATTGAAAGTTTCTAAAACAACAGATTACTGCTGTAGCTTTATCAAGTAATGGATTGGATCAGCGCACTTCTTATCGGTTTACTGGCCTCTACTCTATTGGCTTATTTTTATGGCTACTTCCATTACCCTTACGGCGTTCTCATTCTACTCGCGCTTTTAGTGTCTAGAATTTTACTTATTAAAAGCAAAGGAAAATAATCATGGCTGGCGGATGGTCGCGTGATGGGGCCGTACAAGATCAGATTGACGCAAGTATTGATGACGCTGTTAAACAAGCACGCAGCCAGCTACCTAGTGGCGCTGGACTAAGCCATTGTGAAGAGTGTGAAGCTGAGATTCCGCTTGCACGTCGTGAGGCTGTACCCGGTGTTCGACTGTGTGTGGCATGCCAAGAACAAGTTGATGAAACCCAGAAAATTTCAAGCGGCATTAATCGACGTGGCAGTAAAGATAGTCAATTGAGATAATCTAAGTAAGATAATTATGAAAAGAGAAACCATCGGTTTATTACTCATCGCCATATCTGCCATCGCGGTGTTATTTGGATTGCTAAGTCGCTCTCCTATTCCACAAGATCTCGCCTATCATAATTTTTCAGATAGTGTTGGCCTGTTCAATATTCCTAATATATTAAATGTTTTATCCAACCTTCCCTTTTTAGTTGTTGGGTTATTAGGTTTATACAAGCTCACTAGTCTTAATTCACTCAATGTGATTAGTGAAAACAAGTTTGCTTATATCGCTTTATTTTTTGGCACTACATTAGTTGCATTTGGCTCGGGTTATTATCATGTATGGCCAGACAACCAAACACTCGTGTGGGATAGACTCCCAATGACCATTGCGTTTATGGGCTTGTTTTCAATTGTGATTAGCGAGTTTATTTCTATTAAACTAGGAAAAGCATTACTTCTACCGCTACTTGCCGCGGGCTTGTTTTCAGTTTTCTACTGGCATATCACTGAAGCGAATGGCCAGGGTGATTTACGTTATTATGCGATTGTTCAATTTTTCCCAATACTCGCGATCCCTATTATTCTAATCACATTTAAATCATCATTTAGTCAGATCAGTGCTTATTGGTGGTTACTTGCGTCATATATTGCTGCCAAATTATTTGAGCACTACGATGTGGCTGTTCATGACATGCTCACGGTAGTTAGCGGCCATTCCATCAAGCATGTTGCCGCGGCGATTGGCGTGTATATTTTGTTACGCAGCTACGAAAATAGAGTGCAATATTCACAGTAAAGAGAACATCCTTGTTCAACCACTTCCTTAATTTTACTGATTAGAAACTATCGGTTTAGAAGGCATTGAGCACAAGGGCGAACGCGACTATCATTGCTGTCATCAATCCTGCTGCTTCCAAGGCAGACGTTTCTATTATGTCTCGATTGCTTACTGCGACATTGCTCATGATTTCACCCACTTAAAGTAATTTTAGTGGAATCAATTTAACCAATCGCCCGCAATAAATATAATTGAATGTTTATGTTGCAGTGATCTGTTTTATGAATGATTGGGATGATTTGGCTGTGGCTGCGATGTAGCAGTGTTTTATATAGATTAGGAATACACCTTAATCATAATTTGTTCTTGTCTCAAAGGCTTGAGATAGCGTATTTAGGTCTAAATATTCCAATTCGCCACCAATAGGTACGCCTTGAGCCAGTCTTGTCGTTCTTAAGCCACTCTTCTTAACCATCTCTGCAATGACATGCGCAGTGACTTCACCCTCCATTGTAGAGCTAGTCGCCAGGATAACTTCTTCCAAGTCGCCAGACTGTAATCGTTCTTCTAATTTATCTAAACCCAGTTGCTCAGGCCCAATCCCATCTAAAGGAGATAGCTTACCCATTAGTACGAAGTAGACACCGTTGTAAGTTGTTCCATTTTCTATCGCCATTAAATCTGTCGGCGTTTCAACAATACACATTTGAGTGGATTTACGATTAGGACTTCTACAAATTTCGCAGACCTGCTCTTCTGTATAATTTCTGCATTGACTACAGTGCTTAATATTTTCAACAGCTTTGCAGATCACCTGCCCCAGCTTAATAGATTTATCCTGCTCTACTTTCAACAAATGTAAAGCCATGCGTTGCGCTGACTTTTGACCCACACCCGGCAACAGTTTAAGCGATTCGATCAGCTCAGTGAGTAATGGAGAATGTTCTGCCACCCGAGACCCTTTTTAGAAAGGAAGTTTCATACCTGGCGGCAATGACATGCCAGAGGTAAGGCCTGCGTACTTATCTTTTGTTGTTGCTTCTAATTTATGTACCGCATCATTCATCGCAGCGGCGATTAAATCTTCTAACATATCTTTATCATCACCAATTAAGCTGTCATCAACCGCAATGCGTTTTACTTCATGACTGCCCATCATCGTGACTTTAACCATGCCGCCACCTGACTGACCCTCGACTTCAATCAGTTTGATTTCTTCTTGCGCTTTTTGCATATCTTCTTGCATTTTTTGCGCTTGCTTCATCAAATTACCTAGCCCACCTTTCATTATTCGCCCTCTTGTTTCGGTTGTAATGACCCTGGCACTATTTCAGCCTGCATATCTCTCTTTAATGCTTGGATAAATTCGTCTTGTTCTAAACTTTCTTCTGCTTTACTTAAGCGTTCTTCTTCACGATCTCTCGTGTGTTGTGCAGGACTATCAATAGACGCTGCCATCACTTCGATCGTAACATTAGTACTTTCACCGAACGTCTCTTTTAATTTTTGCGTTAGTTTAGATACGGTCGCACCTGCCATTAAACTTTCATGATCACTGGCAAGCAATAACTTCATATCATCCCCTTGATAGCTTTGTAGCGCACAATGTGTAGCTAGTGCTCTAACCACACCCGCGAATTGCGCCTTTTCAATAATCTCTAACCATTCTGCTGGATCTGCTGTTTTTGGACGTGTCTTTTGCTCAACTGCTTTAACTGGTGCTTGTTCTACAACGTCTTCAACGACTGCCACTTCAGATTCAGGTGCCTGCGTTTGAACAGGCTCAGCTTCTGATGCTGGTTGCTGCGGTACTTTATTTTCCAACGCTGCTGCCACCATGGCAGACGCTTTACCTTTGTTGGATGCCGCAGTTGATACTCGTTTTGCATGCGGGGCTTTATTATCACTACCAGGCCTAAACATAATCATGCGCAACACCGCCATTTCAAACCCTGCGCGCGGTGAATGTGCTAGATATAAATCTTTTCGGCTATTAAGAACAATCTGGTAAAACAATTGAATATCTTCGGATGCTAGTTTCTCGCTAACCATTTTTATAGTGTCACCAAATAATGCAATTTGTTCTTTGTAATCTGGCACTGCTTGCGAAATCGCAGAAGCATGAAAAATAACAATCAGTTGATCAAGCAATTTACTGAAATCTACATTCAGAGTGGTTAACGAATGAATTAATTCTATTGCTTTCGCTGGGTCAAATTCACAAATGGCATTGATTAATGCATTGATTTGCTCACTAGGCACCGTGCCTAGCATTTGGCTAACCGTATGTTCCGATACATCACCACCAGAATACGCTATCGCTTGATCTAGCAAACTTAATGCGTCACGCATACTGCCATCAGCAGATTCAGCTAACTGTATTAATGCCGGCGTTTCTGATTTTATTTCTTCTGAACTCAGTACTTTTTCTAACTGACCTGCGATTTTTTCAGTCGAGATATGGCGTAATGTAAATTGCAGGCATCGTGATAATACGGTGACGGGAAGTTTCTGCGGATCTGTTGTGGCTAATAAAAACTTCACATGTTCAGGCGGCTCTTCCAGCGTCTTCAACAAAGCGTTAAAGCTATGCCCTGAAAGCATGTGCACCTCATCAATGAGGTATATTTTGAATCGCCCACGTGTGGGTGCGTATTGAACGTTTTCTAGTAGCTCGCGTGTGTCTTCAACGCGTGTTCTTGAGGCAGCATCAACCTCAATTAAATCAACAAACCGCCCCTCAGTAATGGATTGGCAGGCATCACAGACCCCACATGGTTCAGAGGTTATGCCTGTCTCGCAACTTAGTGCTTTTGCTAACACTCTTGCGACGGTCGTTTTACCTACACCGCGAGTCCCAGAAAATAAATACGCGTGATGTAGTCGATCAGCTTTAAGCGCATTCACCAATGCCGTGACCACATGTTCCTGGCCCACGATGTCCGCAAACGTCTGTGGACGCCATTTTCGCGCTAGTACTTGATGAGACATTGATTAATTTTTGGTTTGGCGGCAACCTGTGCCAGTAGGATCTCAGCACTCGAATCAACTGTTACCGTTGCTCCCTTCCGGGCCTGGCGGGGTTCACAATTTATCGCTGCAGAGGAACCGACACAGATCACCAATACACTTTACATCATAGTAACATTTCAGGGCTGAGAACGGCGCCTAAACAGCAACAAATACTTGCCTGGAATGATTATATTTTTGAAAGAGTGGGCAACATACTTGGATTAAAAATGAAGTCAAGACACAAATATACTGCCATATTTAGTTCTTTATATTTCAATAAGATAAAACCAGTTATTAAACTAAAACTCTTGAACTTTATTTAAGTTAAATATTTATGACACACACATTTGCATACTATTTATTCAATTTATCATGATTAATCGACGAGAATTTATACAACTACTCTCCATTGCCTCAGTCAGCGGGTTGTTGCCTAGCACTAGTATGGGTAAAACTCGCGATATGTATGACGTCCCAAGCTTTGGCAATACACGTTTATTACATTTCACTGATTGTCATGCCCAATTAAATCCCATCTATTTTCGAGAGCCTCATATTAATATTGGCCTAGGTGACTCGTTTGCACGCCCGCCTCACGTAGTGGGTGAAGCGTTACTCAAACACTTCTCACTTGAGGGTAATACCCAGCTTTCGCATGCTTACACTCATTTGAATTATGAATCTGCTGTACAGAAATACGGCAAGGTAGGCGGTTTTGCTCATTTAGCTAGTTTAGTTAAACAACTCCGCTCTGCCGTTGCTGACAATCAATCTTTATTGCTCGATGGTGGAGATACTTGGCAGGGATCAGGCACCGCTTTGAAAACTAATGGTATGGACATGGTCGGCGCATGCAATTTGCTGGGTGTTGATGTCATGACCGGACACTGGGAATTTACCTACCAAGATCAACAAGTACTAGAAAACATTGCCGCATTTAATGGTGAGTTTATTGCGCAAAATGTTAATGCCACTGAGGAAGCATTATTTGATGGCGCAGAAGTCTATGACGAAGACAGCGGACATGTATTCCCTCCTTACACAATAAAACAATTAGCTAATAGTCGGATTGCAGTGATTGGGCAAGCATTCCCTTATACACCTGTGGCTAATCCTAAACGTTTTATTCCTGATTGGACATTTGGTATTAATGATGGCGAGCTACAACATTTAGTCAACAAAATTCGTGATACACATAAACCCGATGCAGTTGTATTACTATCGCATAACGGTGCTGATGTAGACATTAAGATGGCAAGTTCATTAACAGGTATCGATGTTATTTTAGGTGGACATACACATGATGGAATTCCCAACGCACTAGAAATAAAAAATGCGAGCGGCATTACTCTGGTTACTAATGCTGGCTCTAATGGTAAATTTTTAGGCGTGATGGACTTAGACATTAAACAAGGTCGAGTGCACAACTACCAATATAAGTTACTGCCTATATTTTCAAACCTAATTCAACCCGACCAAGAAATGCAAGCGTATATTGATAAAGTACGTGCACCTTATTTGGATTGGTTATCTGAAGAACTAGGCACAACTGAATCCACACTGTATCGCCGAGGCAATTTTAATGGCACTTTTGATCAGTTAATTTGTGATGCATTGCGGCAACAAAATGATGCGCAAATTTCATTGTCTCCAGGTTTCCGATGGGGCACAACATTACCAGTGAACAATACAATTACAATGGAGCATGTGCTTGACCAAACGTGTATGACTTATCCTGAAACTTACCGAAGAGAAATGTCTGGAAAAAATATTAAACTCATTTTGGAAGATGTATGTGACAACCTTTTTAATCCTAACCCCTATTATCAACAAGGAGGAGACATGGTGAGATTAGGAGGCATGGATTACACATGTAATCCTAATGAATCAATTGGCAATCGAATTAGCAACATGACATTAGACAATGGTACTATCATTGAAGACGACAAGAATTATATTGTTGCTGGCTGGGCGACCGTCAACGAGAAAGCACCCGGCCCACCTGTATGGGAGCAAGTCGCAAGCTATATTAAAAATCAGGACTCAGTCAAAATAGATAAATTAAATACACCTAAACTCATAGGCGTAAAAAACAACCCAGGTATTAGCAATTTTTAAATTGTTTGAAGATTAACTAACCAAGCAATAACAAAAATTTGTGGCACGGTAATTAGAGGTAAGAACAAAGCAATCTTCCACGAGCGAGTGGACTCTTTTAGTACCATCACCTCTGTATAATCAGTTGAAACACCGGCCATCAAAAAAGCAAAACTATTTCCTGGTGAATTAGCTCGCGTTAACAAATCGGCAGCAATCGGCGCTGATCCTTCAGAACATACTTCTATTATTGTTGCGGCAACCAAAGTAAATAATAAGCCCATCATAGTTGGACCGAAATATTGTTGGAACAAAGACACTTCTACAAAAGCACGAATCAAACTGGCAAGCAGAACACCAAATAAAATCCAACGCACTACCATACGTGAATCTAATAAACCGCTTTTGAACATTGATATTAATGTCGAGGTATTGAATGTAGCAGCAGATAATTGTGTCTTTGCCTCATACCAAAAATTAAATTCTTCTGGTAATTCGATGGTATGTGGGTTCGCAGGCAACACGCCTCTGGCCTGAAGAAGATCAAACAACCACCCGGAGAATAATGCAATTAGCATTGATGCAACAATGAAGAATAGCGTCCACTTCAATCCAATCAATGCAAATAATATTATAGTCAGTGAAAATGAGTTCCATGGACTAGCGATTAAGAATGCCATTACTTGACCTACACTCGCACCACGCTCATATAATTTTGCACCCACCATCAAGATACCATGACTACATAAGTCTAATAACACTCCGCCAATAGTTGCGCGAATTATTCCTTTAAAACCTGTGCCAGTGCCCAGTACCGATATAACAAATTCTCTCGGCACTTTGGATAATAATGCAAGCATAATAATACCCAAGAGAATTCCCCACCAAACAATATTCAATAAAGAGAATACTGATTGCGCCATCTCAGCTAACCATGACAATCCAATTAATGATGTGGAAAATTGCCAATGCAAAACATACAAAATGATAGAAAAAAACAGTGAGCCCCATAACAGATAGTCCAACGAACGTTTGGGTTCATGGCAGCTGTTTTCTTGCTTGGGTGTATTACAACAACTTGACATCGCTATCCTGTTCATCAGTGAAGTTTAACTTTCGTCCAGTACAAAAGCTTAACCATTGTCTTTATGAACACTATAATAACGGGATTAGCTTAACAATTCCTTCTTCTTAGCAATTAGCTACCACGGATTATCTGACAAGAATACAATTTATGTCGTCACCTATCATTTTTTGGTTTAGACAAGATCTAAGAATAAAAGATAATGCAGCATTAACCGCAGCCGCTAGTACAGGCAGACCGATTATATGCATTTATATTTTAGATACATCACAAATCAACCACTGGCCTTTTGGCCAAGCTAGCTTATGGTGGCTGCATCATAGTCTTACCCATTTAACGAAAGCATTAAAAAGTTTTAATGTTAAATTAATCTTACGAAGTGGATCAGTTATTGAAGAACTAGACAACATTGTTCAATCAACAGATGCACAGGCCTTATATTTCACCAAGCATTATGAACCATATAACAACACGGTAGAGGATAAAGTCCACGAACATTTCTTAGATAGGCTAGAAATAAAAAGATATAGAGGATATTTACTTTTCGAACCCGAAGAAATTCGCACAGGAAAAAATGAACCATATAAAGTCTTTACGCCATTCTATCGCAACTGCCTGAAAACCAATGTGCCTGGCAAGCCTATTCCTGCACCAAAAACACTTACAATTTATAAGAAAAAAATAGATAGCGAAAAATTAACAGATTGGAATCTGCTACCAAACAAACCAAATTGGGCAAAAGGATTCAATGACTATTGGACGCCGGGAGAAACAAGTGCCCATGAATATCTGAAAGACTTCATCGCTCATGCTGGCAACAAATACCCCATGTTACGAAACCGTCCAGATATTAATGGCACATCTAGACTTTCACCACACTTACATTTTGGTGAAATTAGTCCCAAACAAATTTGGGCAGCAATTAAAAATTCCTCAAAAATACTGGAGAACAATGGTGAAGCATATCTACGGCAATTAATATGGCGTGATTTTGCCTATCATTTACTTGTACATTGGCCAGATTTTCCTGAAAAACCATTTAGAGAAGAATTCTCTAAATTTCCATGGAAAAATGATGCTCAATCATTCAAAGCGTGGCAAAAGGGTCAGACAGGTTTTCCTATTGTAGATGCAGGTATGCGCGAATTATGGAAAACAGGTTGGATGCATAATCGTGTACGCATGATCGTCGCTTCGTTTCTAATCAAGGATTTGTTAATTCCCTGGCAGCAAGGTCAACAATGGTTTTGGAATACATTGGTCGATGCTAACCTTGCAAACAATGCGGCTAGCTGGCAATGGGTTGCAGGCAGTGGCGCAGATGCATCGCCCTACTTCCGTATTTTCAACCCTGTATTACAAGGCGAAAAATTTGATCCACTTGGAGATTATGTGCGCGAATGGGTTCCTGAATTAAGGCATATGCCAAAAAAATATATCCATAGCCCATGGTTGGCACCGGAAAATATACTCAATACAGCTAAGGTAACCCTAGGAGATAATTATCCTCATCGTATTATCGACCATAGTGTTGCTAGAGATCGTGCATTAGCTGCTTATAAAAAACTTAAACGTTAAATAGTTATTCGGATACTGCAAATTTTTCCAATCGTACTAAATGCATAAGCTGCTTAAAGTCATCCACAACAACATCTGGTCGATGCGGATAAGCAACTGTGCCAGGAAATATTTTATCTAACCAATCTCTACTCCAACCTGCACCGTTGTAGTATATACCTGTGACACCTGCCTCTTTAGCGGCAGTAATATCTGTTGTGCTATCACCAATATACCAACAGTTTAGACTTGGCTCTTCATTTAGCTCACGCAAAGCTTGTAGTATCTGATCTGGTGCAGGTTTTCTATTAGCTACATCATCACCACACACAATAGTATGAAAAAAATGTTCCCACCCTTTCTCACTTACAACAGATACTTCATGCATCATAAATTCACGATTACGATTAGTGAGAGCACCAACTTTCAAATTCAATTCATGCAAATCTTCAAGCATTTTTTCGACCCCCTCTTCAAAGGGATGCACGTCACCAAAATAATTACGGTAAGCATTATCAAATGCCTCGTGTACAATTTTTTTTGCTTGTTCATCTTCACCAAATAAAACCTGAAAGATATCAGTTCGCGATACTTTTCGTGCTGCCTTTAATTTGGGGTGCAGTCTTTTATTCTCAAGCACATATTTGACTAATTTAGCATCTTCTAAGGTTTTACTATCTTCAGTTTTAACCATGCGATCAATCACATCCAATTCATGCAGCATTGGTAGCACATCATCTATCGCGTGATACATGGCATCATGTGTATCCACCAATGTAGCGTGCCAATCAAACAAGATTATTTTTGGAGCTGCATAGGGTATATCAACAATACTCATTTCCTAAGCCTTTCAAATAACTATTCCAATATTCAATTTGTTTAAATGGCAATTAAATAATCGCTATCAGCACGCATAAATTGTAAAAAAATGTCACTCAAGCCATTGATGTGAATTAATTCACTTATCCAGTTGTGCATTCTAATACAATCGCACCAACTTAAGATTCATACCCAATAAAAATAATAATGGGCAATAGAGACACTACAATGATTGACGATCCTAATGACACACTCACCAACATCGAAGCAAAAGTACTTTGCCTGAGATATGGGCTTAATAACATTGATGCTAGTAATAGTGTAAAAAAACTACATCTTCACAAAACTAAAGAACTAATCCCAAGTAATAGCAGATCAATGATCGCTAAAGAAATTGGATCAGATAAAGACACAGTCAAGCACAGCGAGCTCAACGCGTTAAGAAAACTAAAGATTACCAAGTAGTTATGCCATACAGCACTATCCTTGGCCATATTATCCATTTAATCTAGTATTTACCCCAAATTTCCATGGGAATTAGCTATATTTAAAGCACTACAATTTTGTATAGCCAATTTCACCCATAATTTATCTACAATGTCTAAACCAAATAATCACAAAAAACAGCTCGCTGTAGTGGGTATTCCATGGTATTCAGAAAGGTCTTGGGTAAAAATGAAAGAAATATCGGACGACCAAGAAAATTTCCATGCCTCCTACCAAATATGGCTAGCTCATGCTGACAAGAGCGTCGTTTTATTGACCAATCGTAGTAAAGCCTTTGAAAGACTAATGATCGACCCTGTGAGCTATTCTTGGTGGTGTGAAAATAACTCACTCCGGCGAGACAAAGAATCTCGCCGGATGTATATACAGTATTTACTTGAAAATACGATCAAAGAGTAAGCCTATTAAGATGTCATTGCTGTTTAACTAGACACTAAACAAATAACACTTGAAACCGTCCTTAATTGATATCCTTCAATACAGTAATAATTTCTTCTGGCGTTGCTCTATTTTTATAGTCGGCATCTAAAAATGCATACTCAACAATTCCACTCCTAGCAATAACGTATGTTACTGCTAATGGTAAACGATTCTCTTCATCACCATTATGTGCATTTAGTTTTGAAGATAAATCATAATGGTCAACCACATAATCAGGCACTGTATAAGCCAACTTGTAACGATCAGCCACATTATTATTAGTATCACTCAACACTTGAAACTCAAGCATATGCCGTTCTTTTGTGGTCATTGTTTTGTCAGGCAATTCTGGTGAAATTGCAATCACTTGACCACCCGCTTGATGTATCTCAAGTAATTTCATTTGAATATGCTGTAACTGTAAATTGCAATATGGACACCAGCCTCCACGGTACCAAACAAGTACGACCGGGCCTTTTTCTAGTTGATCATACAAACTAACATAGTCGCCCACTGCATTAACTAATGTAAATTCAGGTGCATAATCACCGACATTAATTGCCCGATCTAAAATTCCCGAGTTCTTAATCTCATTGACGCCTTGATTAAAATCTCTTTGAACATTATCAGGGGCAGTATCAATAAATTCTTTAACAAATCTGTCGAGATCTTCAGATAAAGTACTTGAAGCTATGGCGACACTAGATATTAAGAGGATTACAGCTACAGCTAATAATTTAGTCATGATGGTACGTATCCACAATAATTTTAAGGAATTAAAATTCGCAACTCACTTATAGTTACTTAGATCTAAGAATTTGTCTATTGATAAAGAAAATCGCAATTGATTAATTTTCTTTAATATATACAGTTCGACCAATATTTTTATATGGCGTATCAAAACCTTTAAGTGTTTCTGAATGACCAATGAATAAATAATCACCTTTATTTTGCAATTTAGAAAAACTTGAAAATAATTTTTGCTGAGTGATTTGATCAAAATAGATGACTACATTACGACAGAAAATCACATCAAATGATCCTTTCATTGGCCATGTTTTATCCATCAAATTAAGTTTCTTGAATTGAATTAATTCACGAACTTCTGATGACACTTGAACACTCTCTACTCCATCGATTAATCCTCGCTTAAAACATTCTTTAGCAATCGTAGGATCATCAAGCGTATTCAAGCCTTGGGACTTATATATACCTCTTGACGCCGTTTCAAGAACTTTAGAATCAAGATCTGTTGCTAAAATTTTAATGTCCCAATTTTTAATATCAGGATATTTTTTTAGAATAGCAATCCCTAATGAATAGGGCTCCTCACCTGTTGAACAGCCTGCCGACCATATTCTAATTTTCCTGGAAGTTTTTTTTAATAGTCCAGGCATAACCTCATCAACTAAACGATCAAAATGATGTGCTTCACGAAAAAAAGAAGTTAGATTTGTCGTTATGGCATTAGCAAAGTGAGTCATTTCACGCTTATCACCAGATCTAACAATATCGCAATACTCACGAAATGTTGTCAATTTAAGATCTTTTAAACGTCTAGAAAATCTAGAATAAGCTAATTTACGTTTTTCCTCATTGAGGATAATACCTGTATTGTCATAGACCAATGCACAAATATCTTTATATTCAGAATCAGTTAAAACATAATTATTTTTCATAGCAAATTTACTTTATATTTTAAATAGCTTTACAAAGAGAAGATATAGGTGCTCGTGCATCTTCTCTGCATATTTTAATTAATTCAGGTGCAATATTATTTAAAGAAATAATCTTATCAACACATCCTAATTTAACAGCAGATCCGGGCATACCCCACACGACACTTGATTTCTCATCTTGAGCAATAGTCATACCACCAATGTCTTTTATATCTTGCATTGCAGCTGCACCATCATCACCCATACCAGTCAGCATGACACTAATAACTTTTTTACTAACAACTTTTGCTACCGATTTAAACAAAACTTCAACTGAAGGACAGTGGCGATTTACTTTTTCACCTTCATAAACTTTACATATCAAGTTATATTTATATTTGACAACTTCCGTTTGTAATCCACCAGGAGCAATATAAACATGACCTGGTTTAATTTCATCGCCATCTTTTGCTTCAACGATCGTCCCAGCACATGTTCTGTTAAGTCTTTCAGCAAAAGCACCACTAAATTTTGCAGGAATATGTTGCGTAATGACAATGGGAGGAAAATCAGATGGTATTGATCTTAGCACTTCAGCAAGGGCTTCAGTCCCTCCGGTGGAAGAGCCTATCGCAACTAACTGAATATTTGTCTTACAGTTTAGCAATTCAGGACTAGAGGCATTATTGATATTTGACTGATCGTTAGAGTTATTTGATTTATTCTGATCAGTAATTTCCAAGTGTTTAGTCACATTCGCTTTACTGGCAATCTTAACTTTATTAATAAGATTATTTGCGTAGACATTTAAAGAGTCATTCTCATGACTAATAGGCTTAGGCATAAAGTCTACAGCACCAACATGCAGTGCTCGCATAACGCACTCTGCACCTTTTTGAGTTTGAGAAGATATCATCACAACAGGCATTGGTCGCAAACGCATCAATATGGATAAAAAAGTCAGGCCATCCATCTTAGGCATCTCAATATCCAAGGTAATAACATCAGGATTATGTTGCTTTATCTTTGTTCTCGCCTCAACTGGATCATTCGCTGTATCTATCACTTCAATGTCAGCATCTGAATTAAGCATGTCTGAAAACAAACGCCTAATTACTGCTGAGTCATCAACAACTAATACTTTAATTTTTTTCATAATCATCTACATGAGTCATTAAAAAAGGTCAATCTCGCCTGCGACAACAGTATTTTCAACTTTACTCTGAAGTTCTTCCTCGACTTTTTGTACTTGGGATATACTTGTTACAGGAAGTTTTTTCATCATTACTTTCCCAGTAATTGGTGAATAATTTATTTTTCTTGGATTATCACCACCAAGATTCTCTGATGTAATCTTATATCCTTCTGTTTGAATAAATTCACGTACAAATTTAATATTCATATCACCAACATTGCCACTGCCGACAAGCACATTTCCCGCACCAAAGAGTTTTATTTCTAAATTTTTACGTGAACCACCATACTTAAATATGTCATTTATAAGGTGCTCCATGGCATAGGTACCATAACGCGTATCCATATCTTGTTGAGGCTGCGATGTATGCCGGCATTTAACAGGAATCATGAAATGATTCATTCCACCAACCCCCATTCTGACATCTCTTATACAAGCAGAGATACACGAACCAAGCACTGTTGTTATGATTTCATCTTGATCTGTTATGTAATAATCACCTGGAGATATTTTTACAATCTGTGCTTTCAGTGCATTATCATAGTATTTATTATAATGCTCAAAACCTTTTATATGTGACTTTCTAGCATTAACAGCATTCATCGCTTAATTTCGCATTTAGATTGTCAATATCCGTATATTCAATTTCTTGCAAAAATGATTTATAAATATTTCTTTCTTTATCCATCTTATATTGATCTTGTATTTTATTTTTAATATTTTCCCAATGATCATTTGTATTAATATTAGAGTCTAATTCTGCAAGAAAACTCAATCCATCAGCTACATGCTCAATTCTCTGTCGCTTTGCATCAACAAATTGCATTCCAGATATACACTCAAACATCTGATTAACTTGCTTTTCTACCATTTCAGATAACTGCACTCTATTAAACTGATCATCCTTAAGGTGATCACGAATAGTACATAGACTTAACAAGACCTCAGAAAATTGTCCTGATAATAATTCTGCAGGTTCGGCCATATCTTCCAATACACCCAGCAATTGCATTTGAAACAATCGAATATATTGCTTAGTGTATTCAAGGTTGTTTTTCTTGCTCATGCAGATTCAATGCCCAGCCCTTCCATCACTTCTTTGACTTTGTCAGACATATTGCTATGTGTCACTTGACTAACATCTTTGCAGAAAGAATAAATTAATTGGATACCCGCAGTATCTAATGTGTCTAGCTCATTTGAGTTCAATTGTATTTTTTCATTTTTTTCTTTAGCTTCGATCATGCTAGTTAACACATCATCACAATTCGATATTGTTCAAGAAGGTGGCAATTTAAATTCGTACATAATTTTCTCCAATCATATAACTAGTCAATGATTACTCGGCACCACCTGCCTGTGCTGCATTGACAAGATCGTTAAAATCAACCAAGTGATCGATCTCTAACAAGATCACCATCTTTTCATCAACAGAAGCCAGACCTTTAAGAAATTCTGTGCTAATAGCTCCACCAAATTCTGGAGGCTCTTGAACATTTTTATTTTCAAAACGATACACTTCAGAAACACCATCAACGACAACTCCTAATGTTCGCTCTTTGCCTTCATTGATCATTCTCACAACAATTACTACTGTCGTAGAACTGAACTCAATTGACTCCAATGAAAAACGTTTACGCAGGTCTATAACGGGAACAATTTCACCACGTAAATTAATTACACCAAGAATATATTCAGGTGTATTCGGAATAGTAGTGACTTTTTGTAAACCCTGAATGCCTTGTACACGAAGTATTTCTACACCGTACTCCTCACCTGCCAATTTGAACGTTAAATATTGCTCTGAATCCTCTTCAGAATATTGTTCATCTGTAGGATTAACTTCTGCTGCTGACTGCATAATATAAACTCCTTGCTTTACTTAAAATCTGATTATCAGGCTGCGTGCTGTTCTTTTGATGCAACAGGGTCGTAGTTGGATAAACAACCATGTAATACACCTGGTATATCAAGTATTAACGCCACTGTTCCATCACCTAGAATAGTTGCACCTGAAACTCCATCTACTTGTCTGAAGTTATCATCCAAATTTTTGATCACCACTTGTTGCTGATCAAGCAACTCATCAACAAATAAACCGACCCGTCTACCATCCGCTTCTACGACTACTAAAAGTCCTTCACGATTGACTTGTGGATCTTGTTCGCTGCCTTGTAAAATATCTTTTAACCAAATGATTGGGATATATTCGCCGCGCATGTGATAGACATCTGCACGCCCGGCAATATCATTGATATCATTTTCTTTTAATAAAACAGTTTCTACAATTGAGAGTAAAGACATAATATATGTCTCGTCTCCGACTCGAACTAACTGCCCATCAAGAATCGCTAGTGTTAAAGGCAAACGAATGGTAAATGATGTTCCCACACCCATTTCTGACTGGACTTCAACACGTCCACCAAGATCTTTAATATTTCTACGCACCACATCCATACCGACACCTCGGCCAGATAAATCGCTAACTTGTTCTACTGTAGAGAAACCAGCATGAAATATAAGATTATGAATACGCTCGTCAGATAATTGATCATCAGGACCAATAATGCCTTTTTCTATAGCCTTCTTGACTAACTTATCCTTATTGATTCCAGCACCATCATCATTGACACGTATGACAATATTACCACCCTCTTGTGTCGCACTAAGTGTTAATTTACCCACTTCAGGCTTACCATTGGCAATACGCTCTGCTGATTCTTCTATCCCATGATCTAACGAATTACGTACTAGGTGAACTAATGGGTCACCAATTTTTTCAAGGACTGTTTTATCTAATTCTGTTTGCTCACCAATCACTTCTAAGTCTACTTTTTTGCCAAGCTTTCTACTAATATCATGCACTAGTCGAGGGAAGCGATTAAATGTGAAGCTAATAGGGAGCATACGAATATCCATCACATTCTCTTGCAGCTCTCTTGTATAACGCTCTAACTGAGTTAATCCTTCACTTAAATCATTCATATCTTCGCTATTAACTTCAGTACCAAATCGCTTCAGCATAGATTGAGTGATAACAAGTTCACCGACCAGATTTAAAAGTGAATCAACTTTTTCAATACTGACTCTAATCGAGGTAGTTTCTTTTGGTGCCTTTGCAGGTTTTACGGCGGCTGGTTTGTCAGACTTAGCAGTGGCAAGTGATTGCTTCGCTACTGGCTGAACCTTTTCAACAACCTTTTCGTCAACTTTATTATCGAATACAGAGCTTTTAACTTCTTTTTCTACCTTAGGACCTTTAGAAGATTTAAGGTCTTGTGAAGATACCCATTCAGATTCTTCTTCGATGACAAGATCACAGTCTTCTAACACCCAATCAAATATTTCATAAATTTGTTCTTCAGTAACAATTCCTACTAGTATCAAATTCCAGCGCAAATAACAATTTTCTGGAATTAATGTATCTACGTCTGGAACATCTTCAATATTTGAAGTCACTTCTAAAGACCCAATCTTTCTTAACTCTTTAAATATACGAATTGGATCATTACCTTTTTGCAACATTTGTAAGTTCGGTGTAAATTCTATTGCCCAGCGAGTCTTACTTTCATCTTCGTTCGCACTTCCTTCAACATCATTCACCTCTAATAACTCTATACCAGGTGATTGACTAGTAACTTGAGCCGTCTGGCTTTCATTTACAGAAGTATCCGATACCTCACCTGACGAAGATTCAAGCATTAAAGTGATTTCTTTCTCAAGCTCGCTATTTAACGAAGTATCTACTTGGCCAGTAGATTGAATTTCATCCATCATTGCGCGTAGTCTATCAACGCTACGAAGCAATAATTGCACTGCTTCAGGCGTGACATCCCTATCCCCTGCTCTCATCTCATCGAGCAAAGTTTCAACACCGTGAGTAAATTCAGATACATCCATAAATCCAAACGTACCAGCACCACCTTTAATAGAATGTGCAGCACGAAAGATATCATTCATAATCTCTTCATCTGCTTCACCCGCCTTAAGGCCGAGTAAACCCGTTTCCATGGTATCCAAACCTTCCAAGCTTTCCTCAAGGAAAATTTCAGTTATTTCATCTAATTCAAAGTCTGCAGCCACAAAATATTCTCCAAATAATGCGTTAAAGCACCTTATCTAATGTTGCTAATAATTGAGCTGGCTCAAAAGGCTTGACAATCCATCCTGTTGCTCCTGCTTTTTTCCCTTGTTGCTTCATATCAGCACTTGATTCAGTTGTTAAAAATAAAATTGGTAAGTATCGATAACTATCTAAAGTACGAAGCTTATAAACCAAACCTATGCCATCTAGATTAGGCATGTATAAATCTGTAATAACTAAATCAACATTTTCATTTTTTGCAAGTTCATAAGCGTCGACACCATCTTCCGCAGAAATAACTTCGTGTCCTTTGGACATCAATGTCACTTCAACCATCTTCCTAATAGAAGGAGAATCATCAACTGCCATAATTCTAGCCATACAAAATGCTCCGTTAAAATTTATTCTTAGTGTGATAGATTAAAATTCTTCCCACTCACCATTATCAAGATCGTCACCTACCGCTTTGTATTCCTCAAAACTTTTAGGCACTGAAATATCCTCTGATGATTCAGACCATGGACGATCAGATGATCGTCGATCAACAAATTCTGAATTTTCTTTAGCGGATACTTTGTTTGAAACAACAAAAAACTCAACAAGATTGTTTAGTTCGTTACTTTGTTCATTCATAGATTCAGCAGAAGCAGAAATCTCTTCTACTAATGCAGCATTTTGCTGAGTAGTACCATCCATTTCCAAAATAGATTTGTTGGCCTGCTCAATTCCTGAAGATTGTTCTTGGCTGGCGACAGTAATATCAGCAATAATATCGTCTACTTCTTTAATACTCTTAGTAATTTCATTTAGCGTATCACCAGACTGATTGACTAATTTTGCACCTTCTTTAACTTTAACCACACTATCTTCGATTAAATCTTTAATTTCTTTTGCTGCAGTAGCACTTCTTCCGGCAAGATTTCTTACCTCACTTGCAACCACTGCAAAGCCACGACCTTGCTCACCTGCTCTTGCAGCTTCAACAGCAGCATTTAATGCTAATAAATTAGTTTGAAATGCAATTTCATCTATCACACCAATAATGTCCGATATCTCATTACTAGCTTGATTAATTTTATCCATTGCTGCCACTGCCTGACTGACAACTTCAGCACCAGCTTCTGCTTGTTTACGTGAATTATTAGCAAGCACTTTCGCTTGTTTAGAGTTTTCTGCATTATTTTGAACAGTACTAGTCATTTCAGTCATACTAGCTGATGTTTCCTCCAAACTACTCGCTTGAGATTCTGTGCGATTACTAAGATTTAAGTTCCCTTGAGATATTTCACTAGAGGCTTCATTAACTAAATTACTAGATTCTTTGATTCGACTGACAATATCAGTGAGTTTTTCTATTGTTTGATTTGCATCATTTTTTAATTTATCAAATGCGCCCTGATACTCTACGGATATTTTTTGCGTTAAATCTCCCTTTGCCATTGCACTCAATACACGTATAGTGTCATTAATCACTTTTTCAGACACATCAACCAGATCATTAATGCCTTGGCTTAAGAATTCATAAAATCCTTCCTTGCCATTAATATCAATTCTATTACTTAAGTCACCTTTTAATGCAGATTTGACTAACTCTTCTACTTCAGATTCTATTTCAAGCTCTTGAGTTCTATTTTTCCACTCAATCACCATCCCTATCTGATTAGAGCTATCATCAATAACTGGACTAGAAGTAATTTCTAATGTTTGACCACCAACTGTGACAGTAGTAGTAGCAGTTTCTTTTGTATTATTAATTAGAGATTTATTATTGTTTGCTTGAATCAAAAAGTCAGAAATATTCTGACCAATGATTGTATCAGCGCTGAATTGATTAATTTGCGTAGCAATATCTCTCTGAGCAAGGCTAAACATTTCTTTGCCGGCATCATTTAAATAAATAATCGTTCCATCAGTGTTAGACACCATCACACTTGATGTCACACTATCAAGAGCTTGTTTAATTCGATTATTTTCTCTCGCGACACGCTGATCTTTTTCAATTGACTCTTTCAAGCCAGCCTGCATGGATGACAATCCAGAAAATATACTAGCAATCTCTGTTTTACCTTGGCTCTCTATCTGATTATCATATTTACCATTTTGAATGTTTTTAAACAAACCAGTTATTTTATTAAAATTCTTAGATAAATCAGAAAGTACAAGATAGCTCAGAATAACTGCAAATAAAAACAATGCTGCCGCAATTGCACATACCGTATAAAGTTGATTTACAGAAGTATTAATACTTTCTTGTAAGTTGCTACGGATCTTATCCAATGAAATTTCATAAAAACCAAATCCCATATCCATGGTTTTGGTGCCTTCAGAAAAATACTCTTTTCCATTCGCCTGCATTAACACCACTACATCACTCATTAATTTATCTAATCGTTGTTGATATTCAGCCATCGATTTAACAAAATTATCAAATTCATCGATTAACAAATCCGCCATTTCAGGACTAATAATGAACAAACCACTAATAGTTTCATTGAAAGCATCAAATGCATTTTTCACATTCGCGTTATACGTCATGACTAACGCATTCTCACCATCTTCTAGATATTGTCTAGTAGCAATCATACTTGTTAATCCACGCAACCTTCCGGTATGTTCCAATAAGATAGGCAAATCAGAAGTGGTCATTTGCACTAAGTATGAAGTTAGACGGTCATTATCTGTCTTTAATCCAGACTCATAAGCAATATAATTTAAATATTTTTGAACACTATTTATTAATTCAGAATGTCTAACAAAGTTATCCCGTTTTCTCAACGTAAAGTTTTCAGACTTTAAAGACTCCCACGATAACAACATGTCATTTAATATCGTTATAGTAGATAATTTTTCCTGCCATAGATTATCGAAATCTACAAGCTCAGCAATTTCGGAATCTATTGCTTTACTTACCTCAGCTATTTTTTCTTTTAATGATTCATCACCACTTAAATATGATGAAGATAATCCTCTGTGATTTGCAATACTAGATAATAGAGGTCTCAATTTAGCTTGATAATCTAACCCAACAATCTCTAATTTTTTTGCATCAATAATTGCTTTATGTTCACTCACATAAATAAAACTTAGATATGCAATCGGCAGCGTTAACGCGACTACAATTGCTAAGACTTTTGAGCGTAATGTGATATTTGAGAGGTATTTCATTCTAACAACCCTTTGCATTCAGTATTTTTTAGCGTTCCTATTCACAGCTATAATTAACAAATATTTATAATTTCATAACATTCTTCATCGAATCGCTGTTGAATACATCGGCATATTTATCGTTTTATTTAGCCCCAAAAAAGGTTTTTTTCTATATATTTCATTAAATTAAAATCAATAACATTTATCCGGTATTAGCTACCTTTTATTTTTTTTTGACGGATCTTTTTTCTAAATATTCTGTTTATTTGGTCGATATATTTGATGTCTAGTAACCAAGTTTAATTTCAATCCAAATCAATAATTAAAGGTTCCAAACTATGAAAATTCTTATCGTTGATGACAGTAGAGCCATGCGACTAATCGTTAAGCGAATTCTCAGACAAACTGAGATTGGTGATCACACCACTGTAGAAGCTGAAAATGGCCAAGAAGGCTTGAAACAAGTAGAAGCAGAAAATCCAGATTTAATTATTTCAGACTGGAATATGCCAGAAATGAATGGTATAGAATTTCTAGCTGCAGTCCGTGAAAGTGGTAACAACGTAAAATTCGGTTTTGTCACTACGGAAGCTTCTGAAAAAATGAGGGATCTTGCTACCGATACTGGTGCAAATTTCTTGATTGCTAAGCCATTCACCCCTGACTCATTTGAGAGCTCAATCAGACCCGCACTTAATCTATAAAGGAGAGTAATAATGCCTATCGAATCAAGGATGGTTAAAAAAACATTAGACCCACTATTTGGAAAAGAAATTGACTTAAAAGATGCAAAACCACTAGATACTAGTAACAAAGTTGTCATTGGCACCTACGTAAATGGCGAAGGACAAACCACCGGAGCAATTGTCATGGACTATTCTTGTGCTTGCTATACTGCTGCTGCTTTATCAATGATGCCAGCTGATATTGCAGAGGAAAATATTAAGAGTGGAGAAATTGAAGAAAGCTTACGTGATAATTTATATGAAGTATTGAATATTGGTGTTTCTTTCTTCTCTGACGGCACTACTCCAGATATGCGAATTAAAGAAATGCTTGTCGGCCCAACTGAAATACCAGGCGACATTCAAAATGTATTCAAAAACGCATATACTGATTTACATGTAGAAATGGACATTCCAGGCTATGGAAGTGGTTCAAGCTCTATGTATTTAGTTTAATTATTATTTTATTGCCGCGCTGACATTCTATTCCAAGCATTCAGTGCGGCAATTTTATAAGCTTCGGCTAATGTTGGGTAGTTGAAAGTTGTCTCAATGAAATAATCAATACCTTGCTCCAAGGTAAAAATAGCCTGACCAATATGAATTAACTCAGTCGCACCTTCACCGATAATATGCACACCAAGTAATTTTCCATCATCTATCCCAAAGATCATTTTCAACATTCCTTCGGTACGTCCACTAATTAATCCTCTTGATGTTTCTCCAAACCTTGCAACACCTACTTCGTAAGCAATTCCATTAGATTTTACTTCTTGCTCTGTCATACCCACCATACTGACTTCTGGGACCGAATAAATACCGTATGGGAAATTTCTAGGCTTATTATCTACTATCACATCAAAGGCATGACACGTAGCATGTCTTCCCTGTTCCATTGACGTAGCAGCAAGTGCAGGAAAACCAACTACATCTCCAGCCGCATAGATATGTGCTATGTCTGTTTGATAGTCGTCATTGACATTGATACGCCCACGACTATCGGCAACTAATCCAGCCTTATCTAAATTCAACTCCTGAACAGTCCCAGATCTACCTGAAGCAAATAACACCATATCAGTCACGACAGTCCGCCCGCTTTTTAATAAAGTTGTTACTAAACCCTGCTCATCTACTCTTATGTCTTCAACTGTATCTCCCAGACAGAATGTGGCACCAGTGCCACGCATTTCATGCTCCAACTCATCAACAATTTCTTTATCAATAAATTCTAGGAATTTTTCTTTAACATCAATAACAGTGATCTGCGTGTCTAATGCTGCAAATATTGTTGCATACTCAATGCCAATCACGCCTGCTCCAATCACAGCAAGACTGCGAGGGATTTCTTTAATATTTAAAATCTCATCACTATCAACCACATTGCATCCATCAAAAGGAATATTATCAGGTCTAAATGGATGTGTTCCTGTTGCTATCAATATGTAATCTGCGCTATAAATTTCTGTCTTATCACAGTTAGTCACTTCTATCGTATGATCATCAATAAATGAAGCTGACCCCTGTATGACATTTGCGCCATTTCGATAAAACTGATTTTCCATGACTTGAACTTCGTACTGACGCGTCATATCCACTCGTTTGAATAAATCTTCTGCACATAGATCTTCTTTCAAACGAAATGAATTCCCATAAAAAGTGCGTTGACGAAATCCACTTAAATATAAGGCTGTTTCTCTGAGAGTTTTACTAGGAATCGTTCCTGTATGTACGGATACCCCCCCTACTTGATCTGCACGCTCAATAACGGCAGCTCTTTTGCCAAGTTTTGCCGCTTGAACAACTGCACGTTTACCCGCTGGCCCACTCCCAATAACGAGCATGTCATAATGATTCTTAACATTCATGTTTGATACCTAATTTAATTATGATCATATAGTTTAGTTATCGACACATTTATCAATGTATTAAGTATTAATTACGCATAGATTTGAATTAATGGCAGTGGTTGGAGTCTGCAGCGAACCCTGCTCTACTCAAATTTCCCTGTTAAACAGCCAATTTACAGGGAAAATTTAATTTTATAACCTCTTAACCTAAACTTCTCTGTAAATTCTACTTGAATTACATGCAGTTAAAGTAAATCAATTCTACTACTGAATTTCATTAACAGGGAAATATCAGGGAGCTCATTTTTTAAGCCAATTTAAATATTTAAACCATCAGATCAATATTGCACTATTTTGCTCTACAACCACTAACTTCTATTTCTATGTTATCAAAATAGACTTCATCTTTTCCACCTAATGTAGATGAACTGATAAATCGAATGCGTGTATTATTAGAAATAAATGCACTAATATCTTTACTCACTGAGAAATAAGAGTCGTCTGTTCCAGGCCCTTCTATACGACCAATTTCTGTCCATGTAATACCTCCATCTGCTGATCCATCGAAAAGAACATAGTCGCTTTTCCCATCAAGTGAATTTCGACTATAAGAGAAGTTCAACATAGCAAATTTATATGCAGATAAATCAACTTCACGAGCCACACCTTCTCCGCCACCATCATTATCACGAATACGAAGTACATAGCTATGCCCCAAATCTGAAACTATGCTTATATCTCCAGATGTAGGCCCATTGCTTTCATTTACTTCTAACCAATTTGAACCCCAGTCTTGTGTACCGTTGCTATTTGAAAAACTTATTGTATTAAATTCATCTATATAAGTTTCGCTGCATGAATCAACAGGAGGTTTGGAATCCTCTCCATCAGTCACATCATCTCTGCTAGCTAATGCAGAAATATTTTCTTCGGTAAGTGCTCGATCAAACAATCTAATATCATCTAAATAGCCTTCCCACCATTTATAGCCTTCCCAGTTAGACCCAATAATTACCGCAGCATTATTTGAATTTAAGGTGGCAAATATAGACTGGTTTAAGATTCGAATTCCATTTACATAGATATTTACTTCTGCCGCCTCTTTATCATATGTCCCTACAATGTGATACCACTGATCTGGAACAAAACTAGTGGGTGCTGAAAAAAATTGTCCTCCAATACCCATATACAAAACACCACCCGATAGAGCTAGCCAATAGCTATCATTACTTCCATTAGTTTCTTTACTAATAATTCGGTAAGTACCAGAAATGGAAGACGACGTATTCTGCACCCAGGCACTCATAGTCAACCCGTTTGTAAATGATAGCGCATCGTTATGAGGAACAGTCACTTGATCATTGACACCATCAAAGTAAAGCATGCCATCAATTTTGCCATCTGTTGTCCACACAGGACCATTTTCTAAGGTGCCATCATGGCCACCTGAAGAATCCGTAGCAATGATTCCGCCTGTCTCGTCGAGCTTCCAATGTGCAATGGGAAGAAATCCAGGAGGAGGTGCAATGTCAGCCACCTCCTCGGCAGACAATGCAAATTCGTAGATACGCACATTATCCAGTAAGCCCCCATAATAGCGACCACTATTTAAATCCTGCCTTGAGCCAAGATATAAGTTTGTCGTTGGATCAAAATCATCACCTCCACGCGTATCTGAGTTCATCAGTACACCATCTAAATAAACTTTTGAACCAACACCACTCTCCACAGTTAGTGTATAGGTATGCCAAAATCCGTCACCAATGATGCTGCTAACATCAAACTCCAATGATGTATTATCTAAACTGTCATTAGTATCACGTAAAACAGTTCTCAACTTATTTGGATCCGTTCCATGACTTGCTTCGTTAAGAAATATATTTAGGCTGTTAGTATTATTAATATCTCCGTGACTGTACATATACTGAAATAGTGAACCGGAATTATCATCAATCTTAATACCAAACGATATAGTAATGCTTGTTCTAAAATCAAAGTCGTCTAACTCGATATAATCATTTACTTCATCAAATTTCAGCGCACCATCTTCTTGTCCACTACTATTCCATTCTGACCCATTCATTAATGTCCCATCATGATTTGTCGTAAAATCAAAAGCTGTAATTCCACTTGTTTCATCAAGTTTTAAATAAACAATCGGATCGCTTGAAGGTGGCATTTCACATGGACCTAACCCACACTCGCACAAATAAGTAATGGTCAGTTTTGGGCGCAAGGTTGCTTCTTTTTCATCACTGCTGTGATATTTTTTTCTTTTAGCACCGGAACTGGCTTCGGAGAGAAGAATAACCCCATTGTTTGGGAATTCGCCATCTGTCCATTTTTGAGTAAGGCTGGTGATATCAAGAGAATGCCAGCCCACCCCTGATGTCACAAATTCAGCCACACTCTGATTTTCATAATCTCCGCCAGGAGAGGTCCATGAAGTCACACCATCATAGGTCTCCCAAGTAACACCATCTTCCGTCCAGCTACGTGTCAACGCATGCGCTTCTACAGTGTCCTCTGGTCCCACATTATCATGTAAATATAATTCTAATATTGCAGAATCTATTTTGATTGATGTTGGCAATGACGATAAATCAAATTGAATTAAAGAGCGATCA
The DNA here is from genome assembly GCA_045106935.1 of Gammaproteobacteria bacterium. GTDB lineage: Bacteria > Pseudomonadota > Gammaproteobacteria > UBA4575 > UBA4575 > UBA1858. The sequence goes on along the minus strand of JBGCFN010000006.1, from coordinate 19,074 downwards.
GTCGATGTTGTATCAGAATTGGTTTCTAAATTCATATCCCCTTTTTTATTATGATCTAGATGTCCCGACTCACCTTCTAAGAAACTATCTATGCCTTCACTCCCCGGTTGTAAAATGACGGTCTGTGATAATAGATTATAAATAGAAATATTGTCACGTGTGATGGTACGGGATGTTCCATTCGCTAAGGTTCCCGTCGCATTAATCGTTACTGGTGATGAATCTATTGGAGATATCGTTGCACTATAATTATCGTCACCAAAATTAGTAGACGCCAATCCATAGTTAACACAACCACTATTATTTGCCTGCCATAAAGCATGTTGCAAACCCGCTTGCGCAATATATTCAGCTCTTGTACTGTCATTATGAGATCCAACGTTATTAACATTCATTGCACTTTGATGCGCAATTAAATATGCAATGCTAGCAACCACTGCAATAATGATCGCGACGGGCAATAAAGCAAAACCCGATTGTCGAGCGTAATATAATTGATTAGTTAAACACATCATAACGACCCGCTCACACGCACCATGGTATTGAGTTGATAGGATTCACCTTCAGGCGGCGTTAACTCTAATGTAATATCAATAATTTGGGCACGATCAATGATTGAAGACGGCACGCGTTCAAAGCGTAAAAATGTGACATTCTCTGCCAACGTGGATTCAATATAATCTCTACCATCAATGCCTCCACTGGAGTTTTCATCCCATGGCACAGCAATCCGCTCTATAAGAGATCCATTATTTAAGTAATAAACAATGGGATCCAACCAATCTTCATCGGTACTTCCATCTTCATCGTCATCGTTGACACTTCCTTCGTCTACCGATCCATCATTATCATCGTCAAAGCCGGCAATCCCCGGTGCTCCGTCTCCATTCATATCCGCTGATGGATCTTCGTCTATCAATCCATCTCCATCATCATCTACGCCATCGATAGGATCTTCACTCTGAGACAAATCATTACTCTCATCGTCATCTCCTGCAGGCGATAGAAAATAATCTTTTGTCCCATTGCCATCATCATCAAAGTCGCGAATGCCCGCTTTGCCGTCATTGTGACTATCTGCTGGTAAGTCTTCATCAATGTTTCCGTCTTTATCATTATCCGCATCAGGAAAACCGTCACTATCTAAATCAAAATCTGATGGCAAAGTGACCGCAAGAACAGCCGTTGCAAGTATGCTTCCTGTTTCAGGGGCAGATGCGGGGACAGATTGTTCACGTACATATTCGCGGAATGAAGTTGAAGGATTATCATCGAGTGGAAGTAATAATGTCGGCGAAGATGAAATCACTTCTACCATGCGTTGCATAGCAAAGTGAGTCTTTTGAATAGTGTCATTGCGTCCTTGTGTAAATTTATTGACTTTAAGTACATGATCAATAATTCCATTCATAGATGCAATTAACACAGCAGCAATCGCTGTAGCCATAAGCAGTTCAATTAACGTAAATCCATGTTGATGGTTATGTTGATTCATGAGCACTGTATTATTTAAACGTGAGTGTTTCTATGGAATTTGACGTCCCTTCGACTTCAACTCGAATCCACAACAAGCCATTATCGACACCTGTAAATGGATCACTATCTCCATCCGCATCATCTGCATCGAAACCAAATAAATACACAAGCCTTCTATCATTTGAGCCACTAACATCTGAAAAACTTGTCGGAACAGTTGAACTTGCTGATGCAGTTGCAGCAATCATGAGTGAGCTATAAGGTTTAGCTAATACCTCTTCTAGTTTTGCATTTAGATGAAAATGCAATGATGATTGTGATTGAAAAACACCAGACCCAATTTGCGCAGTTTGCAATGCTTGCATTGCGGGTATCAAAGCAATAGCAATTAAGACAATCGTTATTAACACTTCCAAATAAGAAAATCCAAAAGCTTTATTAGCGATGATTTGCATTGTTTTCATACTGACTAATAAACGACACGGCCACTATAAGGATCAATAATGACAGATTGTGATTGATTGCCTAAATTCAATATGATTGATGCATTATCCAGATGAACAATTTTGCTTGTGCTGGCATCAAACCAAACTGGCGACCCTCTATCATCAAAAAGTAATGAGTTTCTACGAATAGAATCTTTATAGAGAAATATATCCTCAGTATTGGAAATAGTTAGATTAGGTAAATTTAACAGGTTGCCGATATTATAGTCATATTGATTTTTATCGATTGGATGTGTCGCAATAAATTCCTGGCTTACTGGATTTGTACTGATATTGACTTTATAGACTGTCACTTGCGTTGTTGCGCGATTGATATCAATGCCGTACATCTCACCAGTGCGTTTTGCTTCAGATTGCGCAAACCGCAATGCTTGAATGACTCCATATGCTGCACGATCAATCTGATAACTTTCACTCGAAGTAAATGAAGGCAGTGCGATAATGGCAAACAATGAGATAATAGATACAGCAACCGCCATTCCTATCAATGTCGTCCCTTTTACATTGTTATTTTTTATGCTTCCTTGCATAACACTTCCTTGAATCACACTAACAGACTGGTCTATAAATATATCAAGCTCAATTAACGGCACGTGATAACATGAAAATAGGCAAAATGAGAGAGCTGACAATAATTCCAACCACTGCACCCATTAGAACTAACATGATTGGCTCTGCAAGTTTTGATAACGTCTTCAGATGATTCATCAGTTCATTTTCATAATGGTCAGCAATCTTCCCCATCACAACAGGCAAATTACCCGACTCCTCTCCTGTAGATATCATTTGCTTTACCAAAGGCGGAACAAATTTACCTTGTGAAAAGCCATGGCTGATGCCTTTTCCCTCATTGATTTGATTTTCAACAGTCATTAAGAATTCTTGGTAAATATTATTTTGGACTGTATTTTTACAAGAATGGAGCGTATCGACTATTGACACTCCATTACTTAATGACAGATACATCACACGTAACGATTGAACCAAATACACTTGCAAAAACACATCTTTCACCAACGGGAAGGATAGTTTGAATTTGTCAAACTGTTTCGACCCACTCTCACTCTTCAACCAATAAAAAAATGAAATTACGATTGCCGCCATACACCCAATGACTATAGGCCATTGATGAATCAACCCATCACTCACCCACATTAATACTTTTGTTGTAGCAGGAAGATGCTCATGGATTTTTGCAAATAGCTCTGCAAATTTTGGAAATACAATCACTAGAATAAACGCAACCACTCCAAATGAAAAAACGGCAAGAAACATTGGATAAGAAATCGCAGATATCATTGTTTCCTTTAACTTTTCACGTCGTTCTTCCATATCAATAATTTGTTGCAATACTTTATCCATATATCCGCCATCTTCACTCGCGGAGATTAAATTTACATGAGTAGAAGTAAAGACTTCAGGGAATTTTGACAGTGCATAGGAAAAAGATTTCCCTTCATCGATTGAATCAATTAACGATTGAAGCAAATCACGAATAGCAGTTTTATCAGACTGTTTACTTAATGCAGACAATCCAGCTCGTAAAGGTGTACCTGTTTGAAGAAGCAGTTGAATTTGTTGAAATAAGAATATTCTATCCTTTGAAGAAATTGTTTTCTTTTCAAATAACGTAAATTCTTTATCCAATATACTTTTATTGGTATTCTTATCATTTGAAATAGTCGATTGATCTAATTCTATGGCCATATCGATTCTCTAGTTACGCATTAACAACACGCGTCACTTCCTCAATTGTAGTAATACCTTCTTTCACTCGATTGATTCCATCAGAAAACAAGGTTGCAACATCACCTGTTTCTATATATTTGTTTAACTCATCACGACTAGGATTTTTGACAATGAGATTTTGCAATTCAGGAGTGACTGCTAATGCTTCATAAATTCCTATTCGACCTTTATAGCCTGAGTCATAACAGTCTGAACACCCTCGACCATAATACAAACGCACAGACTCATCTTTAGTCCATCCGTATTTTTCTGCAATTTCAGGTGGTGCGACTTTACTTGTTTTACATGACGGACATATAACTCGAACAAGCCGTTGCGCGATGACTCCTACCAATGCAGACGACAATAAATATGGTTCAACTCCCATATCAATCATGCGGCTCACTGCACCAACACTATCATTAGTATGCAATGTCGATAATACTAAGTGGCCTGTTAACGCTGCTTGCACGGCAATTTCGGCTGTTTCTCTTTCTCTTATCTCACCAACCATGACAATATCAGGATCTTGACGCAGCACATGTTTGAGCATCTTTGCGAAAGTTAAACCAATATGAGATCTCACTTCATTCTGATTAATGACATCTACCTGATATTCGACAGGTTCTTCAATGGTGACAATATTTTTTTCTATTGAGTTTAAAAAATTTAAGGCTGCATAAAGACTCGTTGTTTTACCACTACCCGTAGGCCCTGTAACGAGTATCAATCCGTAACTACTCTCCAATAATTGCGTAAACACGTCTTGACTATGCGTACTCATACCAAGCTTATTCACATCAAGAATGGCTTGATTTTTGTCTAATACACGCAATACGACTTTTTCACCATACAACCCAGGCAAAGAACTGAATCGCAAATCAACAGAACGCCCTTGTGTTTGTACTTGTATACGCCCATCTTGAGGCATTCTTCGTTCAGATATATCAAGATTCGCCATCACTTTTAAACGTGATACTAACGAAGGGTGAAGTTCCATTTTTGGAGACATAACTTCATAAAGCAAACCATCAATACGAAATCTTACTCGAGATTTATTTCTACCTGGTTCAATATGAATATCACTAACATGATCTCTAACAGCACGTTGAATAATAGAGTTAATTAAATTTATAACAGGGCTTTCAGCTGCTACTTGATCAATCTCAGAATAATCATTAACATTATGACTATCAACTAATTCGAATTCTTCATCTAGCTCTTCAATATATTCGGCAACTATACCGTCGTCAGAAAATGCCTCATCCAATATTTTAAGAATATCTTCTCGTCGAGAGAGTACTGGCTTCACTCGACACTTCATACGTTCTTCTATTTCACTAAATGCATGAATTGCCTGTGCATCAGCTGTCGCTAAAAATACTTGATTTCGAATTCTAAAAAGCGGCATCATCCGAAGTCTGGTCGCAATAGACTTATCCAACATTGATACAACCGCAGGGTCATATAAGCCTGTGCGTAATTTGATATACGGAATAGATAGTTGTTCAGAAAGTGCTTTTAAAATGTCTTGTTCTGTCACCCATCCCTCGTCGATGACAATTTGGCCTAATTTTTTACCTGTTTCGTCCTGGAGCTTTAGCCCTTCTTCAATTTGCGCTGCAGTAATCATGCCCTTTGCTAGCAATATATCACCTAACCTGATATTACCTTTAGGATCGTCATCTGTATTTTCTATAACACAATTTTCTGATTGTGAATTTTTTAAAATACTGATTGTATTATTCAGCTGGGTGATATGAAGAATTTCTTTAATATTATCTTTAATATTCGTTAATTGAATACTGCCACCTTGTTTAGCCAACTCATCTTGAGTATCCAGAATATGTTCTAATGCAAGACTATTGATATACGTGGTTGTAGACAAGTCGACAACAATTTTAAACTCTCGCTGTTCTATACATTGAGAAATAATCGTTTTGAAATCGTCAACTGAATCTTCAATTAATGATGATTTTGGTGTCAGGTATACATAAGCACCGACTTTCGTCTGAGAAATTTCTTGTAATTCAAATTCTTCTGCCGCACTCATAAAATGTCACCCACCTATGAGTTCACCGCATTCGCGTTGCTATTTATTAATTCTGATAATACATTTTTTAATGGTGCGGGCTTGCCCAACTCATAGCCTTGCGCATAGTCCACCCCGATAACTTTTAAGCGTTGAAGAATATCATCGTTCTCAACATACTCTGCAATAGTTTGCATATCTCTTGCATGACTCACTTGATTAATTGAACAAACAATAGCATCAGCAAATGAGTCGTTTAGAATATCCTTGACAAACGAACCATCTATCTTCAAATATTCGACCGGTAGTTTTTTCAAGTAAGTAAATGTACTTGAACCAGTCCCAAAATCATCAAGCGCAAATGAGAAGCCTTTGGATTTTAAGTAATTTATAAATTTATTAGCGTCAGAAAAATTATTCATTGTTGCTGTTTCTGTAATTTCGAAACAAATATTTTCTGGATGCACTTTATAATTTTCTGATAACTGATGAATCTCTTGTGCAATTTCAATTTTTTCTAACGATAATCCCGACAAATTTATCGTCCACATATAATTATTTGCTACAGAATGAAATTTATTGATAATTGAAAATGCATGCTTAACTACCCACAAATCTATTGATGACATTAATTTAAATCGTTCTGCGGCAGGAATAAATTTCTCAGGAGAAATCATTTCTCCATTCGCATGCAATCGCAACAATATCTCATAGTGGATTTGATTCGCCGTATCACATATTGGCATGATAGGCTGACAGAACAATTCAAATTGATCAGCTTTCAACGCATGTTGAATGATTCTAATCCATTGCACTTCACCCTGTCGTCGCTGCAGCATAGTGTCACCTTGCTGATAGACCTGTACGATATTGCGTCCATTTTCTTTAGCGTAGCCTGTAGCAAGTTCTGAAGCCGCTATAACACTTTGGATATTCTCAGAGTCTGCATTGATTTCCGTAACTCCTATACATGCTGTTACTTCAAATTTATGTCCTTCCCATAAACATTTCATTGCCTGAATGGCTTCACGTATATCATCTGCAATTGAACATCCCGTTTCCAAAACGCACGAATCAAGCAGAATTGAGTATTTATCTCCCATAACTCTGCAAATAACATCAGAGTCTCGTGTATTTTCTCTAAGTAGTTTTGATACTTCTTTTAATAGATAATCTCCAGCTTTTGTATCTAATGTTTCATTAATAACTTTAATGCCGTCAATATCAATATTTAAGATGCAATACGTTTTACCTTCATTTTGAGATTTTTCAAGCGCTCTATTTAGAAATATCTCATACGCTTCACGTTTAAATAGCCCAGTCAAATTATCATAGTTCGACATTGCAATCTTTGCAGCTTTTTTGGCCATAGCTTCTACTAAGTTACGATCGCTATTGGTAAAATCAGAATGACTATTAGAGTTTAAAGTGATTAGAAGCCCACCCACATTACTTTCTGTAACAAAAATTGGAGAACATATAATTTTATAAGGAATATCAGGAAATACATCATGCCTAAATGTATCTGCCAAATCATTACTAACGATACTCGCAGTATTTCGCTGAATCCAAGGGTAAGTATAATTTTTAAATTGAGACAATATAGAATGAATGTAATGAATTTTTTCTGATTCATTAACATCAAATATCGTCAACTCTTCATGTGGTAATATTAAAGCGGTCATAGTAACATCTAGATATTCTGTGCAATTAGACACGAGCTGATATAATACCTCTGGCCCATTGTCTGAAGTATTCACAGCATCATCAGACTCATACACGAGATTCAATTCTTCATATCGAGCACTAAGTTCTACTGACATTGAATCAAGCTCTTCTGATAATTGCACTTCACTCGTAATCACATTAGCCATAAGACTCATATGATTGACAATAAAACTGTCTCTTTTTGTCCCATTAACAATAAATGCTATACCGCCATAACACACATTTTGACTATCATGTATGTATTTAGCATAAAGTATTTTTTCATTTTTAACGGGAGCAGCAATGACTTTGTCAATGTTGTATATTTTTGAGCCTGATAAATTATTGCTTTTAAATTTAATGTTCTTAATTAAATTATCTTCAGGCAAACTTGACCATATAATCTTTCCTTCAAGATCGAATATATTCACTGACACCAAAGATGCAATATGCTCTTTTGTATATTCTAAATACTTAGAATAGTCGATTTGATGGATTAGAGTATCAATAGCCATAATTTCATTCAGACTCTATACTATGAATATATTTAAGCAGCTTTCTAATACTGACAGGTTTTTCAAGAAACATTGTATTACCTATCGACTGCGACCACTCTCTATGCTCAACCTCTGTTCTGGATGATAAAACCACAATTGGAAATTCTCTCTGTGGATAGGACTTTGAAAGCGTTTTACATAGTGTTTCACCATCCATTTTTGGCATATTAATATCAGTAATTAACAAATCAGGCACGTCTGCTTTTATCGAATCCAGAGCATGCAATCCATTAAGCACAGCAGTAACGTTAAAGCCTTCTTTTTCCAGAGCCAACTTTAATAGTCTCGAAACATGCGGCTCATCTTCTGCAATTAAAATATTTTCCATTAGCTATACCACTCGCTCTAACATATTCATATTGTTTTCTAGAACAATAGTAATTTCCGTTCCTACACCTTCATCACTTTTAATATCAATTTTTCCATGATGGAGACTCACAATGTCTCTGACGAGCGAGAGCCCAAGGCCATGACCCGATCGAGATCGAACGCCTTCTGAGTCAGATCTGAAAAATTTATCGAATATCATTGCTTGATCCTTCTTCGATATTCCAATACCAGTATCTGTCACACTAATTTGGATTGTGTCATCAATCTCAGAAACCGACATCGTCACTGTGTCTTCAGCATCACTGTATTTCACCGCATTCGTTAATAGATTATTAAACGCTATTCTCAACAAATCTTTATCTGCGTATAAAGAAGGAACATCGCCAGGTAAATCTAGTTTAAAATTAATTTGACTAGATGCACTGCTTCTTTGAATTGTGGAAAATGCATCAACCAGCAAATCTTTTAACTTCACTCTTTGTCGATCTATATTCATACTACCCATTTCAATTTTAGTAATATTGAGTAAGTTATTGATCAGCATGGACAGTCTTTCTACCTCATCTTGAATAACATTAACGGCTTCAATTCTAAATTCACGAGACTCGCCTTCTTCTCGTAATAAAGACTCACTGTACATTGCAAGAACATTTAACGGATTCTTGAGTTCATGTGCGACATGAGCTACAAATTCACCACGTGAATTTTTAGCAAGGCTTTCTTCCGTATAATCTCGGAATAGAACTAACGTCCCTTGAATTTGACTTTGATTTTTAGGTGAAAATAATGGGTAGGCATTAACAATATATTTTTTATCTGATAAATTTATTGGAGAAAATTCTACGGCCTCATTGATATAATTTGATAATGGACTGCGAATAATTCTATCAAGAAATACTTTTACTTTTTCTATACGACACCAATCTAAGCTCGTAGAATTGATGATATCTTCATCCATATCAAATAGTGTTGACACTTTTACATTTGAAAAGCTAATTTTTCCAGCTTCATCAAAGACCATCATTCCTTCAGGTATCGCGTGTAATACAGATTGAATTTTTGCTTGCTGATAACTTAATACTTTAGATGATGTCTCAAGATCTCTATTTTTATCTGTTAATTGACTTATCTTTTCCTTTGTTTCATGAACATACAGATTCACTTTATCGACAAATTCCGTTAAATCATTCCCTGCTTGCAATTTAATTTTATCAACATTATTAGTACGTATTGAATCACTAATAACATCGCCAATATTTTTCAATGGCTTCATTTCCCTGCGCATCAACAACAAGAATAATCCAGCAATTAGAATTATCGGCAATGAGATAGATGCAAAAAATGGAATTTGCTCTGAAGATATAGCGATAGTAGGTTTATAGAATGCTAATCGTACAAACCCCACAAGCGCACCTTCTTCAATGACAGGTGACTGAAACTCTAATATTTCTCTCCCCGATGAATTATGCTCATAATGATATTCCGCTAACCAGCCACTAGGATCATATGGTGGTGTGCGATGAGGTATAATTAAACCAGGTTGTTGAGTTCTGGCTTGAGTGTAGCCCTGTTTATCTGTAACTAGACTGTATGCAAATTTAGGATCACCTAAATAATATTTCGTCAACGCCAAAACCCCAGAGTTATGTTTCTCATTAACGATCTGATCGTATGGCATTTCAGAAATGACCCGCACTAATTCCAAACCATGCTGGCGCGTCAATTCTATTTGATGGTTGTTTTGATTTATTAATAAACCATAAATAACAATACCGACAACAAAAACAGAAGAGATTAATACGACAAGTCCATTAGATTGCTTTTTTATCTGCGAGTAATATTTCGTAAATCGCATGCTTAGTTGCTCCTCTCATTCAAGCTTACATGACATCCAGCTTTACCAATGTTCACAGGATTTCTACGATCACAGTCCATGTCATAACGAACTTCGTTTGAGTTCTTTTCAATGAGAGTTTTTTTTGTTGATGTAGATTCGAGATTCACACTGGAAGCATCTTTTTCACTCTTATGAAACTCTTTATCTATCTCATTAGCATTAATCCCAAATTCTTTACCAATATTTAAGGCTCTACGTTTTTCAGATTGATTCAAGGTATTATTATGATCAACAACAATATGAGGTGTAATAAGCACAACCGTTTCTGTATTCAAACTACTTGTAGATGTATTTGAAAATGCTTTACCAAATATAGGAATTTCTCCAATCACAGGAACGCCTGATCGATTTTGGTCTAAAGTTCTTCTAATCAACCCGCCTATAAATACTGTTTGCCCGTCATCAACAAGCATCTGAGTCGTCACTTCAGTTGTTACCTGGTTTGGAATCCCATCCTCAACCCTTCCCGTACTAACCTCTGGGTGGATATCCAGTAAAATTCGCCCTCGCCCATCGACTGAAGGAGTGACACGCATGATGACACCCGACTCCAAGAACTCGATGGTTTCGCTTGTAATTTGATTGATGGTCGTTGTTACACGAAACCCTAATCTGTCACCAATGATAACTTCAGCTTCTTGATCTTCAAGTGCTAAAAGCTTAGGTGTGGAAAGTGTTCTGAGTCGGCCTTTATCAAATAAATAATCCAGTGCCACTTCAACATTGGGTGTTACTAAGTCAAAAAAGAATCCTGGTGATAGAGGATTAGATAGGGTACGTGTTCCTACCGCACCGCTACCACCATCTGAGCTAAATAATTTAGACCAATTTAAGCCGTATGATTCTGAATCACGTAATGTGACCTCAAGAATTTTAGCCTCAATAAAAATCTGCTTGGGTTGCTGATCAATATCTGCGAGCAGACGTTCAATTCTATTTAAGAATGACGGCATGTCTTCAATGACAAGTAATTTTCTATCAGCTAAATTAGTAATATTTCCATATTCCGATAAGTAGGTTTCAAGAATCTGTTCAACGTCATTAGTATCAGAGTATCTGACTTTATAGGTTCTTAATTCAGTCAAACCACTATTCGCATATTTCCCACTTTCTTCACGCTTAAGAATGAAGTAGCTATTATTTCGCAATTCAACAGCATAACCTGCTGCACTAGCAATGGATACGATAGCTTCATGCAACGATACATTAAATAAATTTATTGATATTTCACCCTTAATATCTTTCGACAAGACAATGTTTGTATGCTCTTTGATTGAAAGCATTTCCATTGCTTCTGCGATATCAACATTATTTAACGTTAGAGACACTTTGCTATCAGAGGCCAACGCCAACTGCAGACACAATATAGTCACGAGCAAATGCATTATTACTATTTTAGAAAAAACAAATTTACTTCTTAAACACTTCATCGCAGCGAACCATATTTATTATTGACGAATATCATTTCTTCTTTGCGGTCTTTTCTGACCAGAACTTTGCCAATGTTAATTTCAATCAATTCGTATCCACTGATAGACTGACCTACCAAAAGCATTTTTCCATTAATATTGGCGATTGATTGATTGTCTGACACTAAGGTTGCACGAAGATCAATATCTTCCACATTAATTATAGAATCTCCATCTTCAGGATTTACTCCATTATTGCCACCACTATTGAACAAACGCTGGAATGGATTTCTTTGCAGCTGATCATTGACATCACGCGCATAACTAACGCACAGCATATGAGTCAATACTATTAAAGCGCTTAAACAGTTTTTGGCGAATAATCTATTCATGTGATGTTTTTATATGATGCAATACTCAAATCCATTAATATCGGTGTTTCATTATTTCCTTTACTTAATGGATTTAAATTTAAATTCTTAATAACTATAAACCCCAGCTCAATTCTTAATTGCTTAAACCACTGATATAAATCATGGTATTCACCTGAGAGTTTTACTTTAAATAACATTTCTTGAAATTCTCTAATCTCACTACCTTTAGAAGGCTTCACTGCAATTAGGTTAACGTTGTTATTCCATGAAATATTTTGCAATACTCCAATAATATAAGCCTCCATCTCTTTTTCAGGAAGATTTGCCATATCTCCTCTCAATTGATGCTTCACCTCATCAATCTCAGTAGATAGATTTGCAATATTTTCCTGAACATTATTATTGCTTGCGACCACCCTCTCTAATTTAATTAAATCTGATGACAATAATTGGAATGATTTAAAATTGGGTATTACGCCATAGATAGTCAACAAAGAAATAATTAACACAACAATGCTAGCTATCAATAGAAAAAATGATCGGGCATCTACTTGTGGCAGTAGGTCGTTCATCATCATGCTGTACCGTATGGATTCACAACAATTTCTAATACAAAATTAATATGACTATGTCCACTTCGTCTGTCTGTGGTGGTTTCTAAAACTTTTGCATCGAGAATAGTTGAATCAGATAATAAATTTTTAACAAAAAATGATAGCGTGGCATGATTTGAAGAGCCACCTGTTATGACCATTTTTGTGCCAATTGATAAAGAATCTTTATTAGAGTCTGAATTAATAATAATAAAATAACCCGTGTTAATGTCATCTTGCCTTGGCGTAATTTGTTCAGTTCTATCAAATCTTAAATTTGTGAACCATAAGTCCAAATCATCAAGTCCACGATCAATTGCCATCAATAATTCTTCTGGTGGCGGCGTACTCCTCAAGCTGTTGAGTAATTCCCACTGATCATTCAAGTTATTCTTGATAGATTGAAGATTTCTAAGTTCGTCTTGCTGCTGTCTTGTGACCTCATTAATCCTTTTCAACTCATCTAATTTTGTGCTGGTATTATTTTTAACCAATTCTATTGCTCCATAAGCAATCCCAGTACTAACCATTAGCAACACGAATACAATTAATAAAATTTTTATAATTCGTAATTTCACAACACGCAAACGATAATCTTCAGGGATTAAGTCAAACTCTTTCATTTAAACCAATCCTCTTAAGGCATGACCAATAGCAATTGAAAATTCAGGTGTATTTAATATTTCATCATTCGCACATTCATATGGGTCTTCTATTCTCATCAAAGGATCTCTAATCTTTTCCACATTGACATTTAGATTCTTCGAAAGATATACATCCAGACCTTTCCAACTAGACATATTGCCTAATAAATAAATTTTGTGAATAGTCTCACCATGATTTTCAGATGCAGAAAATAACAATGCCCTGTTAATCTCATCTATTAAATTTTCTAATGTGTTTCTAGATATTTGTATTAGTGTGTTCGCATAATCTTCACCCAAATCGACAACTTTCAGAGTATTTTTAGATTCACTATCGAATCCATGTCTTTCGATTAGTTGTGTAACAGTATCGCTTGGGATATCTAGTGCACTTGAAATATCGCTAATGATCTTTTCTGAGCCAATATTAATTTTTTTATCAAACAACAATCTTCGCCCTGACGTTATCGTCAAATAACTTTTTTCATAGCCAAAGTTGACCGAAAGGATATTTGAATTTTCTTTGTTTTCAAGAATTGAATAAATATAGCGATTGATGGCAGCAGGACGTATTTCCAATGCTTCTACAACTAACCCTGCAATTCTCATAATTTCAAGATATTGCGTGACAATCTCTTTTTTAACTAATGCAACTATGGCGAGTTGATCAGTTTCTTTTTCATTTGCACGTACTGGCATATAATCAATCACATAGTTTGACAAATCTTCATCCATCCGCTCCTTAATTGCAGATATGATTACACTGTCGTTATTGTTTTCTTTTTGCCTCTTATAATGAATAGATATTGTTTTTACTTCACTTGGAGGTATCGACGAAACAACTTTCTTGCCAGCAAAGTTGCACCTATGGAATGCTTTGCGTAATTTTGTTTTAAATTCTTTTGGAGACAAAAAAAATTCTTCACGTCCTTCCGAATATGGAAGTGATGACACCGACTTCAGGGCAAGCTCGCCCGAGGTTAACTCACCTAATTGAACTAGATTCACTTTTTCATACGCAAAATCTAGACCAATTTTTCCAACATTTACGAAGTGCGATCGATTATTAAAAAGTTGGGGTAATTGATTTATGGCCATCATAATTTTTCATTACTCTTATAATTTTTATGAGAAGCCTTAAGCCATTAATGTAGTTACTTATCGCTAATAAATTCACCAGTAACTGTGTCGTAACGCCATCCACCTGTAGCACCAGATGAAAGACCTAATACACCTGCATTAACAACAGTAATCGTATTAACAGTACCTTCAGGGTTCACCGGGATATCACCTTTAATATAAGGACCATATTTGAATGTGGCATCTTTACCAGTACACGCCAGCCCATCATCATTCGTAAATCGAGTAAGTTGAGCAATTAATGCAGCTTCTGAATTTGCTGCACCAGATGAAACAGCAGCACCCGTGCCACATGTCGCACCTGTCGCTATTTTTTCACCAGGATATTCCCCATGCTCCTGATAATAAAATTCAATCGCAGACCGTATGTTCGTTAAATTAGATTGCAGAGCCGCAGCTTTTGCATCATTTGTACTAGCAGAGAATTGTGGGAATACAACAGCAGCTAAAATAGCAAGAATTATGACAACAATTAGCAATTCTACTAAGGTAAATCCTGAGGATAATAGCTTTGAATTAGACATTTCTTGTTTTCCTTGATCATTAATATATACATGTATATAACGACAAGCTGAACAAATACTTTACTAAATTCCTAACTATTTAATCGACTTTAAACACACGCTTATTCTCATAAGCAAAAAGAAAATATAGCTTTTCAGTACTATAAAAATATAGATTATCAAACTTCCTATTACCTGAGTGACATTCATCACCTAATTGATACCTCTCATATGTTGTAATTAGAACATGAGAAGTACTGCCTATTTACTAAAAATGTTAATTTCAAATGTTATAATTTTGGGATATATATTCTCATGTATGCTTTCTACTAGTGCGCTTGGGATACTCATCACACTTCCATTAGTACTATATGCTTTTTCTCTATTTTTGAGAGCACAACGATGTCACCACTGTAGTAAAAATTTATTTAGAGTGGCACAGAGAAATGCAATATATTATAAGGGACTTGCACACTTCCCACTCAATTGCCCACACTGTTTAAAAAGACTTAGCAGGACTGGGAATTTGAATGAATATAAATAAAAATATTTTGTTTAAACAGTTGTGCACGACGAATTCGTTTTTTGTCATATTTCCTTCAGTTCCAAATCATGTCAGTTAGCACGTAGCAGCAAATGTTGTATCAATCGATACCTTCCAAGAGTTCATGTTCAGCGATTGCGTCACGTATTGCTGTAACAATATCTGATGCCGGAACTGGTTTATGTAATATTTTCACATCTTCAAACCCACTAAATTGATTAAGAATTTCCTGCTCAGCATAGCCGCTCATTAGTATAATTGGTACATCTTCTTTCACAGCTTTGATCTTCCGATAAACTTCATCACCGCTAAGCTTTGGCATACTTAGATCAAGAAGAATGCAATCAATAGACTCGGGGTTTTGGCAAAATATATCTATTGCCTCTTGTCCATCTGTGGCCTCAATAACGTCAAATCCATTATGCTTGAGCCACCGACACACTATGCTTCGGAGATTCTTATCATCATCGACAACAAAGACACGTTTAATTTCTCGTCTGTTACTTAAAACAACTGAATCGGATACAGACTCTTTATTTTCATAATTGCTAATTACTGGAAGTAGCACAGTGAAAGTAGTCCCTTGCCCTACTTTGCTTTTGATTTGAATTGTTCCACCATGCGCAATCACAATACCCTTAACTGCAGCCAATCCGAGACCACGGCCTGTTGCTTTTGTTGTAAAGAATGGATCGAAAATTCGGTCTAAATTTAATTCATCGATACCGCATCCATTATCTTTCACTGTCAATTGAACATACTCTCCTTCAGATAATTCCTCCTGAGGAGCAATCTTATTCAATGCACCTATGTCATAGTATGCAAGTTTCGTAGCTACTTCTATTTGACCCTCATTGTTTCCAAACGCGTCTGCAGCATTGATGACTAAGTTCATCACCACTTGAAGTATTTGGTTCTCATCCCCTTCAATAAAGATTGGATTAACATGTAGCGCATATACTAATTTTACTTTTTTTGATAACGCTGCTTTTACCAAGCTACTTATTTGAGGAAGCAATTCCCCTAGTTCAAATTTCGTTGAGCTGACTTTTCCTTTACCTGAATATGCGAGCAATTGCTGACAAAAATTACCAGCTCGTTGGCTGGCTTCTATGATTTCTCCCAGCATTATTTTTGTCTCATGATCTGGAGGTGCAAGCTCGAGAGCCAACTCAGCATTCCCAAGAATAGTCGCAAGTATATTATTAAAGTCATGAGCAATGCCTCCAGCAAGAACACCAATTGCTTCCATTTTTGCTGCTTGCAGCAATTGATCTTCTAACTCTAATTCACGTTTCCGTTTTTCTATGAGCGCTTCTTCTGCGCGCCCACGTTCAACAGCGAGACCTGTCATGCGGGTTGCTGCTTGCAATAGTCGCAACTGTTCTGCTGTTGGCGCCTGAGGTACAGATGAGTATAGTGCTAATGCACCTAGGACTTTGCCGCTACTGCTAGTGAAGGGATGAGACCAGCAGGCTGCCACACCCGCTCCCTTAGCAAGCTCGGCTAAGTCAGTCCAAAGTGGGTCCGATTGTATGTCCTCTACTATTACCGGAACATTCCAATAGAT
The DNA here is from genome assembly GCA_045106935.1 of Gammaproteobacteria bacterium. Taxonomy (GTDB): domain Bacteria; phylum Pseudomonadota; class Gammaproteobacteria; order UBA4575; family UBA4575; genus UBA1858. The sequence continues at coordinate 2,064 of JBGCFN010000006.1, read as the reverse complement.
TGCAGTACCACAAGCCCCTACTGTTGGTCCAATCGCGTATCCATCAACTGCAGAATTGTAATCCTCCGGAAGGCTTGGTCCTGCTCCTCTGACAAAGTGGCCATCAGCAACTAACAGAATGGAACACTTATAATCAGGTAGCTGTTCCTCAATTATTTTCGCGATTATGTGGAGAGTCCCACTGACTGTATTCTCGTCGACCACATCTTCCGTGGCTATTAAATTAGCTCCAGTCTCGGCACAACGACCAAGCACAAAAACACTCTGGTCATGTTTAGTCGCTTGTATGATTAGTGGGAAATGATCACCACATTGCATCAGATGATTAGCACGACAACTTCCTTCACCTTTATTTATTATTACACTCACTGTCGCGTGGTCAGCAGGGTCAATCCAGTCAAGAAATGACTTCCCAGACAATTCATCGTCACTGACACCTACTTTTTTGCGAAAGGCTTCATTGACTCGAAAGAATCCATCCGCACTTACATTTCGCACAATCATAGGGCAATTACTATCTTTTTCCATATGTTATCTACCAGTATTTCAAGATTGAATACCAGACATTTAAAAAGCAATAATATTTCTGGCACAACTGCTTATCGGCAAATTTCTTCAAATATTAATACTACAAATCACAAGAATGATTTGTTTTCATTCTCAATGACTAGGAGAGACTATAGACAATCTAACTAAGGCTTTGAAAGCAGTGACATTTTAACCTGACACTAAGTATTCTTATTCTAAAATTGAACTGTGCATGAAGAATTTATAGTTTGACGAAAAATCCAGTGCAATCACAGTCCTGTTATTGAATATAATCGCTCCATAGGGTGTTCTCTTACTTGTCATTCACATAGTTTATTTAATTGGCAATCGCTATGTCGCAGACTGACTCAGCTCCCAATTCCCGCTTATGTTACTAATTCGATATGCACACAAACATTAAATAAATCATACTAACCAATTGTTTGGTTTTATTTTACCTATAAATTTTTTGCATTAATGCTAAAGACTACATCTAATTCAATCATCTCAAAGATTATATTTCTTCTTTTCTCTGACTATAGGCAAAGTTGATCACAACATCTTCTTTTAGATAAAGATCTAAAATTTTCGTAGTAATATCTGATTTAGTGATAAAAATACCTGAAGTAACCTTCCCCCGTGTAAATGAATTATTCGGTCTGCTTAGCGAATTATGAATCGCGCAAACTCTGCTGAAATAGGCGCTTTTGCGATGAAATTTAGTATCTCTGCACAGAGACAAGACTAGGTGGCGGTGGTAGGAGTCTGCAGCGAACCATACTCTCCTATATATAAGTATAACTTCCCTGTTAAACAGCCAATTTACAGGGAAACCTTATAATTTAGCTCCAGCAAAACCACACTTCTCAGAAATTATAACGAATTTCCATACACTTAGATAAAGTTAAGTCGAATCTGACTTTTCATTAACAGGGAAACATCAGGGAACTCATTTTCTACGTCAATTTGAATCTTTGAATCATAAAAATACGAATTCACTATGTACACCATCGATTTCCATCCCAAATCATTCAAAATGAAATACTTCCACCGTAATGAGGGATATTTACGTCCCAATTATTTTTTTTAAAACAATCATGCAATGTATTTTTTGCATGAGTTTCACCATGAATTAAAAATAACTTTGGGCGAGGAGTATTAAAATAATTTGCCCATTTTAGAAGCTGTGATTGATCAGCATGGGCGGAAAACCCACCAAGAGTATGAATTTTCGCATTAATAGAAATCTCTTCATTGTCAAATTTAAAAGTTTTAGCTCCATCTACAAGCGCTCGACCAGGAGTCCCCATGACTTGAAAACCAACGATGATGACATGCGAATTATCTTTCCAAAGATTATGTTTAAAGTGATGGCGGATACGTCCACCGTTACACATGCCACTACCTGCAATGATAATTGCACCATTCTTTATTTTATTAATTGCCATTGAGTCTTCAGCAGTACGCGAATAACGTAATATAGGCAAGAATGTATGAAGGCTACCTGTTTCAGAGTGGCGTAATAACTCACGATCA
>JBGCFN010000059.1:0-7036 GCA_045106935.1 Gammaproteobacteria bacterium | reverse complement strand
GCATAAGTACATGAAAGAGCAGATGGACAAGTGGGATGATGAGATGGCGTCAGAAGGTGAGCGCAAAGTCGCTGCCAAGATTAATCAGGTTGCTGGTTACGCTTAATCAATCACCATGTTGATATGAAAAAGCCCCCATTTGGGGGCTTTTTTTTTGTTCGATGAATCCCCATATAATAGCTGATAGCTAAATTGTATGTACACGGCATTGTTGCGTGACCGGCATCTTAGTCTTAAACAATCTTCGCAAACCTTTTATTAAAAAGTTGTATTTATATGAGTAGAGAAATTCTATCTAAGGCCATGTCTGAAACATTGAGTGGCCAAGACCTTGGTGACGCACGTGTATTTTTTGAAAAAGAAATGCAACAACATATGCAGAAGCTTGTTGAGTTGGGCGACAAGGCAGATTTATTAGAGGTAGCCAAAGTAAAGTTAGATATCGCTAGAGCTCAATTGGGCTTAGGCGAACATCTAACGTGTTGGCAAGAAGCTAGACCATTAGTAAAAACGTTTATCGAAAATGAATGTTTCCAACAGGCGGTAGAAGCCTGTGAATTACTTTATTTAGCCGAACAAGATGACTCTATTGCAGCACTTGGTCACGCGTGTTGGTTGGCAGTAACCTACCCTGTGGAACCTGCATTAACAGTAGATATGTTGTCTTACATTATTGATGAAACACCAGACAACTCTGATGGTGCAGCAGTGGCGAGTGTGGCTGCTTTATATATTGCAGAGCTGCGTAGTGAAGATGAAGAAAAAGAAAGTTTAATGTTTTTAGCTAAGCAGTTAATTGCTGTCGTCGCAAAACGGCATCGTGGTATTGAAGACGAAGAATCAATAGAAATTTGGATTGAAATGTTAGAACTTAATAACCTAGACGAGATGTTTTCTCGTCTAGGTAAAATGATTGATGCAATTGTTGGCAATAATTGGTGGTTTGATCGAGGTGAATTACGTGCCAAATTGCCAGTGAATTAATGCGTGAAAAATTTATTTGTACTTATCTAAATAATCGCTAACTGAACCATCATAGCCAGAGTGAGATTTAGTATTAGTGCCTGAGCTTTTAGTTTTTGCTGCCGGTTTACTTGTCGGTTTGCTTGAAGATGATGAGTGATTGCTACTACGAGTACTGAATTTACCTGCCGCATAATCTTTCATCGAGCCACTGAAACCAGAATGATGATTAGCATTAGATTTCAGCATCGCAATTTCATCACCCGTATGTTTAGACACATACTCATTGGCGCTTCCACTATAACCTGAATGCTCTTTTACAGACTTAGATGGCTTAGGTGCACCATCACTATATTTTGAAAGGTAACTTTCTACTGAGCCTGTGTGGCCAGTATGTGAGTACACAGATTTATCAGTTTCATATTTCTTTTTAGATTTGATCATGCCTTCTGTATCAGCAGTGTCGGTAATCGCAGCAACATCAGTCGTATTAGATGAACGATCTGCATAATAAAACCCGCCTAACACTAAAATTGCTATGACTACCAATATGATTACTGGTAGATTTGAATTTGAACTGCTCATTATGGTGTCTCCGAAAGTAATGGGTGATCAAAGTGATCGTAATTATTCATGTGATTTAATTCTATGGGTTAAATGCTACGGATTACCGCAGTGCGGGTCAACGAGATCGGTCAACTTTGTGAGCTAAGCGTAATAGTTAACGAATTAATCCTGGTGAATGATTTACATGATGTACCGGGTTTAGTCTACATCTTGGGTCGTGTTATTAATCTAAATGTCTGATCGCAGTATTATCCATATAGATATGGATGCTTTTTATGCATCGGTCGAACAGCGTGATTTCCCTGAGTACCGCGGTAAACCGGTGGTGGTGGGCGGTGATCCGGATCACCGAGGGGTGGTTGCCACCTGTAGTTATGAAGCACGTCAATTTGGCATACATTCGGCAATGGCATGTGCGACGGCCAAAAGGAAATGTCCGCAAGCTATATTCATTCGACCAAGATTTCAGATATATCGCGAAGTTTCCACCCAAATTCAGGATATTTTAAGAAAATACACAGATATTATTGAACCCCTTGCATTAGACGAGGCGTTTCTTGATGTCAGTAAAGAGATAGCACGTGCTGGTTCTAGCGTATTAATTGCCAAAGATATTCGTCAGCGAATTAAGCGAGAGACACAGTTAATCGCCTCGGCAGGGATCTCATATAACAAATTTTTAGCTAAGATCGCCTCAGACCGTGGTAAGCCTGATGGATTGTTTTATATTTCATCTAAAGAAGGGCCCGCCTTTGTAAAAAAACTAGCGATTCGTGAATTTTTTGGCGTGGGGCCTGCCACGGAAGAAAAAATGCAGGGGCTTGGCATTTATACTGGTGCCGATTTAGCCACGTGGGAATTAGAGGCATTACAACCGATTTTTGGTAAATCAGCGCAATACTATTACAACGCCTCACGCGGCATCGATACTCGTGCCGTCGAGGCAGATCGCTTACGTAAATCGATTGGTACAGAAGATACCTTTGAAGTTGATCTTCACTTTCAAGATGACATGTTGAAAGTGTTTGAAACTCAGAGCATTGAGTTGGAAAAACAAATAAAGAAATTTGCCGGGTCGGGTAAAACCGTCACGATCAAAGTGAAATTTTCTGACTTTACTCAAGTCACTCGTAGTCACTCGAGTAAAGCAGGGTTTCGAGACGCATCATCGATCATGCGTGTTATTCCCGCCTTGCTTGAGAGTGCGGTGGTAAAGAACCTACCAGTACGATTATTAGGCATCTCCATTTCAAATTTAGTGCTGGATTCCGAGTCTCTCGAAGACGAACAGATACCCCTATGGTAAATATGGCTAATTGGACCGATATTTTGCCTTACATTTGTCCAAAATCAGCAGCTTAAGTTGTTCTAAAAATGGGCTTGTAGTATGTTGGTAGCAACGAGTTATCAGTACAAATAAACACAATAATAAGCGTCAGATTCAAGCGTAGAGGAGGTCATTAGCATGACAGACAGTATTAAAATTACGGAAGTCAAAGATCGTATTAAAGTCCCAGAGGGCTTTTCAGTTCACCATTCATTTTGCCCGCATGATTGCCCCGATTCATGCTCCATGTTGGTGACACGAGACGATTCCACAGGGAAAGCAGTACGCGTACAAGGTGACCCAACTCACCCGATTACACGGGGATACCTATGTAACAAAGTCAATCATTACCTAGATTTCGTTTATAACGATAATCGTGTGATGTATCCGCATAAGCGTGTAGGACCTAAAGGGCCTGGCGCAAAATTTGAGCGAATTAGTTGGGATGAAGCCTTAGAAACTATCACTAATAATTTCAAAGAGACCATCGATCAATATGGCACTGAAGCGGTTCAGCCATATTCATATTCAGGCACCATGGGCATGGTCGGTTATTGGACAATGGATACTCGCTTCTGGAACAAAATGGAAGCAGCGAGACTAGAACAATCAATTTGTATTTATGCAGCCATGTGGGCGGGATTACATACCTACGGGATGGCACACGCAAACACGTCTATTCACGAAGCCGCTCAAGAAGCAGATTACATCATTCTTTGGGGGGCAAATTTAGTCAGTACCGGTGTTCACGCGATTCCATTTATTCGTGAAGCGAAGCAGCGTGGGGCTAAATTAGTAGTGATTGATCCTCGCCAAACGCGTACCACCATGATGGCTGACTGGCACATTCAACCGAAGCCAGGCACTGATGCTGCATTAGCATTGGGCATGATGAAAGTCATTGTAGATAAAGGCTTGCACGACATTGAGTTCTTGAAAGAACAAACAGTTGGTTGGGAAGCATTGCTAGAAACTAAGCTACCCGACTATCCACTAGATAAAGTTGAAAAAATCACAGGTGTTGCTGCAGCAGACATCGAAAAGTTAGCAACCGAATATGCGTCTGCAAACATTGCAGTTATTCGTGCTAATTACGGCCTAAACCGACACCAAAATGCAGGTCAAATGTGCCGTACCATTTTAATCTTGCCTTGCATCACAGGTTCTTGGAGACACCGCTGTGGTGGTGCTAGCTTCGGTAACTTAGAAGAAATGTGGTTGCGTCATGATATGGAAGCACTACATCGCCCAGACCTCGGTGATCGAGCGTCTAAGCGACAAGTCAGTATGGTACAGATTGGTCGTGCATTAGATGACAATATTGGTTATGACGGTGAGCAACTTGACCCGCCAATTAAATCATTATTTGTATATAACTCAGATCCAGCAAACTGTGCACCGAACACGAATGGTGTGCGTAATGGCATGATGCGTGATGATTTGTTTGTCGCGGTTCATGAAACATTCTGGACAGACACATGTGAATATGCAGATATCGTATTGCCTGCAGATACACAATTAGAGCGCCAAGATTTAGTAGCGACTTACGGTAACTGGTATTACGTCATGAACGAGCCAATTATTGAACCGCTAGGCGAGAGTGTACGTAACTCAGAATTATTCCGCATGTTGGCGAAGAAAATGGGTTATGACAAAGATACAGATAACGCATTTACACAAACAGATGAAGAGATCATTCGTGACATCTTAGTTAAAGATGATGTGAATCCTTTAATGGAAGGCATTACCTTTGATGAGCTTAAGAAGAATGGATGGGCGCGAGCTAACACTGAGTCTGAACGTAGAAACTTCCAAAAGAATGGATGGCCAACACCAAGTGGCAAGATTGAAATCTACAGTGAAGCACTTAAAGAAGAAGGTGTGGATCCATTGCCAACTTATGTGCCTGAAATTGAAGGCCAAGAAGATCCTAAGCGAGACAAGTATCCACTACAGGTATTAAGTAGTGCCTCGCATTACTTTATTGGTGATTCATTCCAGTCAGTGCCACGTCTACAAGCCATGATGTCACGACCCACAGTTGAGTTAAGCCCAGCAGAAGCAGCTAAACGTAAACTGCAAGATGGTGATCTATGTCGTTTGTATAACGATCGTGGTGAGACCTATGCTTATGCTGTCATCATTGAAGGCATGCTGTCAGGTATGTGTTCTACGCAAAAGCAATTCAAAGGAAGTAATACACCGGGTGGCGTAAACATTAATGCCTTGAACTCAGAAATGTTAACTGACTTTGGTAACAGTCCAACTTTTTACTCTTGTTTAGTCGAAGTAGAAAAGGCCGATGAGAAAATGCGTAAGCAAGCCTTGCTAGAAGAGTGGGGTGGTAAAGATGGGTATATTAAAAAATGGCGGGAAGATCCACGCAATCAAGATGTTGATGCAAGTGATGCAGAGATCTTAAAACAAGCCGAAAAAATTCATCCAGGAGTATTTAAATAATGGCGAAGCTTGATACATTTAACGACCCGTTTGATTTTCATATTAGAACACTGCCGGAACCTAATCCGGATATTCAAACACTGCGGGTTTACAGCAATGAAGGTGTCATTACTAAATTTAGTAACTTAACGCATGACACGTATGAGGTAGTGATTACTTGTCCTGAAGGTTCACATAAATTGTCAGCGCGTGCTGGTCAGTATGGAACGATTAAAGTTGAGGGCATGCAAAAGCCACGCTCTTACTCATTTGCTAGAACACCTGAAATGGAAAAGCCGAATGAGTATTCATTCTTTATTCGTTTAGTCCCAGGAGGCGAGTTTTCTGGTTGGTTAGCAGAAAAAAACCGCGAAGGTGAAAAAGTCATCATTTCAGGGCCGATGGGTAAGTTTGGAATAGATGAATCAATGAAACCTATCGTCGGTATTGCTGGCGGTTCAGGCATGAGTGCAATTAATGCCATTGCAGAACAAGTGAAGGTTCAAGACATTGCGCGTGATTTTTACTTTTTCTATGGTGCGCGAACACAAAAAGATTTGTACTTGTTAGACGAGCTAAAAGCATTTACAGAAAGCTGGCCTGGTGGAAAATCGTTTAAATTTATTCCGGTATTGTCAGAAGAACCCGAAGATAGTGACTGGGATGGTCCAAGAGGGTTTGTCACCCAGCATTTTCAAGAGGAATACCTTGATAAGGGCGTTGTGAATGCGGAAAACATTAAGGCGTTTTTCTGTGGCCCACCACCAATGATTGATCATGGTGTGAAGGTATTAGAAGAAGCTGGACTGTCTAGTGACGACATCTACTTTGATAAATTTGAAGATGCGCGCTCACCCGCGCCTGTCATCGATAATGAAAAGTGTGTGTTATGTGATGAATGCTTGATGGCTAAACCCACTAAGGATTGCATTGTAGAAGCGACTAACTTCAAGGTGAGTGGCGGGGAAGTCACCTCATTTGAGCGAGTCAATCCAGGGCATACCTCTGGTCTCTACTACAATTCTTTATTCATTGATGAGACGGAATGTATTCGATGCTATGCCTGCATAGATGCATGCCCTCACGAAGCAATATCACCGGCTTATGCGCAAGTGCCGACGATTCTTAGGAAGCTCTAGACTTGCATAGCCGACATTAGATAGTTGTTTGTTAAATTAAAGCTGCTTCATTGATATGAAGTGGCTTTTTTTTGAATTAGTTTATGAGATTGATGTCTATTTCGTATAAATAAAAAAGTACTCTGGAGAAGTAAATGAAAATCAAAATTTATCTCGCAGTTGCATTAGTTATTGCCTTGGCGATGACGGCCTGGGTGTCGGCTAAAGAGAAAGCGGCTACATTTGAAGAAGGATTATTCTGGAAGATTGAAAAAGATGGGGAATATATTGGCCACATCTTCGGCACATTGCACATGAATGATGAGCGCATTGGGGTGTTGCATGAGAAAGTTAATAAAGTGCTCGATGATTCCAACAGTTTTGCTATGGAAGCCTTTCCGAGTGACCACTATTGGAACCCGTATCAAGGTGGGCAGTTAATTAAGCACGACATGGTATTACCCAAAGGTGAAACCTTAGAAGCCTTAGTCGGCAAAGAAACTTACCAAGAAATTGAAGATGTTTTAAGTGGCTTAGGCATGGAGCGTAAGTTTATTAATACATTAAGACCATGGGCGGCGATGCGTAGTTTTGCAGTCAAGGCAGAAAGTAATGCGGTGAT
>JBGCFN010000058.1:0-3913 GCA_045106935.1 Gammaproteobacteria bacterium | reverse complement strand
CCTCGATAAAAACTTAAGCTAGGAAATTCTTGCTGAGACAATAATATGTAGGGATAACTTTTATCATCACGTAATAAAATATTATATTTAGGTCGGTGTTCTTTTATTAAGTTATTTTCTAATAACAGCGCTTCCGCTTCTGTATTAGTCACCGCCACTTCCATGCTCGCAACTTGTTGCACCATCTGTTTGATGCGTGCACTGATATTACTGCGATTAAAATAAGACGAAACACGCTTTTTAAGATTTTTTGCTTTCCCCACATACAGAATAGTGCCGTCACTATTCAACATGCGATATACACCGGGCTGATGAGTTAGCGTTTTCAGGAACGCTTTATCATCAAATTGGGAAGGAGCGTCAGACATTTTAAAGTGATGAAATTGCTAAGAGTCAATCAGGTCTCTGATTTTAGCGAATACTGCTTCAAATTGATCTACTGTCAGGCGCTTTGTTGAGGTGTTATAGCGACTACAATGATAAGAATCGACCAAAATAAACTGATCAGGCAATTCATGCACCGCCCCATGACCAAAGGGATAATCTTTTAAGCGCAACCCTAAAGAGCGGAGTGTTGTTTCATGAGCAATACGCCCTAGTGCCAAGACAATATTATCTGAAGATAAGCTGAGTAATTCTTGTTGAATATACTGATTACAGGTTTTTATTTCAGCGGGTGTTGGTTTGTTTTGGGGAGGCACACATTTCACAGCATTGGTAATTCGCGCATCTATCAACTTCAAACCATCTTTAACATGCTTAGATTCTGGCGCGCTGGAAAAACCAAATTTATGTAACGTGTTGTATAACAGAATACCGGCATAGTCTCCGGTAAATGGCCGCCCCGTGGCATTCGCCCCATGTAACCCTGGCGCTAAGCCTACAATTAATAGTTTGGCCTTTTCATCACCAAACGGCGGCACCGGTTTACAAAAGTAGTCAGGGAATTTTTGTTTCGATTCCGCTAGAAAATCTGCAAGGCGTTCGCAGTCTTTGCATCGTGTTGAAAATTTTTTAGTCGCCATCAGAATAACGACGCATTAAAACTTGAGTAATGCAGAACCCCAAGTAAAGCCGCCACCAAATGCTTCCAAGATAATCGACTCACCTTTCTTAATTCTTCCATCTCGTACCGCTGTGTCTAACGCTAATGGAATTGAGGCTGCTGATGTATTGCCATGATCTTGAACAGTCACTACTACCTTTTCCATGGGAAGTTTTAATTTTTTTGCCGTGGCTTGAATGATTCGAGTATTGGCTTGATGGGGCACTAACCAATCAATTTGTGATTTTTCAAAATTATTTGCGGCTAATGTCTCATCGGCAATTTTACCCAAGGTGTTGACTGCCATCTTGAATACTTCGTTGCCTTTCATATAAACGTAGGCTTCACCTTTTTTCAATAAGTCATAGCCTTCTGATATTCCACACGGCACTGTTAATAAGTGTTCGTAACTGCCATCGGCATGTAGATGCGTCGATAAGATTCCTGGCTCATCACTGGCTTCTAATATGACAGCCCCGCCGCCATCACCAAATAACACGCATGTATCACGGTCTGTCCAATCAACAATTCTTGAAAAAGTTTCCGCACCAATCACCAACGCTGTTTTTACAGTGCCGGCTTTAATAAAGTTATCGGCAATGGCCAATGCGTAAACGAATCCTGTGCAGACAGCTTGCACATCAAATGCAGGACAACCATGTATCTCTAATCGTTTTTGAATTAAACATGCCGTACTTGGAAATACTTTATCTGCAGTGGTGGTCGCGACAATAATTAAATCAATATCAGAATTCTTTTTGCCCGCCATATCCATTGCGCGGCGCGCAGCAATTACACCTAAGTCAGACGTAGTTTCACCTTCGGCTGCAATATGACGCTCTCGAATGCCAGTACGATCACGAATCCATTCGTCTGACGTCTCAACCATGGCTTCTAAGTCAGCGTTGGTGAGTATCTTTTCAGGTAAGTAACTGCCTGTTCCTGTAATTCTCGAATATGTCATGTCGTATTAAGCCAAATAGTTTTCTAGTTGTTTATCGATTAACGTCGGCACACCTTTCTTTGCTTCTATATAAGCGATTGATATTGCATGCTCAAACGAGAATGCGTCTGCACCCCCGTGGCTTTTTATCACAATGCCCTTCAGACCTAGCAGTGATGCACCATTATAACGCCTTGGATCGATAGAGTGCTTAAATTCATTCAATACAGGTGTTGCTAATAGCGCAATGAATTTAGTAAATAAGTTTTTTGTGAATGATTTTCTGGCATAACTGGAAATAAGCTTAGCCACCCCTTCACTGGTCTTGAGAGATACATTGCCAACAAACCCATCACAAGCAATGACATCTACCTCACCACAAAAGATATCGTCACCTTCAACATAGCCAATATAATTTAATGCGCTATTTTCTAATAACACATTCGCTTCTTTAACTTGGTCATTACCTTTGATGGCTTCAGACCCCACATTAAGCAAGCCCACTCTTGGCGACGCGATGTCATCCACGGCACTGGCCAACACTGACCCCATGACAGCAAACTGAAATAAGTTTTCAGCTTTACAATCCACATTCGCGCCTAGATCTAACATATGAGTATGACCACTCATAGCAGGTAAAGTTGTATTAATGGCAGGACGATCTATGCCCGCTAAGGTATGCAGCACATATCTTGCGGTTGCCATTAAGGCACCTGTGTTCCCTGCACTCACGCAGGCTTGTGCTTGATCATCTTTGACCAAGTTAATTGCAACACGCATCGATGAATCTTTCTTTGAGCGTAATGCTTGCGCAGGCGGCTCATTCATTTCTACGATTTGACTGGCGTGGTGAATTTGAAGTCGATCAGATTGGTTACTTGAGGCTTTCTCTAATTCAGCTTCAATCTGTGTTTGATCACCGACTAATATAAGATTCAGATCATCATGTTTATTCAATGCACTGAGTGCCGCAGGCACCACCACGGCGGGACCAAAATCCCCTCCCATTGCATCTAGTGAAATTGTATTACTCATGACAATAGAAATAAGTAACGCAACACTATGAGAGTGTTGCGTTAGAATTAATTAACACTTGAGTTTAAAGCAGTTCGGCAGACGAATTACTCTTCGTCTTCGTCTACTTCGTCTTGCTTAATGACTTGGCGTCCACGGTAGAAACCATCAGGACTAATATGATGTCTACGATGAGTTTCACCCGTAGTAGGCTCGATAGAAAGAGTCTCAGACTTTAATGCATCATGTGCACGGCGCATGCCTCTTTTCGATGGTGTTTTCCGATTCTGTTGTACTGCCATTGGTGATCTCCGATCTATCTTTAAAGTTTTAAGTCTTTTAGCTTGGCAAACGGATTATCTTTTTCATCCGTTGGCACTTCATCAAATTCATGCATCCACTGTTTCACTGTGGAATCGCAATTGTCTATCTCGTCATGTTTCGCAACAATCGGTATAGACAGTATTATTTCGTCTTCGATCAAATTGGCAGTGGTAATATCCTGCCCTGAGTATTCGAAGATTTCATGGCCTTCTTCACTTGCCAATTCTAATGAGTCTGGTGTGATCAATAGCAACTGAAACTGGCTGCTAATTGAAACTCCCGTATCTCCCATGCACCGTTGGCATGTTTGCACGACCTCGCCTTCAATAGTACCTTTGACCATTGGAAATTTAAGTGACGACATGGAAAAGACCATCGTTACGTCAAACTCCCCGTCAGAGTGAGGTGCCAATTCCATGATTCTCGGCATATCCTTAGCGGGAATTTTTCCAGCGAATTGACGCCCTCGATTGGCAAATAATACGGGGTCAAAACGCAAAGGTAGATCGTTGCTCATTCGGCGGCCAAGTGTATAGATTGACTTAAGTTTCGTCAAAGTTTTTACTGAAATCAACCACTTCTTAAGC
>JBGCFN010000057.1:0-11816 GCA_045106935.1 Gammaproteobacteria bacterium | reverse complement strand
CAAAATTTATAATAACGATAATAGACTGCCATAACACGGGAGGAACAATGGACGATCTTTATACCAAATGGAAAGTAATGTGGGATGCAAAAGAGTACGGCACCCAAGGATTCTTTTTTGTCAGCGCAATCATTGCACTAGTCATTATGTCTGGTCCATTGCGTGCTACAAGTGAAGGTACCGCAGCCAAAAAAGGCTTCACTTTTGCAATTGGTCTAGCTTACTTAATATTAGTCATTGTTGGTTATTTCCAGCTAGTACCAAAAATTTCTTCTTACTAATATTCACGAATCTAGTTTCTCAGGTAACCAAGTGGCTAACTCTGGCCACTTGGCGAGACACCCAAGCACCAGTATTTGAATAACAATAAAGGGCAACACGCCTTTGTAAATTTGTCGAGTTGTTACAACTTTCGACGCTACCCCTCTTAAATAAAATAACGCGAATCCAAATGGAGGCGTTAAGAATGATGTTTGTAAATTTATTGCAATCATAATGCCTAACCATACTGGATCCACGCCCATGATTAATAATATGGGTCCTACAATTGGCACGACTACAAACGTGATCTCTATAAAGTCTAATACAAACCCAAGCAAGAACATGACTAACATAACAGTGGCCACTGCACCAAACACACCACCAGGAAGTTGGGTTAGAAATGCGTGAATGGCATCATCACCTCCATAGCCTCTAAACACTAAAGAGAATATTGAAGCGCCAATAAAAATAGCGAATACCATGCATGTCACGCGTACGCTACTGCGAATAATGTGTTGCATGCATGCTAAGTTTAATTGCCTGTTAAATGAGGCGAGTAATAACGCGCCTACCGCGCCAACTGAGGCAGCTTCAGTGGGTGTGGCGATACCGCCAATAATTGAGCCAAGTACCGCTACGATTAGTGCAATAGGTGGAAACAGCGCGCTAACACACTTAGAGAATAAACCAGTTTGAATGTTAAGCTGTGTATCCGCAGGCATCAGCGATGGTTTTGTTAGTGCAATATAAGCCAAATATAAAATGTAGAAAGTCACTAACATGACTCCAGGTACAATCGCACCAGCAAACAAATCACTCACTGTCACCGTTTCGGGTGAGAATATACCTTGGTCTAGTTGTGCTTGCTGGTAAGCAGATGAAATTACATCGCCTAGCAAGACTAAGATTATCGACGGTGGAATAATTTGTCCGAGTGTTCCTGACGCGCATATGATTCCGCTCGAAAGAGCTGGGTCATAATTTCTTTTCAACATGGTCGGCAATGATAACAAGCCCATGGTGACAACGGTGGCACCTACAATGCCAGTGCTTGCCGCAAGCAACATGCCAACAATGACAACTGAGTAGCCTAAGCCACCACGCATAGCGCCGAATAATTGCGACATTGTGTCGAGTAGATTCTCAGCAATTTTTGAGCGCTCTAAGGTAACGCCCATGAATACGAATAACGGCACGGCAATTAGAGTTTCATTATTCATAATGCCAAAGATGCGGCTAGGTAATGCTTGCATTAATGACGAATCAAAGCCTCCCGTAAAATTGCCAAGAAATGCGAAAGCAAGTGAAACGCCAGCTAAAGTAAATGCCACGGGATAACCTGTCATTAGAACGGCAATGACAACAAGGAACATAATAAAAGCGATAATTTCCATTACATTTCTTTATTAGCGCGAAGAGTAATTAGACTGTTGCATGCGGTAGATATGCCTTGTAGAAGAAGTAGCGTTGGCATTAAGGGAACTAAAGTTTTTAAAATGAATACTAAAGGGAGTCCTCCTGCTTCACGCGATCCCTCTAGAAGCATCCAAGAGTTTGCCGCATATTCCCAGCTGGATGTGATTAGGTAAATGCAAAATGGAAATAATAAGCACAAAGTACCGATAAGGTCAGTCCAGGCTTTTTGTGTGTCAGAGTATTTTGAATAAAAAATATCAACTCTGACATGCTCGTTATGTTTGTATGTGTATGCAATCGCAAGCATAAACACGAAGCTATGAAGATAAATAACGCTTTCCTGGATAGCAATTAGACCAAAGTTAAAACCATAGCGCATAACGACATTGAAAAATGTAATCAGCACCATCAATACTACAAGCCAGGCAACACTGCGCCCAACCCATTCGTTAATGAGATTAATCAGTGATTGGGTTTTTTCTAGCATCACATTACATTGATATCAGTGTTTGCTGAGCATCTAATAATTTAAGGCTATAACTCTAAAAGTTTTTCTTGTTCTTCTGAGGAAGGCTCAAATGTTCTGCCTTCATAATAATCAAATATGGCAGTGACAACATCAGAGGGGTCATCAATCACTTGCATTAAATCTAAGTCTTCAGCAGAAATAGTTCCATTCTTGAGTAATGACTCTTTAAACCAGTCTAGTAAGCCTTCCCAAAAATCTGATTGAACTAAAATAATAGGGATTTTTCGAGATTTACCTGTTTGTACGAGTGTCAGAATTTCCGCAAGCTCATCAAGAGTGCCAAAGCCGCCGGGAAGAACAACATAAGCAGAAGCATATTTTACAAACATGACTTTGCGAGAAAAGAAATGTCTAAAGTTTAAAGAAATATCTTGGAATGGATTGCCTGACTGTTCATTGGGAAGCATGATGTTTAAGCCAACGCTTGGAGATTTGCCTGCAAAAGCTCCTTTATTTGCAGCTTCCATAATGCCTGGGCCGCCACCACTTACAACAGTAAAGCCTGCATCAGATAATTCGCGTGCGATTGTCTCAGTGAGTTTGTAAAAAGCATGATCAGTTGGGGTTCGTGCGGAACCAAATATGCTCACGGAAGGTGCGATTTTAGATAGGCGTTCAAAGCCCTCAACAAATTCGGCAATTATCTGGAATATTTTCCAGCTTTCACGTGATAGTAAGCTTGAGCTGCCAGGCCCAGTGAGTGCTTGTTTTTGTATTTTATTATCCATGCTTTGATACTCAAATTTTCCCTTGCGCGAGTGTACATGATAACGTTAAACACTGCCCATTTACGATGATGAAAATTAATTTACAACAATGAAAAAAGATCCCTTATTACTTTTGGTTGACGGTTCCTCTTACTTGTATCGTGCATTTCATGGACTTCCCCCTTTGACTAATCATGAAGGGACGCCGACAGGTGCCGTGTATGGTGTGGTACGTATGGTCCGCAAGTTAATTGAAGAAGAACAGCCGCAAAATGTGGCGGTTATTTTTGATGCAAAGGGGAAAACATTTCGCCACAAAATGTATAAAGATTACAAAGCCAATCGCCCGCCTATGCCTGATGATCTTCAAGTGCAAATTGCACCATTGCACCAATTAATAGAAGCGTTAGGCATCCCACTTTTATCGGTGCCGGATGTAGAGGCGGATGATGTGATTGGCACTTTAGCCAAAGCTGCGGCAGCCGAGAAATATCGTGTGCTTATTTCTACTGGGGATAAGGATATGGCGCAGTTGGTTGATGAGCGCATTAGTTTAATAAACACAATGAATGATGTGCGCATGGATGAATTGGTTGTTGAAGAAAAGTTTGGTGTGCTACCAAATCAAATCATAGATTATTTAGCACTGATGGGAGACAAAGTAGATAACATTCCTGGTGTGCCTGGTGTCGGTCCTAAAACGGCGGTGAAGTGGTTGCAACAGTTTGAGACCATGCAAGGAGTCATTGAGCATGCAGATGAAATTAAAGGAAAAATTGGTGAGAAATTACGTGCCGCGCTTGATCAATTACCTATGTCATATCAATTAGCGACAATTAAAAATGATGTAACTCTGGAATTTGCTATTAATGATCTGCAAATTGGGTCAAGAGATAACGCGACGTTAAAAAGTATTTATACTGAATTGAATTTCAATACGTGGCTGAATGAAGTGAGTGATGAGAAATCATCAGACAAGCAATCCAGTCAGGTTGTTGTCACAGATGAAACTAACTATGAACTTATTCTCACACATCAGCAATTAACCGCATGGATTAAGAAAATAAAAGCAGCAGAGTTATTCGCGTTTGATACAGAAACGGATAGCTTGGATTATATGGAAGCAAATTTAGTGGGAATGTCTTTTTCTGTTCAAGCAGGAGAAGCCGCATATTTGCCGATAGCGCATGACTATGAGGAAGCGCCTAGGCAGTTGTCGTTAGCTTTTATCTTAAATCAGCTCACCGATATTTTACAGAATCCTGACATTGCAAAAGTCGGCCACAATCTGAAATACGATCAATCAGTGTTAGCACGTTACAATATTCAATTAGCAGGAATAAAGCATGACACCATGCTTGAGTCTTATATTGTGAACTCTACTGGCAGCCGACATGATCTAGATACATTATGTGAATTACATCTGGGTCATAAAAACATTAAGTTCGAAGAAGTCGCGGGGAAAGGAGCGAAACAAATCACATTTAATAAAGTTTCGCTTGATGTTGCTTTGGACTATGCCGCTGAAGATGCAGACATGTCTTTGAGACTGCATCATTTTTTCTGGCCACAATTATCTAAGCTTGATAAGCAAACTGAGTTGTATTGTGAAACTGAAATACCGATGGTGTCTGTATTATCAAGGCTAGAGCGTAATGGTGTGTTAATTGATGCAAAGTTGTTGAGTGTCCAGAATGAAGAATTATCCATAAAGATTGACCAGCTTGAAAAGCAAGCTTATGACGTGGTGGGTGAAGAATTCAATTTGGACTCGCCTAAGCAACTACAGAAAATATTATTTGAGCAGTTAGCACTTCCTGTTATTCGTAAAACACCAAAAGGGCAACCTTCTACGGCTGAGGATGTATTGCAAGAGTTAGCGAGTGACTATGAATTTCCTGAGCTTATCCTCGAGTATCGTTCCTTAAAGAAACTACAAACAACCTATGTTGATAAATTGCCTCAACAAATTTGCCAGGAAACTGGCCGTGTGCATACGTCTTACCATCAAGCAGTAGCCTCCACTGGGCGCCTATCTTCGACAGACCCTAATTTACAAAACATTCCTATACGGACAGAAGAGGGAAGAAGAGTACGTCAGGCATTTATTCCAGGCAAAAAGAAAGTTCTGCTAGCGGCTGATTATTCGCAAATAGAATTGCGCATCATGGCGCATTTGTCGACAGACAAAAAATTAGTGTCCGCATTTGAAGAAGAGAAAGATGTACATAGTGCAACGGCCGCTGAAGTGTTTTCTGTAAAGCTTGACGCGGTTACAAAAGAACAACGTCGAGCCGCTAAAGCAGTTAACTTTGGATTAATTTATGGCATGTCAGCTTTCGGGTTGGGTAAACAGCTAGGCGTGCATCGAGGCGAAGCACAAAAATATATCGACTTATATTTTGAGCGTTATCCTGGGGTAAAAAAATATATGGATGAAACGCGAGAGCTTGCTCATGAACAAGGGTTTGTTGAAACAATCTTTGGTCGCCGTTTGTATTTACCAGAAATTAATTCAAGAAATGCGCAACGCCGCCAATACGCAGAGCGTACGGCGATTAATGCACCTATGCAGGGTAGTGCGGCTGATATTATTAAGCGCGCAATGATTAGTATTGATGCATGGATTAATCAGCCAAAAAATTCAGCTTCAATGATAATGCAGGTGCATGATGAATTAGTATTTGAGATAGATCAGAGAGTTATCGACGATGCAAAACAGAATATTGTTTCACGTATGGTGGCTGCGGCTGACCTAAGTGTGCCCTTGGTGGTAGATGCCAATACTGGCTCAAATTGGGATGAGGCCCATTGATCGTGTGACTAGAACCATTAATCCTGTCTAGGCACTAGAGGTTGAACTGGTTCTTATAATTCTCTCCTGACAACGCTCATTTACCTAGCGCAAGACTAGGAATTGAGAAGGGAATCTCAAACAGGACGAGGATAAAAATATGATACGTAAAATCATTATCGTGGGGGCATCACTGCTATTTAGCACTTCAGCATTTGCGCTAGATCTGCAACGCGAACAATTACTTAATTTATATCATGGTGTCGAAGCTGACCAGACGAATCCATCACAAGAATGGGTAAATCTATCTTCTGGTATTGCAGGCGACTATCAAGGCAACGAGCAAGAAGAAATACAATTTGCACCACTGCCAGAACGACAAACAAAATTTGGTGTATTCACTAACGAGTCATTACATAAAGCGCTGACTGAGAATAGTGACTACAATTTTAATAGCCCTGCACAATTAGGCCAGACTGAAGATGAGAGTTATGGCGTGTATATACAAAAAAGCTTTTAAAATAAATTTTTGAACTAAACTTAGAAAGCCTAGTCCTAATTACCATGTGCGAATAATGCACTAACCGCTTCCCTCCCTGAGCGGAAGGCTTGGTCTCCCCAATTCCAAGCCTGTTATATTTCCCTGAAGCAATACAACTTGCTTCAGGGTATTTTAATCACTCCCCAAACCAGCCATATATTTTACTCACTGCTTCGTCGAGTCCATTTCCGGTGGCGGCGGAGAACAGCTGAATACTGGTTGATTCTGATTGATAATTTGCTAGTCTATTTTTAGCCGTTTGTAGCTGTATATGAGCTTTATTACGACTTAGTTTGTCGGATTTATTCAGTATGATATGAATGCCGCAGTGATGATGCATGCACCATTCGATCATTTTTTGGTCAGCATCCTGAAAAGGGTGACGGATATCCATCACAATAATCGTGCCTTTTAAGGCTTGCCGGTGAGTAAAGTAATATTCAAGTAATTCTAACCATTGCCGCTGTTTACTATGACTCGCTTTTGCATAACCATACCCGGGTAAATCAGCGAGTTTATTTGCTTGAGAGACACTAAAAAAATTGATTAACTGAGTACGTCCTGGCGTCTTTGAGGTACGCGCTAGACTTTTTTGCTGACATAGGCGATTAATTGCGCTGGATTTCCCAGCATTTGAGCGCCCAGCGAAGGCCACTTCGTGTCCTTCATCTGGAGGTAATGAGTCTGGAGATGATGCACTAGTGTAGAATGCCGTATTTGCTAATTGATTTTTAAAATCCATAATTCTTGGGGTTAGTTTTGCGAGGCCTTATAGTTTTATGGTATACAAAGCGCCCGCACTAAGTGGTGCGAGGAACACATGGGTTGTTTAACTTAGATTATGCACTTTTGGGAAGGTCACAT
The DNA here is from genome assembly GCA_045106935.1 of Gammaproteobacteria bacterium. Lineage (GTDB taxonomy): Bacteria > Pseudomonadota > Gammaproteobacteria > UBA4575 > UBA4575 > UBA1858. The sequence goes on along the minus strand of JBGCFN010000057.1, from coordinate 4,704 downwards.
GAAAATTTCTATCCAATTATTAATTCTACTATTTGTATTCGGTAGTCATTCATTATTTGCAGCAGGGGACGCTGAGTCAGGGAAAGCGAAATCAGCACCATGTGCCGCTTGTCATGGCGCAGACGGGAATAGCGTGAATCCCGCTTGGCCTAAATTAGCCGGACAAGGTGCGGCTTATATAGTGACTCAATTACAGATGTTCAAAGATGGCACACGTCAAAATGCTCTCATGGCCCCTCAAGCAGCGGCATTAAGTGAACAAGATATGCACGACTTAGCAGCCTATTATGCAGCACAAACTGTGACACCTGGTGCGGCAGATCCTGAACTGGTTAAAGTCGGTGAGGCAATTTATCGTGGCGGTATTATTGATAAAGATGTGACCGCATGTGCTGCTTGTCACGGGCCAAATGGGTCTGGCAATCCACCCGCTAAGTTCCCAATGCTCAGTGGTCAACACGCCGCTTATACAGAAAGCCGCCTGGTTGCCTATCGAGCCATTGATCCCACGTTAGAAAAAGATATTCTGCCAGCTGCATCTATTATGGTCAGTGTCACTGAACGTCTCACGGATAACGAAATAAAAGCATTAAGTCAGTACATTCAGGGCTTGCACTAAGCAATGACAGCAGGGAACTATCTTTTTTGAACTTGCTCTAAATAGCAGTGTAATCAATCATATAGCAATTTTTGAACAATTTGCATTCAACTGGATAGAGAATGATGGATAAATTATTAAAGATCACGAGCCTGTTCGTTTTACTTTTTATTAACCCAGTTGCATTCGCAGCTGATAGTCATAATCACCCACAAGGTGGTCAAGGCTATGCGAGTTTAGAACCAGCCGTGCCAAGATTGGTTGAAAATGATGCTCGCCATGAAGTAGTTGAACTGTTCTGGTATGGATGCTCTCATTGTTTTGATTTTGAGCCACATATTAAACAGTGGAAGCAAGAAAAAGCGGATGACATTAATTTTGTACGCGTGCCTGCGATATTCAACGCCCGATGGGAGCAACATGCACGCGCTTACTACGCCTTAGAAATCATGGGGAAGCTTGAGCAAGGCCATGAGTTATTGTTTAGTGGCATACATGAGCAAGGTCGAGGGCTTCACGATCTCGATTCCATGGCCAGATTCTTAGCTGCCAATGATATTGATGAAGCAAAATTTAGAGAGAGTTTTGCCTCGTTTGCAGTCGAGACCAAAATCAATCGCGCGAAACAATTAATTCGTCAGTATCAAGTCACAGGAGTCCCCGCGGTGATTATCGATGGAAAATTTAAAACATCTGCGTCTGAGGCGGGCGGCTACGAGCAATTGGTCGGTGTGATAAACAAACTGACTGCCGAGTAATCACGGAAATCGCTTTTTGAGGGTTTTAAATCCTACTATTAGCGAGATTTGCGGGTAACTGGTGCGGAAGCAAGCGGCCGAGATCTCGATCGATCAATGACATACTCATCGGCGTTTTCGTTATGTTTTTCTTCAGACAGTTTTGATGTCTCATTAATAATTTTAAAATAGAGACATTTTGTCTTCCTGCGTATGTTTGCTCGCATACCTTTGATTTGTCCTGGCTCACATCCTAGTGATTAAATTAACTATACCTCTATTAACTAAAGGGTCTATTTGACGTTAGATAAGGACGATATGTCTTTTGATAAACGGTGATTATTTGACGGGAATTGGCAGCAAATGACCTTAGAGGCACCCAAAACCCTCATTGGGGAACTATTACTTATAGATTTCTCACATAGTTCGATAACTAAACAGTGAGAATTGATAAAAACTAATTGTGTCTGTCGTGCTTACTACGTGGTGATAACGACATATATGATTTATAATCGCGGGCTAAATTTTTAGGCAAGTATATTGATCAGGAGTTAACTTGGAAGATAGACAATTCACAACGATGTTTATGGCCGTATTAGTCGGTTTGGTAGGGCTTACAATTATTATTCTTGTGATTGCTAATATGTTGTACAAAGGAGACGCAATGGAGTCTGATATGCGTGTACAAAAAGCAGTCGCAGAACGAGTTAAGCCAATTGGTGAAGTTCATATTGGCAGTGTTCCTGAAGGTGCCACCGCGCCAGCGGCCGCAGCACAAGTAGCTGCTGCTGATCTAAGTGGGGATCAAGTGTATCAACAAGTGTGTGCCTCATGTCATGCTGCGGGTGTACTCAATGCGCCTAAGCCAGGTGATGCTGCTGCATGGGAAACACGTCTTGCGAAAGGTATTGATACTGTGTACGCCAATGCTATTAATGGAATTGGTGCAATGCCTGCAAAAGGTGGTCGCGCAGATATGTCAGATGAGGCCATTAAAGCAGCCGTTGACCATTTGATTAAATAGGCTTTTCAACAGCACTTTCTTACGCTTTTAATAAGCGATCAAATTGACGATAAGACATCGCTTCAGAGATATGTCTCTGAGTGATGTCTTTGTTTTGCTCTAAATCAGCAATCGTGCGTGCGACTTTTAATATGCGATGAAACGCGCGAGCACTAATGTCTAGCTTATTGAGCATATTAATGAAGTTTGTTTGTGTTTCTTTAGATAAATGACATATTTTTGTGATTTCTTGGCTGGTCAACAGACCATTTAATTTTTCTTGGCGGTAAATTTGAGTATCGCGAGCAGTATTAATGCGTGTTTGAATTTGCGACCAATCTTCATTTTGTCTTTCTTCCCCATTGAAGAGTAAATGGCTAGATAGTTTTGGCACACTCACTTGTATGTCAATGCGGTCAAGTAAAGGTGCAGAAATTTTATTTCTGTAACGTCGTAGTTGCTCGCTTGTACATTCGCATTGCCCATATTGATTAATGTCGCAACCATTTGGGCAAGGATTCATCGCAGCGATTAACTGAAAGCGTGCAGGGAATTCTATTTGTGCGGCAGCTCTAGAAATAGTGATAGCGCCAGTTTCTATCGGTTCTCTTAAGATCTCTAATGCGCGACGATCAAATTCAGTGAATTCATCTAAAAATAAAACACCATTGTGAGCAAGTGAAATCTCACCAGGTTTGGGGTGAGATCCTCCTCCGGCAAGTCCAACCGCTGACACTGTATGGTGGGGTGAACGAAATGGGCGTGAGCGTGGTTGGCGTTGTTGACCGATAACATTTGCAATTGAGTAAATACTACAAGTTTCCAGCATCTCTGCGTCATTTAATGGTGATAGTAGTGATGGAAAACGATTAGCTAACATGGATTTTCCTGAGCCAGGAGAACCAATCATAAGTATATGGTGTTGTCCTGCTGCGGCGATGGTGAGTGCTCGCTTAGCAAGTGACTGACCAGTTACGTCTAGCATTGATACTTGTTCAACTATTTTTTGATCAGACTCTTTGTTCGGTTCAGTGATAAGTTTTTTTAGATGATTTAAATGAGCGCACACATCTAATAAGTGAGCTGCATGGAAATAACTATCGTGACTAATTGGATAAAGTTGCTCTTTATTTTCTGATGAGGTAATTAACTTATTGCCCATCAATTGGCAGGCATGCGCAGCAGGTAAGATGCCGATAGTTTTACGTAGTGTGCCGCTAAGGCTTAGCTCGCCTAAAAATTCATAGCCATGTAAGGCATGTTCATTAAGTTGATTGGAAGCAACGAGCAAACCGAGTGCAATCGGTAAATCGAATCGTCCACCTTGTTTGGGTAATTCGGCCGGTGCCAAATTTACTGTGATACGGCGTGCAGGGAATTCAAAATTTGAATTGATTATCGCAGCACGAACTCTATCTTTACTTTCACGTACGGCCGTTTCTGGAAGTCCTACAATTGAAAAGCTAGGTAATCCATTGGCTAAATGAACTTCAACAGAGACCAAGGATGCCTCCATTCCGGTTTGCGCACGACTATATATTGTCGCGATAGACATAATTTTTCCTCTCGGCGTGCAAATTGTTAGCTGTGGTTAGCAAGAGCTAATCACAGCTGATTAATAACTGAGAGGAATATATACGGGGTTTAGTCTTTTTCTAGTAGCGAAATGCGTTGTTCTAGTTGTTCTAGGCGTTGTCGTGTGCGTTGAAGGACTTCTGCTTGAACGTCGTACTCTTCTCTAGAGACCATATCTAACTTTTGCAGCATGCCTTCTAATATCAGTTTGAGCTTTTGTTCGCCTGTGTTTTTAAAGTCCCCCATGTCATTCGGCATAAGATCTTTTAATTTGGCGATAGTGTCATCGATGTGTTTTGGATTAATTTTCATAGCACCAAATTAGTGGAAAACAAAGGCTAAGTCTAGAAAGGATGAGCCAACATTGGGCGCGCACTAAAATAGTGCATATAAGCCTCAAAATGGTGCTTGATGCCGTTCATAAAGATCTTTTTGACAAATGAGATAATATAACTAATTGATATATATGGATAAATATTAATGGCATGAGTTGTGCAATCTACTCTTAAGTAATTTATAGAATAATTTTTACGGAGAAATAATAAATGAACAAGAAAATTACTAGCTTATTAGGGAGTGCTGCAGTTGCATCATCAATACTAGTTGCACCCGTAACGACTATTGCTGATGACGCAATTGTTACAGGAAACGCAGGAATATTATCTGACTATATCTTCCGCGGTATCTTCCAAGACTCTGGTGTTGGTAATGGCGGATTGGATATTGAATATGCCGGCTTCTATGCAGGCACTTGGATAGCTGATGTGGGTACCGGCATTGAGTATGACTTA
>JBGCFN010000056.1:0-53644 GCA_045106935.1 Gammaproteobacteria bacterium | reverse complement strand
AGTGTGTCTCGCCGCGGTCATGGTGATCGCCTTGACGGCCAATCTCAATGAAGAACCAGCTGGTGAATGCCGTGCTGTTATCCCAGCTATGTCGGTAATCAATCGGCTGTCCTTTCTCACGAATCAAGCCATAGTGCTCTAAGTAGTTCAATGCTTCTAACTCAAAGTTAGAAATCAACCATACGATTGCTAAGCAACCCATGCCTACCCAGCCACCGACAAACCAGAACAATAATACGGTCGGTAATGCCATGAAGTAACCACGTATCCAGCGGTTCTGCCATGATAAGAATGACACGCCTAATCGCTCTAGACGTTGCTTCTCCATCACGAATAAGAATTTACTTTGACCTATCCCTGATAATGGGTAGTGCTTGTATAAGCTTCTTCCGCGTGGCGCGGTCGCTGGATCATCCACATGACCTAGCTCTAAATGATGGTTGTAGACGTGTGCGTAACAGAAATGGGCTTTACCTGATAACGCCATCATCCAACGGGCAATTACAAAGCTAAACCCTTTAGTATGGGCCAACTCATGACCGTAGATAATGCCGATCCCTGCAAAGATGCCAGTTGAAATCGTCGCACCAATTAATTGTGATCCTGTGATCCCGTCTTGGATGGTCATGCCTAATAACATCGACTCACCAATCGGTACGCCAGTCATATATTGGAATATGCGCCAGGCTAAGACAATCTGTAAACAGATGAACACACCTAGCATTCCGTACATCACACCATTGTGTAATGAAGATATTCCGTATAACTCACCGTCTTCATCAAAGCCCGCACCAGGCGTTTGTGCTTTGGTTAATGTGTCGATAATAATCCCAACACCTAATAGTGCCACGCCTGTCCATACCCATGGACCGCCTGCTAACACACCAAACATCGACGCTAATATTAGCAATGGCGCTAAAAAATAACGTACGTTGATTAATAATTTCTTCACCGGTACCTCCTTACAGTAACCACTCGAAGTATGAATAGATAAGTGTTTAATATCTGACATTAACTATAACAAAACCATTTCAAATTACCAATATGGTTATCCAAATTGCTAATGTTTTGTCTTGTACATTTAGCTGACAATGTACTAAAATTGTTCCATATAATTGGACATCAGAAGTACATAATGTTGGACAAACGCGTAACAAGACGGGCGTAGCCAGAATGGAGACCAAGGTCACAGATCCTCAACACCCAATACAAGTCGTTGCCAGGCGCACTGGCTTATCGGCCGATGTGATTCGTGCATGGGAAAGACGTTATCAAGCCGTGACACCACAACGTGCTGCCAATAGTCGTCGTTTGTACACAGATCTAGATGTTGAAAAGCTGGGCTTGTTAAGAAAAGCGACATCAGCCGGCCGACGTATTGGCGATATTGCAAATCAGTCAATTGATGAGCTTTACACCTTAGTTGAGAACGACGAGTCTGCTGCTGCTCAAGCACGTAACATTCCTTCTGAACGACCCAACACGGGTTCTGTGATGGAACATTTTGAAGAATGTTTAGATGCGATTAATCACATGCAACCTAGTGCTTTAAAAGCGAATTTGGTAAAAGCGGCCAACACGCTCGGCATCCCTTTTTTACTAGAAGATTTATTACGTCCTTTAATTGCATACATAAGAGATGAATGCCGGCGAGGCAATATGCGTTTATCTCAGGAAAGAATGGCCACTGCCATGATACGTTCGTACATGTGTACGTTAACTGCATCAGAAAATGAGCATGACTCACATTATAACTTAGTCGTTACTACACCGGTCGGACAACAGTACGACCTAATTGCATTGCGCATGGCTGTCGCTGCAAATTCTTATGGGTGGAACTCTATATATTTAGGCACTGAATTACCGACTGACGAAATTGTTCACGCATGTGCACATACTCACGCCTCTGCCGTGGCGCTTGGAATAGCAAGGCCGGCCGATGATCCTCACTTGCCAAATGTGTTACGCCAAATTAAAGCATCACTTTCGCGTAAAACCACATTGATTGTATGCGGAAACGCAGTATCAGGTTACACTGAGGTAATTGAAGAAGTTAATGCAGTCGTTGTACAAACAATGGGAGAGTTGAGACTTGAGCTTGATCGCTTAAAACGCCCGATTTCTGCTTTTCTTGAAAACGAATAATTTTAATAATTTTACTTACACATATAAATATCACTATGACTCGACCCTCTAGTTTCAGTTACGAAGAACTTATCGCTTGCGGCAATGGAGAAATGTTTGGCCCAGGCAATGCCCAACTTCCCACCCCTAATATGTTAATGGCAGATCGAATCACTACCATTAACGAAGATGGCGGAAATTATAAGAAAGGCAAAATCATTGCTGAACTAGATATCAAACCAGAGTTATGGTTTTTTGATTGTCACTTTCCAGGTGATCCCGTCATGCCCGGTTGCCTAGGCCTTGACGCCATGTGGCAACTTGTTGGGTTTTATCTAGCATGGCGAGATAACCCAGGCCGAGGACGCGCACTAGGTGTGGGTGAAGTAAAATTTAGTGGACAAGTATTACCAACCGCTAAGACGGTTACATATGAAATCGACATAAAACGAATGATTACTCGTGGCGTTGCATTAGGGATTGCCGATGGCGTGATGTCGGTTGATGGCCGCGAGATATACCATGCGAAAGATTTACGTGTTGGTTTGTTTACTTCGACTGAAGATTTTTAGACTGCATTATTTTTTACACGCAGGTGTAAATTTAGAACATATTATCAAAACACTTTTATTGAGTACGCCTGCACACTATTTAAATGGTTTTGTTTACTAGTGGTGATACATGATCATCCACGATACGTATAAGTAACGAGTCATAGGTTTCGTGTTACTTTTGTACTCGTGTTAGCTTTAATAGACGAAACCTGGACCTAGCGGTATTTTTAACCCTACCCAAATAAGCAACAGTACAATCCAAGCCAACAAAAACCCAATACTGTAAGGCAACGTTAAGCTAATTAAGGTGCCTATCCCTGCTTCACGGTGATATTTTTGCAACATGGCTAAGACAATAATCATATATGGATTTAAAGGTGTAATGACATTCGTGACAGAATCACCAATGCGGTAAGCCACTTGCGTTAACTCAGGTGCAACACCTGCTTGCATTAACATCGGCACAAACACTGGCGCCATAAATGCATATTTTGCCGACATAGAACCAATTAAAAGATTAGCAACACACGCAAGTAACACAAAGGCAATTAATAAAAACCCAACATCTAATTGTAAAGAGGCTAACCAACCACCTCCCGCCAAAGCCAGCATTTCGCCTAGATTGGAAAATTTAAATACCGCAATAAACTGAGCTGCAAAAAATGCCAAGACAATATAAGGACCAAGATCTGCAATCGTATCCCCCATGTATTTTGCAAACTGCTTACTGCTTTGAATTGTTTTAGCCTTAATTCCATAAACTACGCCCGGAATAATAAACAGCAGGAACAATAAAGGGACAGTCACTTCAATCCAGCGAGGAAAACGCTTGCCATCACCATATAAAGGTGCCCCTGGAAGATTAACCATGATGACAATCAATGTGACTAATAAGAAAAATGCCACACTCGCCCAAAGCACGGCCACGGAATTAACTTTGTTCGTGTAATCTGCGTCAGAGCGACTAGAAGAATAATCATCTCCCACAATCATCACTTGTGGCGACACCCACTTTGCCGTCACCAACCACCCAGTTAATGTCAGCACCAACGTCGAGGCAATCATGAACCACCAATTGCTTGTGACGGCGACTTGATAGTTATCATCTAAAAAATGTGCTGACGTTTCAGTGAACCCGGCCAACAGTGGATCAATGCTGGTAATAAATAAATTCGCACCAAACCCTGCTGAGACACCTGCAAAACTTGCCACGATCCCCAAGATCGGAGAGCGTCCTGCTGCCAAAAATAAAATTGCAGCAATGGGAGGTAAAACCACATAACCTGCATCCAATGCCATTGAAGACATAATGCCAATGAAGATGATTGATGGCACCAAGAACTGTTCTTTAACAGCATTGCCCGCCATGACAATTAACGCCGGCAATAATCCACAACGCTCTGCCAATCCAATGCCAAGCATGCCAACCAACACAATGCCTAAAGGGGGAAATTCAATAAAGTTTTTTACCAAGGTGCTCAGCCACCACCAAATACCTTCACTACTTAACACTGACTGAGCATTTATCAACACACTAGTTCCGTCAGCACTTGGTTTAGCTATCTGCCAATTCATCCACACGGCTAACTCTGCACAGAGGACAATCAGGACGCTGCCAATAACAAACAAATAAGAAGGATCAGGCAGGCGATTACCTGCACGTTCAATTTTAGTTAGCCACCCTTGACGATCTATTGAAGACATTTATGCATTGAGGCCACGATCAACAATTTCAAAAACATCTCTAGATAAATCTGGTACGGCTTTGATTCGTTGAAGAGATTGTTTCATCAACGTTTGCCTAGCTTCGTCGTACTTTTTCCAATCAATTAGCGGTTTGACCAAACGAGAAGCAACTTGAGGATTAATAGAATTTAGTTCAATAATCTTATCTGCTAAAAACTCATAGCCCGCACCATCTTTAGCATGAAATGCGGTAGGGTTAGCCATTGAGAATACGCCAATTAACGCCCTTACTTTATTCGGATTTTTAATCGAAAAACACGGATGATCCAACAATGTTTTAATTGTGTCTAAAGCACCCGGTTTGCGTGAGCGAGCTTGCAAAGAAAACCATTTATCCATAACGAGCGCATCATCTTTCCACTGATCTCCAAATGCACTTAAGGCTTCACTCCTAAAGGCGACATCAGAATCATTGACGGATTCTAATGCGGCCATAGAGTCTGTCATATTATGCGTGTTCTCAAATTGTGCTTTCGCTAATGATACATATTGATCTTTATTCAACATATTAAGGTACAGAAGACAAATAGAAGACAAACGCCGCTTACCCATATCGGTGGCGTTGTATTGGTAATCCCCGGCAACATTATTTTGTTGGTAAGTTGCTAGCAATAATTGCTCAAGTGTTTGAGCTATGTTGACTTGTAACAATTTGCGCGCTTGGTAAATTGCATCCACATCTATCGGCTGAATAAAATCAGCCAAGTAAGACTCTTGTGGTAATACCATCATTTCTGCTTTGAAAGCGGGATCAATTGATTCATCTCGCAATACCACTTCAAGTGCTCGTATATATTGAGATGCATCAGGAATCTTCGTTTGTGTTTTCACTGCAATCATCGCATCTAGCAACCATTCTGTTGCAAAGCGTTGACCAGCATCCCAACGATTAAATGTATCAGTATCGTTAGCCATCAAAAACACATAGTCATCCGCGTGATAGTCATAATTCAGTTTGACAGGCGCTGAAAAGTTTTGCAGCAACGAAGGCGTGGGCTGCTCTTTCACATTGGTAAAAATAAACGCTTGTTTCGCTTGCGTGACATGTAAAGTGACACTCTCCGTTGGCGCATTATCATCCCCTTCAAGGGTTAATTGAATTCGTTCTCCCTTTGAATTTAACAACGCTGTCTTGACAGGAATCAAATAAGGCTGCGGCTCAGGCTGCATTTTATTTCTTGGCAATTCTTGCTCAAAAGTAACGATATATTGCTGCTTATCTTGATCCCAGAGACTGGACACATTTAATGTTGGTGTACCACTTTGCGAATACCAATTTAAAAAATTATCTAATTCAAAGTCATTCGCCTCAGCCATGGCTGCTGCAAAGTCATCCGTGGTGACTGCCTGACCATCATGCTTCTCAAAATAGCGCTGCATGCCTTTCTTAAAACCTTCTTTTCCAAATAAGGTTTGATACATTCTGACGACTTCTGACCCCTTTTCGTAAACGGTCAGGGTGTAGAAATTGTTTATTTCCACATAAGAAGAAGGACGAATTGGGTGCGCCATTGGGCTTCCGTCTTCAGCAAATTGATAGGTACGCAAATAACGCACATCTTGAATTCTTTTCACTGCTCTAGAGGTGACATCTGACGTGAATTCTTGATCGCGAAAAACGGTGAGCCCTTCTTTTAAGCTTAACTGAAACCAATCCCGGCAGGTCACTCGGTTACCCGTCCAATTATGGAAATACTCATGGGCGATGACTGCCTCAATACTCATGTAATCTGCATCGGTTGATGTGCTTGAACTTGCTAGAACACATTTGGAATTAAATACATTCAAGCCTTTGTTTTCCATGGCGCCCATATTGAAGTCATCGACCGCCACAATCATGTAAGTATCAAGATCGTATTCAAGATTGAATGTTTCTTCGTCCCATTGCATCGCCTTTTTTAACGAAGCAATGGCATGGTCACATTTATCTGAATTATGTGCTTCAGTATAAATTTCTAAACTGACTTCTCGACCGCTAACAGTCGTATACTTATCTCGATTACACGCCAAATCACCAGCAACCAGCGCAAACAAATAAGAAGGTTTTGGGTAAGGGTCATGCCATTGTGCAAAATGTCGACCCGCTTCTAACTTACCTTCTGAGATGCGGTTACCATTGGAGAGTAATACAGGTATTTTTTCCTGATCAGCCTCGATGCGTACGGTGAATACTGCCATCACATCTGGTCGATCAAGATAGTATGTGATCTTGCGAAACCCCTCAGCCTCACATTGCGTACAATAATTTCCCGAAGAAAGATAAAGACCTTCTAACGCGGTATTTTGTCCAGGATCAATTTCCACCAAGGTTGTCAATACAAACTGGGCGGGCACATTTTTGATGAGCAACGATTCAGCACTGAGCAAATAATCCTCTTTAGACAGTTGTTTACCGTCCAATGCAACTTCAATTAACTTAAGTTGTTCGCCATGTAGCTGCAAATTGTCGGCAGCTGAAATATCCTCATTTGCTTTTACAGTTAAAGTGGCATGAACTAATGTTTTCTCTTCGAAAAGTTCAAAACGCAGCGAAACTTCGTCAATCCAATAATCAGGTTGCTGATAATCTTTTAGGTATATTGCTTTTGGGTTGCCGTCTTTCATATTAATAACTATTTTGATCGTTGAGAGTTTGAGTTAATATCCGCACAGAAATATCTATCCACACAGTCTAATGATAAATTTAAAACCAATATATATAAATATTGCCGGCTATTGCTTTACCCCAATAGAGGATATTGATGACACATTAAACCAGTTAAAAAGCATCTGCGCTAATTTAGACATCAAAGGGTCAATCTATCTGTCGACTGAAGGTGTCAACATTGGCCTATCAGGTAATATTCTAGAAGTGCAAACATTTCGCACTTCACTTAAACAAGATGTCCGCTTTGCCAACATACACTTTCATGAACTGTATAGTTATGAACGGCCTTACAGCAAAATGACGGTTAAAACTAAGACTGAACTGGTCCCGATTGAGGACAATACACTCAAAGTGGGTGATTTTGATCATCAATACTTACCTCCTCTAGAACTGAAAGAGTGGCTAGACAACGGCAAAGACTTTGTTTTATTAGATATGCGTAATGATTTCGAATTCGAACTTGGCACGTTTGACAAAGCCCAGCAACTAAACTTAAGACGCTTTAGGAAATTACAAACCAAAGACGAAGAGTTAAACAAATTACCGAAAGATAAACCCATCGTCACTTTCTGCACAGGCGGCATTCGTTGTGAAAAAGCAGCGCCCTACTTAGAAAAATTTGGCTTTAATCAAGTTTTTCAGCTTGAAGGCGGTATCATAGAATATCTTCGCCAAACTAAAGGCATACACTGGCATGGCAATTGTTTTGTCTTTGATGACCGTGTCTCTATCAATAGTAAGCTTGCTCCTGAACACTTTAATTTGTGTACTGACTGCCAACTTATCCTTAAAGACAATGAAGTAGAATTTTGCGCATCATGTTTAAGCAACCACGCCTCACAAGATGCCGCTATTTGATTTTTGCTTTAACTTCACTAGTAGTAAATTTAGAGATGATGAAGCCGGGTTCTTACAACGTGCAGCGGATGCAGATGTTAGTCATTTTCTAGTTGCCGGGTCAGATCAAGACGACAGTCAATTTGCCATTGAGCTTGCCGAGCGATACCAAAACAATATGTATGCCACTGCAGGCGTTCATCCTCACCTGGCAAAAAATTGGCAGGATGACACATTTAAGGTATTACATGATTTAGCCAGCAGCAACCGTGTTAAAGCTATTGGTGAAGCAGGCCTGGACTTCAACCGGAATTTTTCATCCCACGAACAACAAGAACATGCCTTTCGCCAGCAAATTGAACTTGCTATTACACTGCAAAAACCCCTGTTCTTACACGAACGTGATGCTCATGATGCTTTTTTCAAAATCTTAAATGAGTATAAAAAAGATATTGGCCCGGCCGTCGTTCACTGTTTTACAGGCGATGAGACTGCTTTGGAAAATTACCTAAGCATGGATTTATATATCGGCATCACAGGCTGGATTTGCGATGAACGCCGCGGCAGCCATTTACATTCTCTAGTGAAAACCATCCCAGATGACCGTCTAATCATTGAAACAGATGCACCTTACTTGTTTCCACGGACTTATCGCCCAAGACCAAAAAAAATGACTAATGAACCCGCCTACCTCCCCCACATTGCTGAGCATATCGCCTACCATCGTGGGGATAGCGTAGACAAACTATGCGACTATACTATGAATAACTCGTTACGCTTTTTAGGTATCACTGACTAGTATTAATATTATGAAAATCCAAACTGCTATTGAAGAGAAAATTAATCACTCTTTATCGCCCACGTACCTAGAAGTACTCAATGAGAGTAATAATCATAATGTGCCACCAGGCTCAGAGTCTCACTTTAAAGTCACGGTAGTGAGCGATGAATTTGAGGGGAAAATGTTGATTGCGAGACATCGCATTATCAATAAGTTGCTCACCGACGAACTTGCTGGCGCTGTACACGCCCTGTCGATTCACTCTTTTACCCCATCTGAATGGCAGGAAAAGAATGGGCAATCTCGTCAATCACCTCCCTGTCTTGGTGGCGCAAAAAGCGAACAGTCGAGTGAATCTTAATAATATTTATCACTGATGCACACAAATGACGCTAAAGAAGAAGTTGTTCGCAGAATTTTAGAACTGCGTGTAGAACATAGAGATTTAGATGATGCCATTAACGCATTGTCTCAAGCTGACTATGTTGATCAACTTCAGCTAAAGCGCTTAAAGAAACGCAAATTAAACATCAAAGATACTATCCTGAGATTAGAAAGCGGTTTAATTCCTGACGTAGATGCTTAAACCTTTAATTAGCAATCTTTTCTAAGGCGTCAGTCATTTTCTCCTGATCAATAGGAAAAGCCACTTCTACACTGAATTTAAATTGCTGCCTCAATTTATCCAGGTGATTGTCGAACTCTTTTTCGTACAACACGATAAATTCTATTTGCTGATTTGTCTGCGCCAACGCAATAATTGACTCTAGACTACTAAGGCGATCTCTGAAGGTATGCTGGTAATTAAACTCTGCGACAATGACATCTACTTTCTTTTTTTTCAGCAACGACAATGCTTTGCGCATTGAAGATTCTATGACAACCTCATATCCAAATTGCTGATATAACTCTCGAAAATCAGGATAACCCCCGAGTTCAATCACTGCCAATAATAGTTTCTTACTCAATAGCGTGTAATCTGTATTGCTCTTTCATGATTGCGAATTATCTCACCTGTATGCAATGAGAAAGCACCACGTTTTCTGTCTTCAAAATATAATTCCAGTGTCTCAGTAATAATTGGGAAAGATAGCTCTTGCCATGGGATATCTGCCTCATCAATAAACTCTGTCTCAAGACTTTCTATCCCTGAAGATGCTTTACCATCTGGCACATCCGCTTTGAACATGACATATACCTGACTGATATGAGGCAAATCATAGATGGCAAATAATTCTAAGTTTGATGAGCGTGCTGTTGCCTCTTCAAAAGTTTCTCGTGCCGCCGCTTCTTGCAGTGTTTCGTGATTTTCCATAAATCCAGCAGGCAATGTCCATGTGCCCACTCGAGGCTCAATGGCACGTTTGCACATTAATATTTTATTCTGCCACTGCGCGATGCAGCCAGTGACAATTTTAGGGTTTTCATAGAAGACTTCGTCACAGCGCGGACAACAAAACCTCAAGCGATTATCACCTGGAGGAATTTTGTGCTCTATTTCATCAGAACCACAGCTACTACAAAATTTCACGTCACTGCCTCGCTTAAATTACAAGTTGTATTGTATTAGTCGCGTATAGACTAGCAAGGTAGCACGGTACACACAATTTATGAATTTGTGTGTTTAGATGATGTTTTTGTAGATATCTTTTATTGGTGAAGGCTTTCCAAAGATATATCCTTGACCACAGTCAACTCCAATGACTTTCAGCGCTTTTATTATTTCTGGTTTCTCAACAAATTCCGCAATTGTTTTTATATTCATAGTACGCGCCACACTAGTTATGGCTTGTACCGTGGCAAACTGAGTTGCATCATCCAACATCGCCGAGACAAATGAGCCATCAATTTTCACATGATCAACATCGAGTTGATTTAAATAATTAAACGAACAGTAACCCACACCAAAATCGTCTAATGAAAATTTATACCCAACTGCTTTTAAGTTATGAATAAAATTCTGAGCCCGCGTAATACTTTTTACTGCAACACTTTCAGTAATCTCAAAACAAATACAACTAGTGGGTACATTATATTTGTCTGTCAACTCCAATAAAAACCTTTCAAAAGCGATGCTGACAATAGAATGACCAGACAAGTTAATTGAGATACTTGGAATTTTTATACCATTATTCGCTTTTTCAAAAATATCTTTAAATACTTTCTCACACACCCATTGATCAATTCTGGTTGTCACCTCAAGTGATTCAGCGGCTGATATTAATTCCTGCGAAGACACAAATTCATTTTGCTTATGATCAAATATCCTTAATAAAATTTCATATGAATAATGTTTATTCTCGTCCGCCAAGCTCACGATCGGCTGAGCAAATAATTCAAATTTATCATTTTGCAACGCATCTTCTATCACCATCGCGTAGTGCATTTTGCCTGAGTGATACGCCATCATTGTGTCTTGAGTAGCAGAACTATGCACACAATCCCGACCATTTTCTTGTGCAGACCTTAGCGCTAAATTAGCAGCTGCCAATATTTCTTCCAGTGTTAATGGCGCATCACTTATCGAAATTACGCCAATTGATAATGTGATCTCAATGATTTCCTGATTAAAGTTAAAATCATAATCTTTTATTTTTTCTCTAATTACCTCACATAATTGAACACTGTCCTCAATGCTCTCACCTTTTAAAATGATGCCAAATTCATTGCTACCTAAACGACCAATAATATTATTTTCAGGGATGTACTGTTTTATGACTTGAACCAATTCATTCAAAATATAGTTACCTGCTTCATAGCCATACTTCTCGTTGACCACTTTGAATCGATCAATATCTATCGTGCAAACACTACATTCATCATCATTGCTTAAATTTGTAAGCATCGATAACTGTTTTACAAAGTCTTCCCGATCAAGGAATGATTTTTGACTTGTTTGCTCTGGAAGATCAATTTGTTCTATGCTAACGAAATAATGTTCTGCTTCTAAAAACAAACCTTTAGTAATGGTAAATCGTAGTGAAATTGTTGGTCGCTCGAGTAACTTGACATAGCGTGATGAGCGCTCCAGTTTTTTAGAAATTGAATTGCGCATTTCGGGTGTGTGTAAAAACCCTTTAATCGGCTCCCCCACTTTTGTGGATTTTATAATTTGCCTAAATGCTTCATTTGCATAAACAATCACACCATCTTCAGTAGAAACGATGCCGATAGGTGTTGATAACTCATCCGGATTAATCATCGGATGTCGGTTAGTCTGTCTATCTTCTATCGCATCATGAGCAGCTTGATGACTTTTTAGTCCATCCATAGAGTTTGCCGTATTTTCAATCAAGTATATCTTGGGGGTCAATTTATTGACTATAGTGTGCGATCACAACCCGTTCCAGCTAATCGGTATGAATACAGGAACAATAGGCTACTAAATCATGGAGTTAGCTACACTTACCAATGACTAATTTTGTAATCTAAGCATGTCTGCTTCAGTCAATGCTTTCAACAGGCCGCGAAGAATCTCTTATCCATTGACTCCAAGACCCAATAAATAACTTAGTTGGTGGCATTCCTGCCACGGCTTGCGCAAGCAGGTTATGACACGCCGTCACACCAGATCCGCACATATTCACTACATTAGTTAGCGGCTGATTTTGTATAACACTTGAGAACCGTTGGTTAATTATGTCTGCTGTTTCAAACCGGCCATCTTTCGTTAAATTCCCACCAAACGGAAGATTATGCGCCCCTGGCACATGGCCCGGCACAGGATCCGTGTTTTTATCTTTTCCAGTAAACCGATCAGGTGCTCGTGCATCGATTAAAGTGATCTTGTTCGCTTCAAGTTCAGCTTGAACAGTCTCGATATCAACCAGCCAATCCATATTAGGTGCACCAGAAAAATTTCCAGGCGCAAATTCAACTTTATCTTGACTAAGTTCATATCCCTGTTCGGTCCATTGCTGCATTCCCCCATTCAATACGGCTACTTTGTCATGGCCCATCCAACGCATCATCCACCATAATCTTGCTGCAAAGGCGCCAGAGATATCATCATAGGCAATGACTTGAGTATCATTATTGATACCCCAAGCCTTTAACTGAGCTAAAAATGTGTCTGCCTCTGGTAAAGGGTGACGCCCGGATGTCTCTGACATTGCCGAAGACAATTGAGTATCCATATCTGCAAACTGGGCCATCGGTAAATGACCTGCCTGATAATTATTCAAGCCACCTTGTGGGTCTTTAAGACTAAAGCGGCAATCAAACACTCGGACATTTTCATCATGAATAATTGCATTAAGTTCTTGCGCTGAAACAATCGTGGAATAGCTCATTATCTTTGCCTTGTAATATTGAGTATGAATTTTTATATAATAATAAATTAGCAAGCACTATTAAACATGGGCAGTGGAAAAAGTGAAAATCAAATTTTATTTCTGCACCAGAATTATTTTTTCCTTCTGCGTGTACGATAGTGTTGCATCGTTGTCACAGCGTCTTCGTAGGGTATTTGTTCAAGCGAACCATAAGACTTTATGACTAAATCTATCGTGTCTGAAATATTTTCGATCGCTTCAGACTCTTCATTGCCCGCTAACTTAGCCAACCCCAACAAACCACCAAATTGAATTTTAGCCCACACACCATGAGGCACTTGCTCCAAATCATCCTCATATCCAAATTCAGCTAAACCAGTTTGTTTCAATTGCGCATAGATACATGAACATTGCTGCTGATGTTGCTGCGAACGACAGGCGATATCTGGACCGGCTCTTCGCGTCACTAGGTCGCCATATTCACAAGCGAATTCATTAGACACTTGCGTCAACGCAAACACACAGGAATCACCTATCATTTATACTTCCTTATAAACTTGGGGTTTCACTGACACCATACAGCTCATATCTTCATTCCCTCTAACGGGCTCGGTGAAGAACCTTCTCATTAACACATTCTTCATTCGACACACATTTTCAAACAGTTTCGTTGCGGGTGCAGGCGCACTAACATATACATCATGACAAGATAAGTCATCATAAGGCTGCAATACCTGCGTGATATGCGCCTCGACTGTGGCGCACCCTTGTTGCGGATTATCAATCAGCTGTTTTATAGACTCGTCTAACGATATTCCAGAATAGGTGAAGTTATCAAACGCATCCGACCATGAACGACACAAGTTATTCAAATACAACCCATCTCTTCCACATGACATCCAAATTAAATGAATATGCAATTCCTGTTCTTGTGCTGTGATATGTTCAAGCAAGCTTTTTATCGCAGCAAAGCCAGTATCAAAGGCAAACAATATGACTGGCCTATTTGCATTTTCATCATAGACAAATTCTCCGTATGGGCCTTGCAAATTTAAGCCATCCCCCATCCTCATTTTTGCCGACACTAACTTTGAAACCGGGTCATCGTCACTGACCCTTAGATGAAGCTCAATCAGCCGATCCTCGCAAGGGCAACTGGCAATTGAAAATCGACTGACACCAATATCATCTAAACCAATCTCAACATATTGCCCAGCCAAAAAACGAAGCCGACTTGTGCGCGGTGTCTGCACGATTAGCCGATAGACTTCTTCAGCAAGCGGCTCCACCTTGCGCACTTTTACATTTAATTTTTGCTTAGGGATATCTGACACCGTGTTAGCGACAACCGCATCAATGACAACATCATTCTTAATTGCACACACACAAGTAAGCATATTGCCTTGTAACTTTTCCGCTTCAGGTATGACAAATTCGCGCGCTTTTATTTCCTCAACTGAACCTTTAAGCAATCTGGCCTTACACAATCCACATGTACCACTACTGCACCCATAATTGATGGACACTCCTGCACGAATTGCTGCTTCGAGAATAGTTTCATTCTCCTGCACCATAAACGTTTGCTTATTACTATCCAGTGTGACTTTGTGTTCCATTATTAATACTCAAGCAATCTGTTCCCCTCGGAACTCAAGAAAGACCTTCTAACCTTAATTAATTCGACACCTCTATCCTATAACGCTAGTGTACTGCGATTATGCGTATCTTCTCATTTAAAAATTTTCGAATTCTTGTCTTGCTGATTATACTTGCGGCCGTGGCAATTTATGTCAAAGACCAAAAGCTAGTCACCCAAGGCTGGTATAAAACGCTAGATATTGTAGTTTACCCTATCAACCCAACAAATAGTCCCATTGTACAGCGTTACATTGATTCACTTTCACCACAAAGCTTCTCGCGCATTGATAAATTGATTAAACGTGAAAGTGAAAAATACAATATTGTGGCTAGCACTCCGACAAAAACACGCGTGGGTAAAACACTTAAAGAAGTCCCCCCTGCACCGCCTGGCATCAACAGCAACATATTTAAGATAATGGCATGGAGCTTAAAACTTCGCTTCTGGGTATGGCAACATGCGCCCGATGAAATAAATGAGAAACATTTAATTCGCATGTTTGTTTTGTACCACGACCCATCAGTGATGCCTCGACTTGAACATTCTGTTGGTTTACAAAAAGGCTTAGTGGGAATTGTTAATGCTTATGGCGTGAAATCACAATCTGTTCAAAATAGCATAGTGATTGCCCATGAATTTTTACATACGGTTGGCGCCAGTGATAAATATGACCCATTTGGCAACCCTACATTGCCAGATGGTTTGGGCGACCCCAATCAGTCTCCTCTTTTCCCGCAACGAAAAACTGAAATCATGGCCGGTAGACGTGCAATCACTAGCACTCATTCAGAGATGCCCAATAGCTTCAAAAAAATTGTTATCGGCGAAAAAACTGCCAGGGAAATTGGCTGGCTAAGTGAGTTATAATTCACCTCATGCACACTCAACTTGACCAGCTAGAAAGTTATACCACTAAGGATGGTTCTACAATACGCGAGCTAATGCATCCAAACACTCATGACAATAGTCATCAAAGTTTAGCAGAAGCCACAGTGCCGCTCGGCGTACACACTGAGTTACATATACACAAATTATCTGAGGAAATTTATCATATCACCCAGGGCGAAGGCATAATGTTTCTTGGCGAGAAACAATTCGCAGTCACCATTGGCGATACAATTTGTATCGCCCCAAACACTCCACACAAAATTACCAATACAGGCAATGATGATTTAATTTTTCTCTGCGCGTGTAGCCCCGCCTATTCTCATGAAGACACTGTTATACTCTAGCTATAATTATTAATTCTAAAAGCATTCTCGTGGACAACAAAATCAACCTTAATGATTTATTCAATAAATCAGAGATTACCGTTGGCGTACTCTCAGACACGCACAACCAACTAAATGAGCTTGTCACAACCTCATTGCAGAATTGCGATGTGATTATTCATGCAGGTGATATTGGTGATGCAGATGTACTAAGTGATTTAAAAGCACATGCCGATTATATTTTCCCAGTAAGAGGAAATAACGACACAGAAGAAAAATGGCCAGCTCAGGATTTAACTGCACTAGAAGATATACCGGATAATCTTGAGTTGTCTTTCGATGACAATATTATTGCTGTCACTCATGGACACCAATTTTATAAAGTCGAAAAGCGTCACGATCAATTAAGAGATCAATTTCCTCACGCAGATATTATTATTTACGGCCACAGCCATCGCGCAGTGTGTGATCAACAAGAAGAACCCTGGGTGATCAATCCAGGTGCAGCGGGTTATACACGCACTTTTGGTGGCGCATCGTGCATGATGTTGAAATATAAAAATAAACGTTGGGATGTCGAGCAATTCAAGCTAGACGAATAAAATCCGCGTTCGCTTAATGTAGTCTGCCCTGAATTATTTCCCCATCAGGGTGCAATAATGACAAATACTCAATATTGTCACTGAATTCAACGGCAACTCCGTGGTATCGATCTGCGCCATTGATACTAAATTCAAACGCATAAAAGCGACGCAATTTTACTCGGCCATTTTTTCGCGCAGGAAATACTTTTTTCAAATGTATCGATTGATCTAACATCTGCACGTGATTTTGCATACAAAACGAATGACATCGTTTCATTGCAAATTCACGTGAGCGTAATCCATCAATCCAAAACCATACACCTGCTGTAATCACAACAAGTATGATAAAAACATCCAAGGGGTTAGCTTTAGCCTAATGCTTTAAAGATAGTATCTCTAATCTCTTCAACCTGGCCAACTCCTTCCACTTTGACATATTGTGGCGCATTTCCTTCACCACTGGATGCCCATGAAGAGTAGTAGTTAATCAATGGCTCGGTTTGCTCATGATAAATACGCAGTCTTTCACGCACTGTATCTTCTTGATCATCATCACGCTGAACTAAATCTTCTCCGGTGACATCATCTTTGCCTTCAACTTTAGGTGGATTGTATATCACATGGTAGGTTCTGCCCGATGCGAGATGTGCTCGTCGTCCACTCATGCGTTTAATGATTTCTTCATCATCAACATCAATCTCGACAACAAAATCAATATCCACACCTTGAGTTTTTAATGAATCTGCTTGAGCTAATGTGCGTGGGAAACCATCGAATAAAAATCCTTTTGCGCAGTCGTCTTGTTGAATTCTTTCTTTGACTAAACCAAGAATGATTTCATCAGACACTAAGCCACCCGCATCCATCACTTTCTTTGCTTCCACGCCAAGAGGAGTGCCTGCTTTCACCGCTGCTCGCAACATATCTCCAGTCGATATTTGTGGAATTCCGTAACGCTCGGTTATATAAGTTGCTTGTGTTCCTTTCCCGGCACCTGGCCCACCTAATAAGATTGCACGCATTGGTATATACTCCTCACTTAAATTTATATTTTGTAAACCACCATTTTGACACACACTGTTCAACTAACCTACCGTATTAAACAAATTTACAGTGCTATCAATGTCATCAATCGCGGATTTTATGACGGCAGACGAGAGGCATATTCAATATGTGTATCAAGCAATCAAGTGGTGATAGATACAAACTATTTTCAGAATTCTTTTTAACTCCATTTCTACAAGGCAAGTAACATGAGTAAAAAAAATGCTTTTTATGCCCAATCTGGCGGCGTCACTTCAGTTATCAATGCAACCGCATGTGGACTGATTGAAACGGCACGAAAACATAAAGATAAAATCGGCAAAGTTTATGCAGGAAGAAATGGGATAATTGGTGCACTCACTGAAGATTTAATTGACACATCAAAAGAGTCTGCCCGTTCAATTGCCGCTTTAAGACATACCCCATCTGGTGCATTTGGTTCTTGTCGTTACAAGTTAAAAAGCGTGGAAGAAAATCGCGCTCAATACGAACGTCTAATCGAAGTATTCAAAGCACACAATATTGGTTATTTCTTTTACAACGGCGGAGGCGATTCTCAAGACACATCACACAAAGTCTCACAGTTGAGTAAAACCATGGGTTACCCAATCCAGTGTATCGGTATCCCAAAAACGGTCGATAATGACCTCCCTATTACAGATTGTTGTCCGGGCTTTGGTTCAGTTGCAAAATATGTCGCGGTGTCCATTCGTGAAGCAGGCTTTGACGTCGCCTCGATGGCGAAAACATCAACCAAAGTATTTGTCATGGAAGTGATGGGGCGCCATGCCGGTTGGATTGCTGCCGCAGGCGGCTTGGCAGCCGAAGAAGAAGGCGATGCTCCGCACATCATATTATTCCCAGAAGTACCTTTTAGAAAAACAGCCTTTATAAAACGCGTCAAAGAGAGCGTAAAAAATTATGGTTATTGCGCCATTGTCGTCTCCGAAGGTGCCGCTTACAAAGATGGGACATTCCTGGCGGATGCCGGCGGTGTCGATGCCTTTGGTCACAAACAATTGGGCGGTGTCGCGCCCGTGGTAGCACAAATGATTAAAGATGAAACAGGGTATAAATATCACTGGGCAGTGGCAGACTATTTACAGCGCGCTGCACGCCACATTGCTTCTAAAACTGACGTTGACCAAGCGTATGCCGTGGGGAAAGCTGCGGTGGAATTTGCACTTCAAGGCAAAACCGCCATCATGCCAACCATCGTGCGCACATCCAATTCCCCTTACAAATGGAAGATTGGACAAGCGTCTTTGGCGCGTGTGGCTAATGTCGAAAAAATGATGCCTGCGAGTTATATCACTAAAGATGGATTCGGAATCACCAAGCGTTGCAGAACTTATTTGGCACCACTAATTAAAGGTGAAGACTACCCTCCCTATAAAAATGGCTTACCTCAATATGTGAAATTGAAAAATGTGCCTGTGCGCAAAAAACTGAATAAAGACTTCAAAATATAAACGACCAAGACAATGAGAGAAGTAGACAGATTAATTCAGGAAGAAAAAGCCAAGATAGTTGCAGAAACTGCAAAAATTTCCTGGAAGGAGCTAGAAAAGTTTTATGCTCAAGGAAAGTTAATTCTTGTTAGCGAGACATTAAATCTTGTTGAGGTGGGCTATTCAATTTCACTTGATGATGCCACTAAAATAATCGCTTGGATGGAAGAAGGGTTACTAGTTAAAGAATTCAACAACCAGGCTAAAGCTTGGCACAATGAAGATGCAGAGGTGTGGAGTGTTGTGGTACATCCTTGGGTGTTGGTTCAAGCAATTAAACCGGCTACTGACGAATAGTTAAATTCCCATTTTCGTGGGTAACAGATAAGCTTCTTAAAAAAGACATCCCCAATAAGATTTCATCGCCATCCATATGTGGATTGATATCAGCGCGTACATTATATAGCGTGATATCACCAAGACTGATTTCGTCTAATACTGTCGAATAAACCTTAATATTCCCATTGGCGGTCATGGCAGTTTGAGGCGCCCCTTTTTTCAACCCTACTCTACTAGCCACACTGGCTGGGACTGAAACAAAACTGGCGCCTGTGTCCACGAGAAACACCACTGGCTTTTGATTGATTTTACCACTCGCAATGTAATGACCATGTGTACTGCTTTCTAATACAACTTCTTTACTACCATTTCCTAACACCTGCGTACTGACGTGTTGATTGGGATTACGTTTATTTTCAAGCACGTTTGAAAATATTAAGGTCATGAGCCCAAGTGCGGCTACCCATGACAACACGATCATCCATTTACCTATTTTGGTAGTAAAGTTGTGGTTTTCATTCTTCATAATCACATTATTTCTATCATTAAATGGTATTCACCGAGTCTATGCGTGCAGAAATTTAAAAATTTATTGTTTATACATTAAAGCATTCACATGCTATTCAATTAAACTAATAAATGTAACTCACTAATTTATAGTGCATTTATAATGCATCACAATCCTTCTTTTCTTAATTATCGAGGGCTAACACACTGAATACACGTAATTTAATCTAAAAATTAGTAGTGACAACGAAGGTAGAATTTAAGACAATTAGCAACTTAAACAATCTACTTCCGGGGACAACCAAATGAAATCTGTTCTAGCACCCACAAAAGTACTTTTAGTCTTAGTGGCCACGTGTTTATCAACACAGAGTTTTGCATCCATTATTAGCGGAACTGCCAATAATACAGGCGCCATGTTTATTAATCAGTCTGGCACACCTCCTGCTACTGTGGGAAACAACAACTTTCAGACGCCTGACTTATATGCATTTGATGAACTACAAAATTTTGAGCTAGTCTCTGATTTAACCGTCAATCTTTTACCTTCAAGTGCTGCAGGCCAAGGCACTGCAAATGCAGGCACTATTGCTATGGGTACCTCTATTTCTAGCCATTACGTGTTTTTTGACCCTAGAGATAGCACAAGTCAAATTGGTACTGTTTTATTTGATGCTCCGATCCTAGGTATTATTACGTTAACCGCCCAATT
Source organism: Gammaproteobacteria bacterium (assembly GCA_045106935.1). Classification (GTDB taxonomy): domain Bacteria; phylum Pseudomonadota; class Gammaproteobacteria; order UBA4575; family UBA4575; genus UBA1858. The sequence goes on along the minus strand of JBGCFN010000056.1, from coordinate 33,194 downwards.
ATCAGCGAGTGATCTCCTTGGCAATCCAGCTGTCACTTATTTAAATCCCGGTCTACGTGGCTTAGAAAGCAATGACGCCGCTTCTGTTACTAGCTTGATGAACCCAAATGAATTAACTGTCGATTGGAGAGCAAGTACACCAGGTGACTATATTCGAGTCATTACTGCTGCTTCGCCCGTTCCTGTTCCTGCAGCTTTTTGGTTATTCGGCTCGGCACTTCTTGCCACTGTGGGTTGGTCTAGAAGAAAAGGCTCATCTGCGAGCGCATAGCGACACGTAATCATAAACAAGCCAACTACTAATCATTGAGATGGTTGGCTTGTTTAATTCCTAAATCTTAATCACTCCTCAACTATCCCTAGTCCCTAGAGTTTCACTTCTCGTAGTTGTTCTGCAGCATCTTCAGGACTCACCGTACTGACAAACAAACCAGACCCCAATTCAAACCCTGTGGGAATACTTGTGCGCGGGCAAATTTCTAAATGCCAAATATAACTATCCACACAGTCTTGCCATTCAGGCGAATGTGGCAAGGAATGCAAAAAGAAATTATATTGGACACCCCCTAAGACATGGTTAAGCCTTTGCATGGTATGTTTAAGTACCGTGGCAAAATCATTTAGATGTTCATCTTTAATATCAATAAAATCGGCTTGATCAAATAATGGCAGTATTTGTACCTCCCACTCAAAACGACTAGCGAATGGTTTCACCGCAATAAAATATTCGCCACGTTCAATAATATATTGACCCACATTAATTTTACGCCGCACCTCACCAGACTCACGATCATAAATCGTAGCTTCAAATGTCAACGCTTCATCAATCAAGGTATGAAAAATATTCTGATTATATTTTTGATAATACTGGCGCGTGGAATTTAATTCGTTCACAACATTCTCTGGCACCACAGGCATCGCCACAATTTGACTATGTGAATGAGCAATGCTGGCACCTGCAGCCGCACCAAAATTCTTAAACACTAAAACATATTTTATTCGTTCATCACTGGCATAAATTTCTTGCATGCGGTCACGAAACATAGAAAACATTCCCGCAATGTGATCAACCTCCATTTCACTCACACGAATGCCGTGATTACGATGATCAATGACAACTTCATGTCGTCCATAACCATCAATGACTTTTTGCAAACCAAAGTTAAGCGCATTGCCACTCTGTTGTGGGCTTAACACAGGAAACAAATTTTCGACTACGCGAACTTGCCAATCCGTCGGTGTGGGCCATGCAGCAATCGTGGCTGGAGTCATTTCTTCATTTCCAGTACAAAACGGACACTTTTCTACATGCTCACGCGTATCACTTTCAACCGGTGCCTCCTCTTTCCTAGGGCGCAAGCCTCGTGCGGTAGAAACCAAGACTGACTCAGACGGAACTATGGGATTAATTCTAATTTCACGTATACCTTGACTCTCGTCACTCATCTATTTCTCCGATCTCACTTTAATTATTTAAACTACGAATTAATCTCGATCAGCCCGACAGATATTGGCTGACTAAATTAGCACCATAATACATCATTCTTCTTACTCATTAATTATCGCCCTTAAAGATGCATATCCAAAATAGTCTGGGCTTATACAACACAAAGTTGAATTTATCTGATCAACATATCCTGCAATTATTTTTTACTGATACAGATCAATGACATGTTTGTCATGTGTCCATAGACTGAATTTACAAATTTAAATTCAGATAACTTCCATGATTACTCAATTTTTTTCAAAAGCTCTTTTCACCTTTCTATGCTTATTGATTTTTTCTTCTACTGTTAACGCCAATGATAATGATCGTTGGATTGTACGTGTGCGTGCTATCAATATTTCTCCAGATGACCAAAGCCGTGATATTGCTGTCAACGGAACACCGGTAGCGAATAGCGGCGTGGGTGTTGACGAAGATATTGTGCCGGAACTTGATATCACCTACATGCTGACGAAACATATTGGATTAGAATTAATTCTTGCAACTTCCAGTCATAATGTTACCGCGCGCGGATCCTTGGGGTCACTCGGCAAAGTCATTAATACTGGAGTACTTCCTCCTACACTCACATTGCAATATCACTTTAACCCTACCGGAAAGATTCGTCCTTATGCAGGGATCGGTGTGAACTACACTCATTTTTATGACGAAAAAGTAAGAGGCCCTTTAGATGTTCCTGGTGCTGATATTCGTTTAGATAGTTCATGGGGTTTTGCTGCGCAATTAGGTATGGACTATATGCTTAACAATGAGTGGTTCATCAATGCTGATATTAAATATATCCAGATAGACTCCACTGCATCGTTTCATGACACCGTGTTTGGAAATGTCGAAGTTGATGTGGACATTGATCCGATTGTTGTTGGATTTGGCTTTGGCAAAAGATTTTAAAGCTTGATGTTGTTCAAGTTATTGTGAAAACAAAATTATTTCATCCCACTTTTACTTGATATACATCATTTCTAAATATTAATGCAGCTTCCAAAATAGACTCACAAGTTACACAAGAATATATTTTAGGAGTTTTCACATGCATACGTTTTTAGTCAATATTAGATATTTTTTCACCCCGAGTTTAATTTTTTTAGCGCTATTAGGTGTCGTACTTGGAGGTAATTGGGTGTGGTTAGGTGTCGCATTATTCGCGGCGGCAATTGTTGCAGACACACTTACCAGTGCCGTCCCAAGCATTCATGCAGAACCTGCAGGTCGTGATGATGATGGTGAAACCATCGGTAAACCTTGGTTGCTAAAAGCTATGATGTGGGCACAGTACCCCATTTTTGTTGCATTACAACTTGCCTTAGTTTGGCGCGTTTATGAATTTTCTACCGGCACTCCCATTGGCACCATGGAATTCTTATGGTTTGAAGTTCAAACCGGTGTCACTGGCTGGCAAATGGTCGGCGCAACCATATCCGCCGCTATGTTCTTAGGCCTTGGCATTATGTTTGGTCACGAACTTGCGCATACAAAAGGACCTACCTTTGTGCTTGCACGTTGGATGATGGCCTTAAGTGGTATCGCCCATTTCTGTTATGCACATGTTTATAACCATCACTTAGAACTAGGATGCGAAGATGATCCTGCAACTTCACCGCGTGGAAGATCTATTTACAAACATTACTTGTTATCTCATTTTGGTCAGTCACGCTTTTTATATGTCATGGAGCAGCAACGATTAAAAAGACTCGGTGCGCCATTCCTTACATGGCAAAACCGATGGATACGTGGATATGCCATGAGTCTTCCTAGCATCATTATTTTTTGGATGGCAGGTGGCTGGATTGGTCTAGGTGTCATGCTGGCCGCATGGGCAATCGCAGGCTTCGAATTAGAAGTACTTAATTACCTTGAGCATTACGGTTTAATCCGCGAGAAAGGAAAACCAATTGAATACCACCACTCTTGGGATGTAGGTGAGTCTCCAATTACACAATGGGGGTTCATCGAAATTGGTCGACAAGGTGATCATCATGATCGAGGTGAAACACACTTCTGGGAATTAGAAGAAGTTGGTTCTCCAGATACGGGTTACGGTTACTTCGCGATGTTTGCAATGATTTTAGTGCCCCCTGTATGGGAAGCATTCATCAAACCGAAGCTAGCCGAGTGGGACAAGAAATATGCGAGCGAAGGTGAACAAAAAATTGCTGCCCGCATGAACTATCGTGCAGGTTGGACAGACATGCCTTTGTGCGAAAAAGCGTAAATCACAATTTCAAGGAGACAATAATAATGAAAACATTTTCAGCACTAATTGCCATTGCACTCTTTACTTCGGTGGTAGGCATCGGACTCGTTTCACTGGGTGTGGAACAGCATCATACCGACCCAATCTGGGCTATCGGCACCTCAATAGTATTTCTTATTACTTTACTCATTGATGTATGGATGTTTTTTGCCATCGCGGGTGAAGAAGCCTATCAGTGGGAAAAATAACGTCTTCTTCATTCCATCCTAGTACCTCCGCAAGGAGGAAGACGTAGCAGTTGCGCGGTATTAATACCGCGCTTTTTTTATGCGCTTGCCATTTCTAACAATCGATCGTGATCCATTATCTGAATCGAGCGACGCGTGACATCAACAATCTCATCCTCACCAAATTTAGTTAGAATACGACTAACCGTTTCAACCGCTAGCCCCAAATAATTAGCGATGTCTTGACGACTCATAGACAAAATAAATGACTCACTAGATAAACCACGCAACTTGAATCGCCCTGATAAACTTAATAAGAATGTGGCAACTCGCTGATCAGAATTCTTCTTGGCTAATAGCAACAGCATTTTATGATCTTGTGAAATTTCACGACTAATCAACTTTAATAACTGTTTTTGTAAACTAGGAATTTGCAAACAGATATCTTCTAATTCATCCAATGGCATTTCGCAGATACTGCTAGTTTCTAATGCCTTACTACTGCAATTATGGATAGATTGATCCAATCCTGCTAAACCAACAATCTCGCCAGGCAAGTGAAATCCAAGAACTTGCTCTTCACCACTCTCAGTAATCGCAAATGTTTTCACTGAGCCAGAACGGACAGCATAAATACTCCGGTTCTCACTACCTTCCTTAAATAACAGATCCCCAGAATGCACGACGCGACGCGCCTTAATGACATCATCTAGACGCTGTAGTTCTTCTGATTGAAGCCCACGTGGCAAACACAATTCAGCAAGACTACATGTCTTACATGAGTCGCTAAGCGCACGAAAACTTACATTAGATTCAGTCAATCAAACTCTCCATATTTTAGGTTTGGCGACAAAAATTTTATCTCCGCCAACCTTGATCCATATCAATTACAATTGCAGCCAGCTTATCTATCATTAGATTCGCGGGTGACTAGGTTATTTATTAACCTATATCAGCTATTTATAATGACTTATAAACATCATGAAGTCATCTGCTTACTTACATAAAGTAGACGAAATATAAAATAAAATAATTCAAGCGTTTACCTTAAAAAGTACAAATCGAGACTGATCTTTAACTAAAGATACAACACCTAATACCTCAGGCTAGTATTTTTATTATTGAACAACACTATAATAACGTTAACGAATTTATGACTGACAAGGTGGCTATTCACCTTAGAAATAAAATAACACATTGATTTTACTGGAGATTAATAATGGGCCTATTTGGATTTGGCGGAAAAAAAGAAAAAACCGCAGCCGCAGGTAAGAACGACAAAATGTCGCTCACCGGACCGGCAGATGCCTCAAGCATGAAATGCATTTTGACTGCTGGTATTCGTGGCGTAGAAATGGACATTAATTTGTCAGGCGGAGACACCGTGACCATGACTCATGGCCCTGTCACCATCGTTGGCGAAAATGCTATCTCAACTTATTTAGACATCAAAGGCAAAGGCATGCTCCTTAAGCCGAAAAAAGCTAGCCGCCTAGGCGATCAATGTCGCTGGATGGAAGTCAGTAGCAACCTATTAGATTCCGGTAATAAAGTAGAGCAGGTAATGACTCGCATGGACCAACTGCTTGCTGACCAGGAGTTCTTAGTTGGCCCACTGTCTTTGGCCGATTCAGCAGTGGCGGGCAGTATTTTGGCACTTAAAAAGCAAGGCAAGGCACCGGCAGGTCATGCCAACGTTGACGCATGGTTAAGTCGCGTGGAAGCGAAGATTCCAGACAATCTACGTGCAGACTTCATGAGCCACATCAACTAATTTAGCAAAAGGAAACCCCATGGATTTATTTGATCAAAGAGCAGTCGCAGATACTGGTGCTGGAGATTACGGCTTATCAGGCGACATGAAGAAAACACAATACGTGTTGCAACTATTAGGCGCACCCTTCTGCCCAGAAACCTTAAAGTGTATTTTAATTGCTGCCGAGCAAGGCATGGAAATGAATACCGGTTCACTTGAAATGGCCGATTTAGATTCAGCTGCATTCAATGAAGTATCAGAATTTGGCATTGCTCCGGCACTGAAAGAAAATGACTACTTTACTGCAGGCAGTAAAGCTATTACTGAATTCATCAACGCACGCGGACTAGGCACTTCCATAATTCCTAATAACGTAGTGCTTGCCGCTGAGCAAGAGACATGGATCGACAAGTCTCGCCAACAAGCCGAACCTGCTATTCAAGCATTTGTAGGTGAAATCACAGGCCAGGGTGGCGACACAGCCGCAGCCAAAGCACAGTTAGAGCCCGTATTAGATGAACTGAATGAACAACTCGGGAATGGCAAATTTATTCTTGGCAAAAACTATTCAATGGCGGATGTTCACTGGACAGCCGATATGCATTTGCTAGGGCTAACCTCAGGTGCTGCAATGATCGAGTCACGTGCCAACATTAAAAACTGGATGCAAAGCATGCGTGACAAGAAAAGTAACTGCGGCCAATCATTAAAAGCCTGTTCATTACTACCGACAGTTGAAGACATTAAAGCAAACAAGCTTAACAATGTTACCATTGATGATTTCTAAAACCATCGCATCACTATAAAAATAAAAAAGCCCCTTTTTAGGGGCTTTTTTATGCGCCCAGACTTATTTCGTTTGGGTAATTACACTTGTTATCCATATAAGCAAATAAAGAAACCATCCCGAATACTTCACACTAAAATTCATACCCTAAAGTGAAAATATACTCCTTATCTGTACCTGTCGTTCCTTCTGCAGGAGAACGGTTCCAATCAATATTGGCTTGTAGCTTGGCATTAATGTAGTCATTAAGCGGGAACTTGAAGCCAGTACTTGAACGAAGATTGATATCTTCACTATTTTCTAGACTAAAGAATCCTTCGTGACTATGGAAAGCGCCGAGCCAAGAAAATAATGCCTGCTCATAATCTATTGCCCAACGTCCGCCGGCATAGTGATTATCGTCATCATCTTCAAAGTCTTCATCTACGTAGGCTAAACCTATTTCACCTTTCAACTTAAGATCATCTTGATCAAAAAATTGATAACCACTACCCAGCGAATAAGTTGACCTTAAATTTAATTGCTCCTCAAAATCTTCTTCAAATGAGACTGAACCGAAGCCATACCATTTTTTAGTAATAAAATGATCCATTTGTAAGGAGCCAAATGTTTCATCTTGAGTTTTATCACCATCATTTTTCTCAATCGTTTTAGCTAGTTCTAAGGTATAACGATTTTTTAGTGTTCTAGCTTGCGCCATTAATTTGCCTTGATAATCTTCATCATCTTCATTGCCACTGGAACGACTTAGGCCAATATCAATATTTCCTGAATATTTAATTTTATTAGTTTCGTCTGGCTTATTTGTTTCTACCTGCTCAGATGCCAATTGATTCACATCGAGCAATACATTGCCGCCATCACTATTAAGACTAAATGATGAGTCTTCTTGCTTGATCAATTGCCCTAATTGAATTTGGCCATCATCAAAGACAACCTTGATTGGCGCATCTGTGGATAACGTCATCACCAGGGTGTGTTCAATTTTCAGTGCTTTTGCAAAGGCTGTATCTATCACAATATACTCATTATTGATTTCGGTGACCGTGCCAAACAGTTGGTCACCCGATACCAGCGTTACTTCATCTGCTAAGATGGTGTGTGCGACAATGACAGACAATAGCAATACGCTGAGAAGCCTTTTTACGACATTCATTTTATTTACCTAAGATTATTTAAAATTACAGGTGATGTGAATAATGACTAGAATACTAGTAGTGTTAGAGAGTATCGTTTACGTTAAGTTCAAGCTAGTCGTTAGCTAGACAAAGAAATTATCTAATAATTCATCATGCCGATCACTATTTTATTTGCTGTTATTATTGCTGCAAGTCTCGCTTGGTATATTCGAAAGCGTGTTATTGCTGCCAAACGAAATCGATTGTTTAATACACCACTCCCCAATGATTGGGTCATATTACTCAAAGACAATGTGCCTCTATACACACGCTTACCTAGTGAATTGAACAATCAACTACATGGCTGTATTCAACTCTTTCTTGCGGAAAAAGAATTCATCGGTCGCGGCATTGATATCACTGATAAAATTCGTTTAACCATTGCAGGCAATGCTTGCATGTTATTGCTAAATGGCCAAACACGTCGCTTTCCAGGGTTTAGCAGCATCTTAGTTTACCCAGACACCTACGTAGCCAAACAAACCAGTCATGAGGGTTCTTTAGAAGCCACGAAAGATAGTCACCGCGCAGGTGAGTCGTGGTTTCGCGGACCCATTGTTTTATCTTGGGGCGATACTATACGCGGTTCATTGAACGTTGAAGATGGTCACAACGTAGTCATCCATGAATTTGCACATAAATTAGATGAACAAAGTGGTCGTATGGATGGCCTGCCTCTCCTTAGAAAGAATGAACATTACCCAGAATGGGCCAGTGTGCTTAGCGAAGAATTTGATTCGCTAAAACATCGTGCTCAGCGCAGGAAAAATTCTGTGATGGATGAATATGGCACTATCTCACCCCCTGAGTTTTTTGCTGTCGCTACTGAGTCTTTTTTTGAGAAAGCCAAACAAATGAAAAAAAAGTTGCCTGACTTATATCAACAGTTGAGCCAGTTTTATAATATTGATCCTGCCGATTGGTAACTAGAACAAATCCTGAGTACTTCCTAACTGGCTTTCTTTGGTCATACGAATGTAGTCTTCTGGCTTAGCTTGCATCAGTTCATCTACCTCACTCGCATTATCACTGCTTAACCATTGTTCAGCATCTTTAGTATCGATAATGACGGGCATGCGATGATGAATTTCTGCCATTTTCTCATTCGGGTCTGTAGTGCATATCGATAAAAATAACTCGCCATCATCACTGATTTCAAATATTCCGCCTAAAGTAAATGCGGCTTCCTGTGTTTCTATGCGATATCGATTACGCTTTCCCTTGGGCTGGTTTTGATCCCATTCATAAAATGCATTGATAGGGATTAAGCATCGCCGCCGCCTAATCGCGCCACCCCAAACTGGACTTTCCCAGATCACTTGCCCTTTCGCACTGACACGGCGCGAATTAAATAGACGTTTGCCTTTATCCCAAGGCCGCTTCCAACCCCAATTCATGAGTGCGCTATCCATTTTATTGTCTTCACTCATAAACCCTGCCACCAACGGCTTATAATAGGGAAATAAGTTCTCACTGAGCTCCATATCTGCGCCACTCATAGGCACCCCAATCGTATCCATTAAGATAGCAATTTGCTGATAATCAGTGACATTGACTCTTCCACACATATAATTACTTTAACAATATTTCTAAGCAGTCAGAATATTAACTTAATTTTAGACGATATCTAATCTATGAAGCTACATGGCGACATTACAGTCAATGGTAAACACTATACCAAAGGGATGAACCTCCCTTGGTATACGATTTATCCATTCTTTATGATTCATATGTTGATGTTTGGTGGATCTGGATTCTTTCTTGCGTATGGCAGCGATGCCGATGTTACCTTTTTATATATGCATGGCGGTCTTGCAATTCTTGTCTATACTATTTTTTACTTTACAATTTTTGGTGTCGAACAAGTCAAGTGGATGTTCACGAATGCCGCACTTGGTTTCTTAGGAATTTATAGCGAAATTGACTGGATATTATCGCTTTTCAATAAACATGCGGATGACTTTGCCTGGTATGTTCACGTCGTGCCATTCCTGTATTACATTTTATATACTTTTTTACTTCGCCAAGCCATGATTGATATTAGTGGATCACGCAATAATGAAGAGCGAATGAAATATATTAATGTCGCCTATGTGGGCTTTTCATTAATCATCTATCTCACCTTATTAATTTCAAAATAGAATAATTAGCACTTGATTCTTGCTCAGAAACACCAATAATATTATGCATATCTATCATCGCGGGATGTGCCAATGTATTTCATTACCAACCGAGAAATTAATACTTCCAAGCACGGCTACGATAAATTTACTAAACACCCAAATGCCAAAGGCCCTAATGAATTACAAGCCGTTGAGATTACAGGTGTTGGCTCACCCACATTCAAGCTTTTAAAAGATCAACTATCTGTCACAGAAATTAAACGATTAAAGAAAAAATTTAGCTTAGACATTGACGAGCATTCTCCTCACTATGCTAGCTTAACCGTGGCTTGCCATGTGTTTGAGCAGGCAAGAAAGCAGTGTAAGAACGTTTTACTGTATGTGCATGGTTACAATAATGACATCAAAGACGTTTACTCTACTGCAAGAGAAATTGAACGCGCTTATGATGTCATCGTTGTCACATTTACCTGGCCAGCTAATAGTGGCGGGGCTTTATCAGGCACGTTATCTTATCTAGCAGACAAGCGTGATGCACGCGCTTCACAAGATGCTTTAAATCGCTGCATAGACTTAGCGGGTAAGTATCACGCGTTACTAACAATGGCAGCCAGAAATAAATTAGAAGAACGCGCAAGTCAAAAATTCATAGACAACCCAACCAAACAGCGCGAGTATTTAGCACAGCTTATTAAAAAGGATTGTGATTTATCCGTTAGCTTGCTTTGTCATAGCATGGGGAATTACGTCTTCAAGCATGCCTTAACTAGCAGTCTTTCTGAAGCACGCAAACTTATTTTTGACAATATTATTTTAGTTGCCGCAGATACCAACAATGAGGCACATCGCGCCTGGGTAGAAAAACTACAAGTGAGAAATGCCATCTATATCACGATAAACGAAAATGACTACGCCTTATCTTGGTCTAGGCGCAAACCAGGCGAGCAACAAAAAGCACGCTTAGGTCATTACTTAAAAAAGCTCGATGCTAACAATGCAACTTATATTGATTTTACGCGTGAAAAAGCGGTGAATAATAGTCACTCTTATTTTGATAAGAAAACGACTGCCACCAATAAAGGCGCATTAAGATTTTTTAAAAAAGTATTCTCCGGAGAAGATGTAACGCCTTATCTTGAATACATATCTCACAACAACACTTACCGACCCAAATAATTAATATGAAGTCTTGTAATCAGTGCGGCAAGTGTTGCATCAAATATAGTCATGGTGGTCTGTCTGCCACAGCTGATGAAATCGAGTGGTGGGATATTGCCAGACCCGACATATATAATTATGTGCAAGACGGCAAAATCTGGGTTGACCCAAACACAAATAAACCGTTGGCTTTATGTCCGTGGCTACGCAAGCAACCTAATAATGTGTACACCTGTGATATTTATTTTGATCGGCCAGACGATTGTAAATTTTATCCCGTGACAATTGAACAAATGGTGACTGACAGATGTGAAATGTTAGAGCCAAACGACCTGGCTAACATTGAACAATCTCAAAAGACATTAGATAAATTAATGTCTGATAGTCGACCAGCTGTTAGTCTTCCCAGCAATAAATAACAAAGACTCAGAAAGCGTGGGTTTTGATCGGCTATTGCTGATGGCTTACTGATTTATGCTTCTTCTTATGAAGCACTCATATCTCTTTTATTACCACCCATACTGCTCATCGAACAAAATCATTCTCAATCCATATAAACTTAATCTGAATAAACATTAAAAACCATCAATAAGTGCATAATTTTTAGTGACTTATTGGTGTTATCACTATATATTCTTTCTCGACTAATTTTACTTGAGGTAGTCAAATGTCCACTCAGGCACAGCTAAAAACACTCATGAACACCCTCATTGAGAATGGTGCTGATCAAAATAAAGTAAATGAACTAGAAGTCAGCTTTAATGATCACCAAGTGGAATCATTTCTAGACAAATTATCTGCATCGGATGATCTTGCTCACCTAATCAATGACTCCAAAGAGTCCCCTGATCAATCTAATGAATTAATCGATCTTGTTAGTGAGCTTATTATTAATCAATAAATATTCAACCCTCAACCTAATGAGTGGTGCCAACAATGTCACCGCATCTTTTTCAAATGAACATCCTTGTTCAATGTCTTCCTTAAAGTACATTTAACTTAACATCAATAAGACCGGGCTTAGCGCTAGATTCTTCCCAGTCATTGGCAATTCATCACTCATTTAATTCAAAAATAACTGTAATTAATACAGTGTTTATAAGGTCTTATAGCTATTACTTTATGAAAATCTATGCCCATGAAAAATCGCGTTATTTTAATGTTCACCTTAATTGCCTTAGGTACAAACACCGTCGTATTCGCTGAGAAGGCTATATTTGCTGGCGGTTGTTTCTGGTGTATTGAGGCGGATTTTGAAAAACTAGAAGGCGTCTCAGAAGCTGTTTCTGGATTTACTGGCGGCACGTTAGAAAATCCAACTTATAGCGGTAATCATAAAGGGCATTATGAAGCGGTTGAAATCACCTATGACCCTAGCATTGTCAGCTATCAGCAATTACTTGATTATTTCTGGCGACATATAGATCCATTTGATGCCAGAGGCCAGTTTTGTGACAAAGGATTTAGTTATTTAAGCGCTATCTTTGTCGCGAATGAAACTGAACGCGAGTTAGCAGAAAAATCTAAACAAACTGTTGCTGATCTTTTTCCAGATCAAACAGTCGTGACACCAATTTTACCCACATCAACTTTTTACCCGATTGCGGGAGATGAAAGTTTTCACCAGGACTATTACAAGAAATACCCTGTCCGCTATAAATATTACCGCTGGAACTGTGGTCGTGATCGACGCGTAGAAGAAATCTGGGGTAAGCAAGACTCACATTAAGTCAGTCACTATTATTCAGTTTTTCTTGCGCCCTTTAAGGCATCTAAACGCTGATTAAATATGTGATGCTCGGGAATATTGTTGAGTGCTTTCTGTGTTCTCAATGTATCTAATACCAGGCTTGATGCTCCACTTAGAAATATTTCATGATGATCTTCACATTCATTTTCAATAATGTCTTTAATTGCACGACTAGATGTATAGTCAACATGGCTGACATTCGTCATATCTAATATGAGTGTGTCATAGTGATCAACATAGGATATACGTTTCACCATATCTTTGGCGGCTGGAAAACTGAGCGCGCCGCTTAATTGATATACCACGATTTTTCCTTTCGCATCATCCAGGATTTGTTTTTCTTCGCTATTGAAATATTTAGTCTCGTCTCCGCTTCTTGATAGCTGTGCTGCTTCCATTTGTAGCTTTGCCATGCGCTGCATTAAGACAAAACTCGCAATAATCATTCCTGTCCCTACAGCAACAATGAGATCAATGAATACTGTAATAAGTAGCACGATAATCATAATCATCACACCAGGCTTAGGTGCATTCATTAATTGTGAGAAATAGTCCCAATCAATAATATCAAAACCAACCTTTATCAATATGGCGGCTAATACGGCGTGTGGAATTTTTTCTGCGAATCCAGAAGCACCTAACACTATCGCCAATAATATAATTGCGTGGACCACGCCAGACAGTGGTGTGCGACCTCCTGCTTTAACATTGATTACCGTGCGCATAGTGGCACCGGCACCAGGTAAGCCCCCAAGCACACCTGCCACCATATTCCCTACTCCCTGACCAATCAGCTCTTTATCAGAATGATGATGAGTTCTCGTGATGTTGTCTGCGACTAAAGATGTTAATAAAGAATCAATTGATCCCAACAATGCTAATGTCGCCGCTGAAATCAGCATGCTTGAAAATAACTCCCAATGAATCACGGGCATTTGCAGACTTGGTAGTCCACTTGGAATCTCCCCTAAAATAGGTACATCGTAATCTTGCAAAAAAATCAGATAACACAAAGTACCAACAATGAGCGCGACTAAAGGTGAAGGAAAAATTTTATTCCAATTTTTTGGCATAAAAAAAACAATCACCATCCCCAACAGACCTAATATTGCTGGCCCCATCAACGGGTTTGTCACGATATCTGTGACGCTTTTGAGTGCATTGATTGGTGAGGCTGAGGGCGCATGACCCAATAAAGGGCCGAGTTGCAACAGAATAATAATGACGCCAATGCCACTCATAAATCCTGACACCACAGGAATAGGCACCAAGGCAATATAACGGCCTATGCGTAATAATCCGAATAGAATTTGAATAGCTCCACCCATAATGACAATGGTGAATGCAATGATAGGACCAGATTGCGGATCAGCTGCTGTGTATTGAGTAAATATTGCTGCCATCACCACGGTCATGGGGCCGGTTGGACCTGAAATTTGAGCAGACGTGCCCCCTAATAAAGAAGCAAATAACCCAACACAAATCGCACCATATAATCCTGCAATTGGCCCAGCGCCTGAGGACACACCAAAAGCTAATGCCAATGGAAGTGCAACTACTGCAGCAGTGATGCCACCGTATATATCGCCTTTTATATTTGTCAGCATTGTTTTGACCTCAAATCCTATCGACCATGGTTTTAGAGTACGCTTAATTAACTCTAAAATCCTTAGCGATAAAGAATGTCAAAATGTTTAATGGTTAGCTATTTGTGATGACGCACTGAGGCACGATAATACTACGACACAAAATCACAACACGACGAATGATCGCGCTAAAACATTTCTGAAGCGTCTGCTTCTTCTCTTGTCGTTTTAGCATCTCGTGTAGGAATGAAATCACCAGTAATCATTTCTTCATAACACATACCTGGACCAACCATAGGATAAACACCAGCATCTCGATCAATAATGACTTCTAAAAATGCCGGACCTGGGTAGTCAACAAACTCTTTAATGACTTTAGGTAAATCAGCTTTATTATCTAAACGCACTGCAAACTCAAATCCATCAGATTCTGCAGATTTAATGAAATTCTTTTTATGTAAAGATTTATCACTCGCAGACAAACGACCTTTAAAGAATAATTTTTGCCATTGCTTCACCATGCCATCGCCAAAATTATTTAACACGACCGTTTTAACCGGTAATTTGTAAGTGGTCACTGTTTCTAGCTCACCCAAATTCATACGAATACTGGCATCACCATCAATGTTAATCACCATTGATTTAGGTTTTGCAAACTGAGCACCAATTGCAGCAGGAAGACCAAATCCCATGGTTCCCATACTGCCCGATGTTAGCCATTGTCGCGGCTGCTTAAAGTCAAAATATTGGGCAGCCCACATTTGATGCTGACCAACACCTGTACTAATGATGGCATTTCCTTTGGTGTGCTTGTTTATTTCTTCTATGACGGCATAAGGTTGTATCGTCTCTGACTGCTTGTCGTAATTCATGGCATAAGTCGATTTCAAATCAGCAATATGCGCATGCCATTGACTGTAGTCAGATTCAAACTTATAAATTTCCTGACCATATTCTAAAAGACACTGCAAACTTTCTGGCAACAACCCAATGTGATGCCAATTAACAGACTTGACCTTATCTATCTCGGACGGATCGATATCAAAATGCGCAATATATTTTGCATTGGGCGCAAATTTTGCCGGAACTGCAGCAACACGGTCATCAAAACGAGCACCCACTGTAATTAGAAAATCACTATCATCAGTTGCATAGTTGGCAAATGCCGTTCCATGCATCCCTAACATATGTAACGCACGAGGCTTGGTTGTATCGTATGCCCCAATACCCATTAGTGTAGTCACTACCGGTATTTTATATTCGTCAGCAAATTTTCTTAGTTGCTCAGACGCCTCACCATTAATGGCACCACCACCCGCATAGATTAACGGGCGCTCGGCTTGTGCAAGCGCATCAAAAAACTGCTTTTTCTTGTCTGCAGTCAATTCAGATGAAATGACTTTATGAATACGTTCACGATATCCACGAACGGGTAAACGTCCACGTCCTTTGTATGTCCCTAACCAATTTTGTACATCTTTGGGTATATCAATAACAACAGGTCCAGGTCGTCCTGTACGTGAAATCTCAAATGCCGTACGTATTGTTGACTCCAATTTATTAGGGTCTGTAACCAAGAAAATATGTTTTGCCACCGCACCCATAATATTAGCGATAGGGGCTTCTTGGAATCCGTCACTACCAATGGCTGCCGTAGGCACCTGCCCACAAATAACAACAATAGGTATGGAATCTGCCATGCAGTCTCTGACTGGTGTGACGGTGTTTGTCGCACCCGGACCCGATGTCACCATAACCACACCGACTTTGCCGCTCGCACGCGCATAGCCCGATGCCATAAAACCAGCCCCTTGCTCATTCGCAGGGACTATCAATGGCATCGCATCATTAGTCTCTTCATTGAAGCGGAATACCGCATCATAAGTAGGAAGAATAGCGCCGCCGCTATAACCAAAAATGACTTCTGTTTCTTCTTGAGCCAACACTTGGACAATAATATCCGAGCCAGTCATTTCTTGGCCGGCAAGTGGATGATCGGAAACTTGGTCTATTTCTAAGGCTTGTTGAGCTGCACTTTGCATAGTTTTGTTAAAATCTTGATTAAAAAGGACTTATATAAGAACTTACTTATTTATAATGGATGAGTCAATGACCAATAGGAAACAACTTCACAGTTGGAATAGACAGTTAGACAAATCATCGAATAAAAGACCTTAAGATAAGTCTTAGAGAAAATTCGGGTCTTAGAACTGTCTCATTAATAGATTGTCTCGAGATCAATACATTTCTTATCTAAACTCAAGATTAGTCTCAGCCAAAAAACATCTTTCGATATGTTTAGTCATTTACAAGAAAGTTGAATATCCACTTATTCACTTGCACGACATAATGGAAAACGCTAGTTTGAGACATAGAAACAATTACTTATCAAAATATTAAAAAATGGATTCCGAGATCAGTGCCAAAAGCTACAAACCAGAAGAATATTACGTTGAGAATGAGCCCTATTACGAGCCTGTTGCCGACGAAATTGAAGTTTACGAAGCTGCCTACAAGAATAAGTTACCTATTTTATTAAAAGGCCCAACAGGCTGCGGTAAAACGCGTTTTATGGAATACATGGGCTGGCGCCTAAAACGTCCGCTGATTACTGTTGCTTGTCATGACGATTTGACTGCTTCCGATTTGATAGGACGCTATTTAGTCACCGGCGGGGAAACTGTGTGGGTCGATGGCCCACTAGCCAGAGCCGTGCGCACGGGCAGTATTTGTTATTTAGATGAAATAGTAGAAGCCAGAAAAGACACCACCGTGGTGATTCATCCCCTGTGTGATGATCGTCGCGTCCTTCCCATGGAAAAAATTGGCGAATTACTGGAAGCGCCAGAAGAGTTTTGCATGGCTATTTCATACAATCCGGGTTATCAAAGTGTTTTGAAAGATTTAAAGCAAAGTACTCGGCAACGATTTGTAGCCTTAGAATTTGACTACCCAAGTGCTGCCATTGAGCAAAAAATCATTGAAAATGAAACTTCGGTAGACGCTAACACTGCTAAACAATTAGTGAAATTTGCACAAATGACTCGCAATCTTAAGGGTAGCGGACTCGATGAAGGTGCCAGCACACGCTTATTAGTCCATGCAGGAAAATTAATTCAAACGGGAATCAATCCTGTTGTGGCATGTAAAAGCTCAATTTCTCAAGCGTTGACTGATGACCCTGAAATGCTCGCTGCGGTTAATGAACTGAGTTCCTCTGTCTTTTAATTAATTACAACCCTCTGAGTCACCCATCTAGCATTATTATCTTCAATTATTACGCCATCATACTTATAGGTTGATAGGTAACTGCTCTATAATAACTGGGCTAATCTCTACCTTAAAACTTCTATGCCAATTGAACTAAATATAACCATGCATGAGCAACAAACCTCTGCACATGCATTGCTTAGCGAGATACAGGCGTTAATCGAAACAAATACGCTTTCTCATGCCTTAGATAATAAAGTGTTTGAAGGCCTCATTCAGTTATACACAATTGGCACCAACATAGAAGATGCAAAAATCAGTGCTGAAGTAGATCCAGATGACATTACTCAGATTGGCGAATATGGCTTCAATTTATTAACTGAGTTATTACAATGGGCCCATAACAATCGGCGCAGTGACTTTTCAAAAGAAATTCGCCAATTAACGTTATCTCTTGCCTTATGGGTCACACATCATCAAGGCGAGTTACGTACGCTAGAACCGATCGTTGATGCATTCGCCCAAACGGCAAATAAAACATCTGACAAAGAGCAACTAAAACAACTCGTCAAGATGATGGATGACATTATCAGCAGCTGTTCAAACTCGATAAAAGAGGATCAAGAACAAAGTCACCCACTTCGGCCATGGCGTGTTATTCATTTAAATAAAGCGATTACCGCCACTCGCGCTCATGACACCAAACTTATGCGGCGCGTGTTTCAAGAACTTGTTAGCGCATTACCTTTTGATTCGGCGCAATTTTTTTCTGAGGGAATGAAAGAAATTAATAAGGCTGATTATCCAGATGATGTCAGAGCCGTGCTACAAGAATATTTCAATAAATATAGTCGTCCAAAAATGAATTGACCTCATTTGAATAACGACACACGCCAAGACTTTGTGGGCGATATCACTAATATTATTTTATAAACTAAAACACAATGAATTCTAAAACACAGCCTTTACCCGAGGAAGATGCGCCTCACTCAATCCCTTTCTGGGATGCTTTTAAATTTTGGTTAAAGCTGGGCTTTATTAGCTTTGGTGGCCCCGCAGGCCAAATTGCTATTATGCATCAAGAGTTAGTCGAAAAACGTCGCTGGATATCTGAACATCGTTTTTTACATGCGCTCAACTTTTGCATGTTATTGCCTGGCCCTGAAGCACAACAGCTCGCGACTTACTTTGGTTGGTTAATGCATCGGGGCTTGGGAGGCATGGTCGCTGGGGTACTGTTTGTATTACCCTCATTGTTTATTTTGATATTTCTATCATGGATTTACATTTCATATGGAGATGTTCCTGTCGTGGCGGGTATTTTCTATGGAATCAAACCTGCTATCACTGCTGTCATAATTCACGCGGCTTATCGTATAGGATCACGCGCCATTAAAAATGGATTGCTCTTTTCTATTTCAGTGGCCGCATTTCTTTCCATATTTATCTTCAAAGTGCCTTTCCCTATTATTGTTATCTGCGCTGCCATGATTGGTTTTATTGGCGGTCGCTTTGCACCTAATAAATTTAAATCAGGTGGTGGGCATAATGCAGAAGATAAATCTTTTGGTCCCGCCATTATTGATGATCATACTCCCGTCCCTAAACATGCAAAATTCAGTATTGGCAAACTAGTTCGTGCTTGTTTGATTGGTTTCATTTTATGGTTAATCCCAATGTTTCTGCTTAATCATTTTTACGGTTGGGATCATACGCTGACTCAAATGGGCTGGTTCTTTACTAAAGCAGCACTTGTAACCTTTGGTGGTGCTTATGCTGTGCTTCCCTATGTCTATCAAGGTGCCATTGAAAATTATTCATGGGTGACACCCACACAGATGATCGATGGTTTAGCTTTAGGTGAAACAACGCCAGGGCCTTTGATTATGGTTGTGGCTTTTGTGGCCTTTATTGGTGGATACATCAATCAACTGTTCGGCCCCGAACAATTGCTGTTGGCCGGTGCTGTGGCGGCCACTCTAGTGACATGGTTTACTTTTCTGCCTTCTTTCTTATTTATCTTTGCGGGTGGTCCATTTATTGAAACCACTCATGGCAATTTGAAATTCACCGCGCCACTGACTGCCATCACCGCGGCAGTCGTCGGTGTGATTATCAATTTAGCCTTGTTCTTTGGTTACCACGTCTTATGGCCAGAAGGATTTGCGGGTCTATTTGATTGGTTCTCAGCTTTGATCACAATATCTGCAACTATTGCTTTGTTTTATTTCAAATTAAACTTGCTACATGTGATTGCGGTATGTGGCTTATTAGGTTTAATCATTAAAACGATCTCAACATGAATTTACTGACTCTCTTTCTTCTAGTATTCTTATTAATATGCTTTGCTTCTAAAGCGAGCATCTATTAATACACAATAATAATTATAAGGAGTAGGGAATGGATGATTCGAGTCGTATTAAGTATCTGAAAATTGCTCTTGTTTTAATTGGGGCCACGTTTACGTTTGTCATACTACCGCTGACAATTTACTGGCCGTCAGGCTGGTCATGGCATGGTGAAGGGCGCTCATATTATTTAGAAATGATTCTGAGTATTTATGCCACTTTAGGTATCTTTCTAATGTTGGCGGCACGCAACCCTCTTGAACACCGCAGTTTAATTTGGTTTACGGTGTGGTCTAGCGTTGCGCATGGAGGCGTCATGGCATGGCAGTCCTTTGATGGTCACCATAATATGGGTCACTTATTGGGTGATGTGCCTGCTTTATTCATTGTGGCGGCAGTGCTCGCTTACCTCACACCACGTAAAAATTAGCGGTAATTAAATTACCCTTGCCCATAAAAAAAGCCAGCTCAATGAGCTGGCTTTTAACTCTTAATACAACGAGAGTAAGGAAGTATTAGAATATAGCTATACCAATCGCAAAGATAATTGATAGCACTGCAATCAACATCATTGTTTCTGTCGCTGCTGACTTACAAAAGTTTGAGTTCCCAAACATGATAATTCTCCTTATTGGGGGCTAATAGTTTATGTTCATCAGTATAGTAGAATTATCTAATATAAGCAATAAATAATATACTTAAGCAGCTAAGGCGTCGCATTTTCTCAGTAAACGGTGTATTTTGGCGTGCTAGTGTGGTTTTTTGGGGTATGCGATCTAGCATGCTCCCGCGATTTAGAGCGATTTTTAACCGCTTTTCTCGCTAATATCCATAAATAAGGAAGGGTATTTTGGTCCAAAGTGCATTCTTTTTCTCAATCTTAATTGCCGCAAGCTTGGCATTTATCGCCATGCTGGCGCCATTTTTTGAGCCAATTCTTTGGGCTGTCACCCTGGCCATTATTTTTAAGCCGGTGCAAAGAAAACTGACTTCCGCTTTTCCAACACGAGAAAATTTAGCCGCGTTAGGAACACTCTTCATTATTGTCTTTGCGGTCATTGTCCCTGCCTTGCTTTTATCTGTTTCGGTGGGTCGCGAAGGGATTGCGCTGTACCAATCAATTGCCAACGGCGAAATGGATTTATCTGGCCCAATTAGTTGGGCCCAAAATTCTTGGCCCTCACTGGTTGATCGTGCGGAAAGTTTAGGTATCAATATCGAAGAAGCAAAACAAAAACTTTCTTCATCTGCATTACAAGGCAGTCAATGGGCTGCCTCACACATTTTTACGTTTGGCCAAAATACTCTGCGTTTTGCCATTATGTTTTTCTTAATGCTGTATTTATTATTTTTCTTTTTACGTGACGGCAAAAAAATTATAGATAAGATCATTGAAATTCTCCCGATTGGTGATGATCGTGAACGTTATCTGCTTGCAAAGTTTGCAGAAGTATCACGAGCAACAATTAAAGGAACATTAGTTGTCGGCGCCATTCAAGGCACTATTGGTGGCATTATCTTTTCAATCCTCGGCATTGAATCAGCCATATTTTGGGGCGTAGTAATGACATTATTATCCATACTCCCCGCCATTGGTTCAGCCTTAGTATGGGGGCCTGCTGCGATCTATTTAATTACTAGCGGCATGATCATAAAAGGGATTATCCTGATCGCGGTAGGCGTATTTATAATTGGTATGGTTGATAATATTTTGCGGCCAATTTTAGTTGGGCGTGACACCAAGATGCCTGACTATTTAATTTTATTGAGTACTTTAGGCGGCATTTCAATGATTGGTATTTCAGGATTTGTACTCGGTCCCGTCATCGCTGCATTCTTCCTGACAATATGGGCAATGTTTGCTAGAGACTACAATGTTAAACAGATTAGGAAATAAGCCTTTTAACATTCTTTCTCAATACTGGGACTACCTCTGATTCAAACCACGCATTTTTCTTCAACCAAAGTTTATTACGAGGAGAAGGGTGCGGCATTGGCAGATACTCAGGCGAATACTCTTTCCAGGCTCTTACGGTTTCAGTTAAATTTTTCTTTTTCTTCGCTTGTAAATAATATTTTTGCGAATACATACCAATTAACAATGTTAGTTCAATCTGAGGCATTAGCGTTAATAGTTGCTTGTGCCACAAAGGCGCACACTCCGGTCTTGGAGGCAAATCACCAGACTTCCCTTTTCCTGGATAACAAAAACCCATCGGCATTACGGCTATCTTATTATCATCATAGAAAATATCTCGATCTATGCCCATCCACTCTCGCAATTGATTACCGCTTGCATCATTCCAAGAAATACTTGTTTCATGCACCTTTGTCCCAGGGGCTTGCCCGATAATTAATATTCTTGCCTTCGCGGATGGACGAACAATGGGATTAGGTTTGAAAGGGAGGGAATGTTCGCACTCAATACATGTGCGAATCTTTTGTGTTAAGTTTTGCAGCCTTGAACGAGGCACTATTTTTTCTTTTGTCGAGCTCGCCTAACTTGGTAGGCTGAAATTTCTTGCATGAGCTTACTATAAGGCAAGCGATCTATGCTTTTATATTTTTCTTTAGCCAATTTAAAGACGGTATATATATCTTGCTCATCTAATCCGTCTACTTGCAGTATTTTAACCAACCCTTTGACGGCACCATTTTGAATTCTGATCTCGGCATTATGCGGCAATTGACCATCAATGCTTTTCTGTTGAATTGCGAATCGCGCATTCTCACGAAGTGACGTTAAAATATCTGTGCAGGCCTGTTGTGCATCTTTAGACTGACATGACACACCTTCTCTATCCGCAAGATTGAAACGCGCAGACTGCGAACAATTACACACTCGCGAATTAATCGCCTTTTCAAATACACACCGTATGGGATTAATATCTTGATAGGTAGAGTGATACTCTGTTTCATCCATACGCTATTTTCTATTTTTCCCATTCACGCAGTATCGGTGCATCTCTATTCTCGGTTAACTTAGCTTCGGCCATGTCTTCATTATCAGCAAACATGATTTTAATATCGCTCACATCTTTTAGTTCAAGCGTTTCTCTGAGTTGACGCGCATATGCTTTTGCATCTTTGTACTCCGGGAAGCTATCTTTAAGCTCAGCTTCTCTTACTACACCATTAGTGCCTTTAATTAATTGAAAAACAAAATATGCCATATCTTCTGAACCAGTTAGTTGAATATTGCTATTTAAGCACTGTTCTGCTCAGTTGAACATAACCAGGTCGGGTAGTCACCACTATACTTTATGCAAAATTCAAGCTTACCGAAGTGTTATTGACACTGAGTGATTATTTTTCAATAGTACTGACATGATGAACCCTACTATTTTTGCAGCTAACTTAGCTGATGTACGTCCAGGCAAAACCAAAAAAGTTTGCTTCCCTAATCATGGTCCCATTTTATTAGCCAATGTTGATGGCACTATTTACGCTGTGGATGATACTTGCACTCACGAAGACTCGTCATTAGCGCTTGGGTGTTTACGCGAAGACAAGGTTAAATGTACTTTGCATGGCAGTTGGTTTAGTGTCGTGACCGGAGAGCCCACCGACGAGCCTGCAGACGAACCTTTGCAGCGTTACTCTGTTGAAATTAAGAACAATGAAATTTGGATAGACTTATCACCCATCGAATAATCTAGTCGTTTATCATTAATTTCACTAATAAGTGATTTCCCCTCCTACTTATGCGCTACTTCAGTGCAAATATTAATAGATATCAGCAAATACACACTTGTCTGTATTTTATCAGCGCTGACGATTAAATAACTCAATAAATTTTCTCAAAGTAAGATACTGAATATAGATAGTTTGTTTCTATTAAATAATTATATAGGACAGATTAATTATTTTTGGCATCTATTTTGCTGAATACTTAGGGAGTTCTTAGGGAATTAACCTAAACCCACAAGGAGGTTTTATGAAGTCATTAATATTAGCCGCAACAGTCTCCATGTCTGCGCTCTCGACGAGCTACGCTTGCGATGAATTAGAAACCACACAAGCCGTAGTCGACTATGTCTGCAATTACTCATTAGTGAGTAATACGCAATGCAGAATATGGAAAGAAGATATGCGCCAAATGAATTACAACAATCGTGTAATTATCGACTCATTCATAGGATGGGATGAAGACGCAGAAGATAGCAGTCAATACATTGCAGAAAACTAAATAATAAAAAAATCCCCGCATTCAGCGGGGATTCATTTAATTCTGTTTACCAAGTTAACACTGCTGTGTGCCGTGATACAGATTCACCACATGACGCGCTTCAGCAAAAAATAACCAGCGTTCTATCATCACACCTAAAAATGCACTTAGCACCGCGATAATAAATACGACACTCATTGAGAAAACACCCGCGCCCACCCACAGTACCAATGCCGGCACTGCAAAGGCGAATAATAAAACCAGCCATCGCAAGACAATTAAACGTGCACGTGCAACTTGATATCCAAATTCATCGGTTAAGAATGTGCCAGCCGTATGACCCACATCAAGCAATCGCACCATACTTCGTGTAAAAGATGTCGCCGTATTAATTGTTGGACCTGCCGGCGCACCAATCCAGAAAAAATAGACAATCTTTGCTATTGCTGCAATTACAATCAAATAAGTACTGGTCACAACCAATCCGGTAATGACGGGTTTATACATCGATACAATCAATAAAAATATCAGCCCGCCTAACATGGCGCCTAATAAAATATAATTAATCGGAGTTAATGCATTGTGCCACTGTCTGATTGTTTTCAAGCAGGCATAAATCATCCCTGTAGAGAATATAGTAGTGATTGCCCAGAGTGCTGACAGCATTGAAATGATAGCCAACCAGTTATACCCACCAACGTCTTTCCAAACAGTGAACATATACAGCGCTGCGATCGGATAAAATAAAATTGCTAATAAGCCTTCACGTGCCAACCATGATGTTCGAATACGACTAAATGCGCGCCAGGCATTCTTTGGATTTGCCAAATGAAATGTCGATGATATTAATCCGAATGTAATTAATCCCAATGCAATGGCGCATGACATTAATACACCCTCTGTGCCTAATGGTTGATTCTGACTAATTGCGTTATACAGACAGGTGATCGCAAATAAGCCATACCCCGCGCCTGACGTGACGGTAAAAAATATTACTGATAGTGCTGGATGCATCGATATTCTTCCTTGATATTATCTTGTCACTAAACGATTAACCCAATCTTTCACTGCTTTGATTGAATTCGTTTCATTCACATACGTCTCTACATTTTTCTTCTCGCGTGGACGCAAATACTTATTCACTGGTTCGTAACCCAATTCAGGCATGAGCTGCTCACCATTCCTTTCACGAGAAATTATAGACACCTCCGAATTTGGATCATCAAAATCACCAAAATAACGTGCATGAGATGGACATGTCATGACACACGCAGGTTTACGTTCATCTTCAGGCAACTTTTCATCGTATATTCTATCGACACATAAAGTGCATTTCTTCATAACGCCGTCTTCACGATCTAACTCGCGTGCGCCATAAGGACATGCCCATGCACAGTAGTTACACCCCATACACTTGTCTTGGTCAACCAAGACAATGCCGTCCTCTTCACGTTTATATGATGCACCGGTAGGACACACAGTGACACACGCGGCATCATCACAATGCATGCACGACATAGGGAAATGAACTGTTTTACTATTTGGATAGTTGCCAACTTCATAATTGCGAATTCGATTAAACCAAACACCTGTTGGATCCTTTCCGTATGGTTCAAAATCCGTTAATGGACCTGTAGTCCCTGAAGTATTCCACTGCTTACATGCCACTGCACACGCATTACAGCCGACACATGTATCTAAATCTATGACTAATCCTAGTTTCATTATTTGTCCCTCTTAGTATCGCCACGTGTCAAAATATCTTTTAACGTACGATTCACACCAACTGCTTTATGCGTTTGATAACGCAACGTGTCCTTAGCTCTTTCCGAACCAGGCAATGGCTTGATCGTTTCAAAGTTTGGCCATATTCCTACTTCGCCTTCCTTAGCTGGATATATTTTTACTTGTAAGTCATACCAAGCAGCTTGACCCGTGATTGGATCTGAATTGGTAATCGGTCTACCTGTGTCGCCACAAGGAAGATGCTCGTTGATTAAATGATTTAACAAGAAGCCTTGATTGGATTCATTGGCATCAGCATCCAATCCCCATGTCCCTCTTTGCTTACCAATCGCATTCCAGGTCCAGACGGTACTTCTTTCAACGCCTTCCATGAGTTTAACTTGCACACGTATTCTGCCAGTTTTAGATTCTAACCAGATCCATGATAAATCTTTGATTTCCATTTCTTCAGCTTGCTGGCGATTCATATACATATAGTTCTGCGCAAGTATCTGGCGCAACCATGCATTCTGCGAATCCCAAGAGTGATACATCATCATTGGCCGTTGCGTTATCGCATGGAATGGATACTCCTCGATTGAAGTGCAACGCTGTTCCAACGGAATATAAAATTCTGGCAATGGATCAAAGAAACGTGATGTTCGATATTGATCGCGCTCATCTTTAGGTTGCGGGCCATCATATAAACCCAACCCGGCTAAACGGAATTTCTGCAATGTCTCAGAGTATAATTCCATGATGATCGGTTTGGTACTGCCAACAAACCCTGCGTGTTTGGCAAACTCTAAATAATCTTTATTTGCAAAACGGTAATAGCGTTCGTGTTTAGCTAGCTTGTATTCAAAGAAGCATTCATTTTCAACATACTTCTCCCACTGATTTGGATTCGGTTCACCGCGAATTGATTTTTTGCCATCTTCACCACGCCATCCTGCTAAAAACCCAATTCCAGGGGATTTTTCATAGTTCACAATAAAGTCTTTATAGCCTTTATATTTGGCCGAACCATCTTCGTTAGTAAACGCTGGGAATTTAAGACGTGATGCAAGTTCTACCATCACTTCTTGCCATGGGCGCACGTCAGTAGTTATCTCAACCACAGGCGCTCGAATTGCATCACACACACCATCAGGTTCTGAGATCGGACGATCTAACATCGAGATTGTGTCGTATCTTTCTAGATAAGTTGTATCCGGCAATACTAAATCCGCAAATGCCACCATCTCTGAATGGAATGCATCGGCCACAACTAAGAATGGTAATTTATATTCGCCGTTTTCATCTTTCTCACGCAGAAGTTCTCTAATTTTCCCCGTATTCATTGATGAGTTCCAACTCATATTAGCCATGAAGAAAATTAACGTATCAATGGGATACGGATCACCATTCACCGCATTGGTAATCACCATGTGCATTAAGCCGTGATTAGCAATGGGCGCTTCCCATGAATATGCCTTATCAATACGCAATGGATTCCCGTCATCATCAATCACCAAATCTTCTGGACACGTTGGGAAACCTAACGGCGGCGTATCTAGTGGTTCACCGGGTGCTTTTGGCTTAGCAGGTTTATTCGGCGGACACACATGCTTAGGGAAAGGTGGTTTCGCAAGATGACCACCCGGCACATCAACACTTCCTAACAACACTTGTAACAAGTGAATCGCACGACATGCTTGGAAACCATTGGAATGCGCAGAGATGCCGCGCATAGCATGCATTGAAACAGGTCGACCAATAAAGCTATCGTGTTTTCGCCCCGCCCAATCGGTCCACTCCGTTTTAATTTCTATACTTTCTTCAAATGCGACATGCGCCATTTCTAATGCAAGGCGTTCGATCATATCTGCCGGCACACCACAAATTTTAGTCGCGTGTTCCGGTGCATATTCTTCTGCTAAATAGCGTTCCGCTAAAAGAGTGAATGACGTTTTGACTGTTCTGCCATCCGGGGTGGTGTATTCACCAAACAACGCCGGCTTAATATCCGCAAGTGTCGCATCTACAAATGTTTCTTGTTCTTGGTCCCACGCTAATGGCTGGCCTTCATCATTACGATAGATAAGCCCGTCACCCATTTCTTGCGGTGTGTGCACAACTAACTGCGTAGCATTGGTATAACGAACAACATATTCCCAATCGAATAAATCATTTTTCAGTAATACATGCACCATGGATAATGCAAGCATACCGTCAGTGCCGGGTTTAACAGGCACCCATTCATCTGCAATCGCTTGATAACCTGTACGCACAGGATTGATTGACACAAACTTTGCGCCACGACGTTTTAATTTCTCTAAGCCAATTTTAATTGGATTCGAAGAATGATCTTCCGCCACACCCCACAACATAAAGTACTTAGTGTGTTCCCAATCGGGATCACCAAATTCCCAGAATGATTGCCCCGTGGTATACAACCCGGCTGCCGCCATATTCACTGAACAGAAACCGCCATGTGCTGCCCAATTAATAGTGCCAAATTGTTGCGCCCAAAATCCTGTCAGCGCTTGCATTTGATCGCGGCCAGTGAAGAAGGCTAATTTTTTAGGGTCTGTCTTTCGAATGTTATCTAGTCGTTCAGTTAAATAATCTAACGCGGTTTCCCAACTGACGGGTTCAAAGTCCCCTTCACCTCGCTCACTGCCGGGCTTGCGCATCAGTGGCTGGTTTAACTTGCCGGGAGAGTTCTGCTTCATGATGCCAGCATTACCCTTGGCACAGAGCACACCCTTATTAATAGGGTGGTTCTTATTGCCTTGAATAAACCGAACTAGATTGTCTTCAACAGTGACCTTAATGCCACAGCGACAAGCACACATATAGCAAGTCGTGAACTTCTGTTCTTGATTACTATGGTCTTCAAATTGAGGTAAATTTTCTGGCACCGACATTCCTTTTCTGGTGATTCCACTCATCTATGAGTAGTCTTACGGCTAATTGGCCATTTTCTATACATATAATATTATAGAATAAGCATTATTTAATATACTTATACACTAACGTTCTTTGTTTCCCTGACGCCAATTAATCTTGCTAATGCCGCTATTTCATTTGACTTTATAAGGTGAAATTGTCTAAAAAGGCGCCATAATTAGCATTAAGCCATCATTCAAATGATTGATTTACCTATATTTATTGCACTATTCGCGTTTTTCCAAGTCATAATGTAGGGTGACTACAAATACAGCAGGAGACTGACTCAATGGAAGCATATGAGGGCTTAATCCAAACCATCGCACTCACCATGGGTGTGGCCTGGGCGAGTGGCATTAACTTATATGGCACGTTGGTGGCGCTAGGCGTGATGATGAACATGGGTTATGTCGACCTTCCACCTGATCTGCAAGTGGTCGGGGACCCGCTAGTCATTGCGGCAGCAGGCTTCATGTATGTGGTTGAATTTTTTGCGGATAAAGTCCCAGGTGTGGATACAGGCTGGGACACATTACACACATTAGTACGCATCCCTGCCGGTGCGTTACTGGCGGCCGGCGCCATTGGTGAAGTCGGTGCAGGCGCTGAAATTGCGGCGGCATTGGTCGGAGGAACCATTGCGGCAGGAACTCACTTTACTAAAGCGGGGACACGCGTACTTATTAATACCTCACCCGAGCCATTCTCTAACTGGACCGCTTCCATTACGGAAGATATTGCTGTCTTTGCTGGATTATGGGCAGCACTTCAGCACCCAGTGTTATTCCTAATATTATTAGTGATCTTTATTTTGCTAATGATTTGGCTACTTCCGAAACTATTTCGTGCGATCAAGAAAGTCTTCCGTTTCTTTATTAATTTCTTTTCTGGCAAAAAAGAACCTGAAGCCAAGTTTGAATCTGCCATAGACCCTGAGCCGAACCCTGTGCCTGCCGAGCCGCCTACTTTGACTAAGGAATAGTTCTGTTAATTCAATTATCACCAATTGGGTGGCCACCACTATTCACAACTACTTGTTCTAAAACGTCTAATGGCTCTGTAAACTAGCTAGCTTTTTAGCATTAGGCAGTCAAAGGTTATTACCATGTCAAATTGGATCGACGCAGAAGTCATTGAAAACATTCACTGGACGGACACACTTTACTCATTAAGAGTTAAAGGTGATATCGGCGACTATGCTGCCGGTCAGTTCGGCCGTTTAGGCTTAATGATTGATGACCAAATTGTTGGACGACCTTATTCTTTTGTTAGCGCCCCACATGAAGACTTCTATGAATTTTACTCCATTGACGTAGAAGAAGGACTCCTGTCTCCAAAACTAGCCAAGTTAGAAGCCGGTGATCATATTTACTTAGGCAAAAAGGCTAATGGCTTTTTAGTACTTGATGAAATTCCTGAGAGTGAAGACTTATGGATGATTTCAACCGGGACGGGCATTGGTCCATTCTTATCTATTTTAAAAACCGAAACGCCTTGGCAACGTTTTAAAAAATGTGTGTTGGTGCATGCAGTACGCACCGCCTCAGAATTAACCTATCAAGAGTTGATCAATGACATCAAAGAAAAGCACCCAGATCAATTTGAATATGTGCCGTTTGTGAGTCGCGAAAAAACTGACTTCGCCTTACCCGGCCGCATTCCAAAAGCATTAAAAAAAGGCAAACTAGAAGAGCGTGTTAATTTAAAAATTGAAAATGGAAAATCGCAAATCATGTTATGCGGCAACCCTGACATGGTTAAAGACGTGCGAGAAACATTAGAGAAACGCGGTCTGACTAAAAACCTACGCAAAACACCTGGCAGTATCAGTACTGAAAATTATTGGTAACGCAATATGTTAGCGCTCAGTCCAGCCGAATGTCTTTCATTTAGTAGCAACGCTGCGACACACTATCTATTGCAACTAAATCTCATCACTAAATTATCTTTTGCGCTCTCTATACTACTGCTCTCTACTTCTTTAGCCACGGCTGAAGAAATTTATCATTCTCATCACCACGATTTCAAACTCACTCAAATTACTGATGGTTTGGAACGCCCATGGGGATTAGCGTTTCTGCCTAATGGTGATGTATTAATAAGTGAACGCGTGGGGCGCTTAAGAATAATCAGAGATGGTCAGTTAGCTCCCAAACCCATCACAGGGTTACCCAAAAATATTTATGTGAAAGGACAAGGCGGGTTGTTAGATGTTGCTATTCACCCTGAGTTTGCTGAAAACCGCTTAGTTTATATTTCTTATGCGGGCAGAGGTAGCGGCGGTGCTGGCACTGAAGTAGCTAGGGCTCGGCTAGTTGGTAATTCACTTCAAGACACTGAAACAATTTTTAGAGTGTCACCTAAAACACCGGGCGCTCACCACTATGGTTCCAGACTAGTCTTTGCCGATGATGGAACGTTATTTATCACCACCGGTGATCGTTATGATCGTCTGCATGATGCCCAAGACCCGAGAAATCATCTTGGTAGTATTATTCGCCTTAATGACGACGGCACGATTCCCAGTGACAATCCATTTATTAATCATTCGCGTAACCAAGCTGAAATCTATAGTTATGGTCACCGCAATGCACAAGGCATTGCAAAGAGGCCAAGCGATCAATCAATTTGGTCACATGAACATGGTCCTCGCGGCGGAGATGAAGTCAATAAACTGAAGCCGGGTGCAAACTATGGGTGGCCGGCAATTACTTATGGGATTGATTACAGTGGTGAGATAATTTCTGACAAAACGCATGCACCGGGTATGGAGCAACCTGTAGTGTATTGGGATCCTTCTATTGCACCCAGCGGCATGGCTTTTTATACGGGCACTCATTTTCCGCATTGGGAAGGTGATCTTTTTGTGGGCGCGTTAGCATTACAACATTTACGTCGATTGGAAATCAAAGGTGACGAAGTTGTTAACCAAGAAGTGCTGCTCGAAGGCATGGCGCGCATTCGCGATGTTCGCAATGGCCCCGATGGCTATTTGTATATTCTCACCGACGAAAAAAATGGCAAGCTGTTAAGGTTAGTACCTAGCGATTAAAATGATTGCGGCTATTGTTACCACACGTCACTTTATACGATGACTTACGAAGAATTTAATTCCTTTTGTGACTCACTCGCAGTAACTTCACATGTTGTTCAATGGGGGCACTCACATGTATGGAAAGTCTCTGACAAAGTATTTGCGATTGGTGGCTGGCAAAAAACGGAATCCCCTGCCTTTACTTTTAAAGTATCTGACATTTCGTTTGAAATATTAAAAGACACTCCTGGATGTCGTCCAGCCCCTTATTTTGCCTCACGCGGCATGTCTTGGATTCAGCACTATGACTATCCGGGATTACCTGATGATGAGTTGAAAGAGTACTTACTAGAATCTCACAGAATTGTCGCGATGGGTTTTTCTAAAAAGAAAAGGAAGGAACTGGGTTTATATTTAAAATAATTCGTGAATGCTTAACGCTTATGATTTTCTCTACTCACTGATCTTTTAGCATGCGAGGAGTCATTAGCATTTTTTTAGTCCCGCTTTCTAAACCCACTGCTCGCCAATCATCAACACAGCACTGAATGGTGTACACCGCGCAAGTAGGTAAATTTCCTAAGCGATCACCTGTTATGAAATTACATAAATCTGTTAGCCCTGGATTATGCGCAATGAGTGCAACATGATGATGTGAATGACTAAGTTGCTCTATCAATGATACAAGGTGTGCCAATGAGGCTAAATATAAAGATCGCTCAAGCTGAATGCTGTCTTTGGCTAAATTCAAACTCATATTCAACTGCCCTAAGGTCTGCCTAGCCCTGTTTGCAGAACTACAATAGACCCTATCGAACTGATAGTTGTGATCATGAAGGTAATTGCCGATTAATATTGCATCGTTCAGACCACGTTTATTTAGCGCGCGATCAAAGTCAGGCATCTCTTCAGACCAGTCTGATTTAGCATGACGGATGATACTTAGCTGCTTATTCATAATAGTAATAATAAGCGCTCTTTTTAATCATTGCTGCAAGTTTGTTTATTGTAGACCATGATAGAACCTGTAAAATACGCACTTCGAATTAAATACATTAATAGGTCTAAATGATATGCGTATTGCTATATTAACCGTTGCAAGCTTATTCACTCTATCCACCGCCCAACTGGGTATGGCTGGCGATAGCGTCTCAATTGAGCCAGGTTTATGGGAAGTTTCAACCACAATGACATCACCCATGTTTCCTCAGCCTCGTGTTCAGACACAGCAAGAATGCATGACAGAGTCACAAATCACGCCTGAAACACTGGCCCCAAGTGACAATGGTGAATGTTCTATCTCAAGCACGGATATCAGCGGGAATACCTTAAATTGGACCATGGTGTGTAATACCCAAGGTGGAGCCATGAATGGACAAGGCTCATTTGAGTCTAAGGGTGACACGGGTTCTGGCAATATGACTATGAATATGGATATAGAAGGCCAATCTTTTTCAATGGAAATAGTTTGGAAAGGTCGCAGAGTCGATTCTTGCTAATCCGCTAACC
>JBGCFN010000055.1:0-25494 GCA_045106935.1 Gammaproteobacteria bacterium | reverse complement strand
ATATAAATTTATGGAATTTAATGCACAGTGAACCATTGTTAATATTGTGTAGTGGAATTTTTGCCTCCCACCTACATAAATAAAAAAACAAGATTGTTTATACGAACTTAAATTAGTTGGGAGTAAAGCGAGAATAGTGTGACCACATTTGTGACTAGTTAAAATAGGAATTGCAGTGTTTGTGACTGCATTACACTGTATTTATAAAATGACGATCGCCATCAGGCGTGTGTAACAAATTGAATATATAAGGAAAAGAATTTTGATGAAGAGTGAGTTAGCGCTTTTCAAGACCGCCGCATTCGACCACTCTGCCACCTCTCCGTAATTGGTCTAATCTATCCACAGTAAGCTACTGATTAGCGAGCATTACTGATTGGAAGACGCTTTTTACCATAACCGCTCATCATGGGCTACCGTTATTTGATGTATGGGCCTCCTCAGATTCTTATGGAACAATATCAGGACATAAACTAGTCAGAATAGAGAATGAGTCTCGTATTTCATCATTTCTAATACACCATAGAGAGAAGTTTTCTTTTCTCTTTAACTAAGGCAACTATCACAACAGACAAATTAGCTCCTCGTTGTTAACACTCTCTACAAAGCAAACTCTCAGTTTTTTATTACATAAGACACACTGATCGTCTTGAACTGATTTTTTTCACTATCAACCAATTAAACAGCGATACAAAAAGCAATCAAACTTTATTTGTCTCAGTATGAGAATTATTTACTTTGAGCGGATTAAACTTCGATTATTTCTGATGATTTAACAGATTAAAACTCATCCTCAATCATCAAATAGAAAGCTATACTATTACTCTATTAAACCTATAAATTTATTGTGGGTTTACTAACACTTGAATTTAAAGGTTTTGTCACTATATTAATGTATATGGTCGAGATATTGCCGGTATCATCCTGTGATATGTAGCAAACTTGGCATGAGTTTTATATACTTAAACTTATTAACTAATTTCTCACTCTTGAGGCTTTTGCATGAATAATTACAATCCATCGGTTTCCACAACATCTGCGGTCAGTATTAATAAGGTCCTTAGGAACACTTATTTCTTACTATCATTTACGCTTTTATTTAGCGCATTGACAGCTGGTATTTCAATGATGCTTCAAGTTAGCCACGTGGTGTCATTAGTATGTTCTTTTGGCGCGCTCGGTTTAATCTGGCTAGTTCTACCTAGAACAGCCAATTCAGCAGCCGGCATTGGTGTTGTCTTTGCTATTACCGGCTTATTAGGTTTTGGTCTGGGTCCAATTTTAAGTTACTACCTTTCTTTGTCTAATGGGCCACAATTAATTGCGACATCGTTAGGCGGAACCGGCATTATCTTTCTTGCGCTTTCGGGCTATGTGCTTACTACTAAGCGCGATTTTAGCTTCATGGGCGGATTCTTAATGGTTGGTTTAATCATTGCTGTACTTGCGATGGTGACAAACATTTTCTTACAAATCCCTGCTCTATCTTTAGCACTATCCGCTGCTATTATTTTAGTTATGAGTGGATTTATTTTATTTGATACCAGCCGTATTATTAATGGCGGTGAAACTAATTACGTTAATGCAACGGTGTCTTTGTATTTAAGCATTTACAATATCTTTGTAAGCTTATTACAAATCTTAGGCATCTTTGGTGGTGACGAATAATCATAAATAAACATCAAAAAAAGCCCGCTGAATAAAATCAGCGGGCTTTTTTATTTGTAAGGTAAGTATTATGGATGGAATGCAGATTGCCAGCGCAGTATTTTTAATATTAATACTCGTATTTCTTTTTCCGCGCGCTAAACAGATGTTTTTTAATAGCCCTAAAGCTGAGTCAGGTGACTGGAGCGCTGTGCTATTGCCATTGCTTGGCGTCGTTGGTTTCGTAATGCTACTTATCTGGTTAGTCAGCCAATAAAACTTAATCTCTAAAGTTATCAAACTGTAACGGCACGCCTAAATTCTGTTCACGTAACAGTTGCATAGCTTGCTGCAAATCATCTCTCTTCTTTCCTGTCACACGCACTTTTTCACCTTGAATCTGTGACTGTACTTTCAGCTTACTTTCTTTGATTAGCTTAGTGATCTTTTTAGCAATCTCTGAATTGATTCCCTGATTAATTGTTATATCTTGAGTTGCACGCTTATTGGCTTCAACCAACTTTCCTTTCGAAACACAATCAAGATCAATTCCGCGTTTAGCCATCTTCTGAGTGACAACATCATAAATTTGTTTAATTTGAAATTCGACCTCAGCTTCTAACGTCACGATCGTATCTTTGAGGGTGATTTTGGCGTTGCTGCCCTTAAAGTCAAAACGATTTCCAATTTCTCGATTAGCTTGATCTATTGCATTGGATAATTCATGGGTATCAACTTCAGAGACAATATCGAATGTTGGCACTATACTCTCCTTATATAAAACTTATTTTATTGCTATGAAACACAATGTAATTATTTCTTTCGGTAGTTTCAATGCTGCCTTAGCCATTGCATTCGGTGCATTTGCCGCGCATGGACTTGAGAAGCACTTAGATGAACGCAGCCTTCAAGTATTTAACACTGCCGCAGATTTTCATTTCTGGCATGCATTAGGATTAATCCTTATTGGCATACTGGCGAAAATCGACGGTCAATCAAATTATTCTGGTATTGCCGGATTAATGGGTCTTGGCATTCTATTATTTTGCGGTAGCTTATATATTTTAAGTACAACAGGCATTACCTGGTTAGGCATGATTACTCCTTTGGGAGGTACAGCCTTTATAATTGCGTGGTTGTGGTTAGCCTGGTGCACATGGCGCCGAGATAGAAATTAATCGACCGATAAGACATGTAAGTCATCACCCACGTGAATTACGCCTCCTTTAATCACTTTGGCAGTCAAGCCACCATGGCCGCGCAAGGCATTAAACACCCCCTCACCCAGCTGCGCCTCTAGCTTACTGCATGGATGACAAAATCCGGTTATTTCTAATGTTGCTTCACCTAAACTTATCGAGCAGTCTTTTAGCGCATTGAGATTAATACCAGATACCGCAATATTTCGACGAAGATCAACGAATTTAAGTTCTTTATTGGGCATTAATGACCGAATCACATCTATATATTCTGCTTGAAATAACGTAACTTGCCGTTTTCCACCAGGCCGTTGTCCGGCTTTATCACCATCAAGACCGTGATCAGTCATCGCCTCAATGTAAGATTTTTGTTCAATTGCCGATCCTTTATTAGGACGTATCCCTATCCATTCAACTTTTCCAGGATAAGGAAAATGTTTTTTAAGCTCCGCGAGTTTTTGCATAAATTTTAATCATGTATTTAGATTCAAATCACCATGTAATGTATAGGACAAATCCAAACAAAATTCGCCTAATACAACAATATGATTAAGATTAACAATTATATCGATAAATAACAGTGTTTTACATTGTCGAGCACAAGTGGAATCTTGCGTTTTTGTCTAATATTGATAGAATCATCTACGTAGAAACCGAAGGTTACTCTTTTCTAGATGAACCTATTATATCGAGTCCCCAAAACTCGTACCTAGTATGAGTTTAAAGCCTGTGCGCCCCAACCCGCACAGGCTTTTTTATTTCTGGAGATCAATCAACCGATTTAAGTTCGGTTATCCCACCCATATAACTGACCAAGGCTTTTGGAATTCGCACTGAACCATCTTGATTTTGATAATTTTCCAAAATAGCAACTAAGGTTCTTCCTACAGCTAAACCAGAACCATTCAACGTATGTAACAATTGGGGCTTACTGTCTTTATCTTTCCATCTGGCTTTCATACGGCGTGCTTGAAAGTCTAAAAAGTTACTGCACGATGAAATTTCACGATAGCAATTTTGCGCCGGCAACCAAACTTCAAGGTCATAAGTTTTAGCCGCTGAAAAACCTAGGTCACCTCCACAGAGCGTGACTAAACGATAAGGCAATTCTAAGGTTTGCAATACAGCTTCGGCATGTCCTGTTAACTCTTCAAGTGCTTGCCAAGAATTATCTGGATGCACCAGTTGGACTAACTCTACCTTTTCAAATTGATGTTGACGAATTAAGCCACGTGTATCTTTTCCATAAGAACCTGCTTCTGAGCGAAAACAAGGCGTATGACAAACATATTTAATCGGTAACTTTTCAAGATTCGCGATCTCATTACGCCATATATTAGTCACTGGAACTTCAGCTGTTGGAATTAGATAATAATCACTGTCAGTTTCAAGCTTAAATAAGTCTTCTTTAAATTTCGGTAACTGGCCTGTGCCATGCAAGCTATCTGAGTTCACAATAAAAGGCACATACACTTCAGTATAGCCATGCGCTTTGGTATGCATATCAAGCATAAATTGAATCAATGCACGATGCAGCCTGGCAATATCATGATGCAGGACAACAAATCGTGATCCTGTAATTTTTGCACCTGTCTCAAAATCAAGCTGTTGCAGCCCTTCACCAATATCGACATGGTCTTTGGGTTCAAAGTCTAGTTGAGTTGGTTCACCCCATTCTTTCTCAACTCTATTATCATCTTCACTTTTACCGGGCGGCACTGATTCATGAGGAATATTGGGTATACCCATTAACCATTCTTGCAACTGTGACTGAAGCTCATTTAAATTGTGTTCTTTCTCTTTTAATGTCTTCGCCAAGTCATCCATCTCTGCCTTCAATGGCGCAATATCTTCACCACGCCCTTTAGCAGCACCAATTTCCTTTGAACGTTGGTTACGGACACTTTGTAGTTCTTGGGTTTCTACTTGAAGACTTTTACGCTGCTCTTCTAAGCTTGCAAAACGCGCGCTGTCCAACTCAAAACCTTTTCTTTGCAAATCTTCAGAAACGCGTTCTAAGTCAGCACGTAATAATTTTGGATCTAACATATGAAAATTTAATATTTAAGTTAACAATGATTTGGCTAACAGTAACCCTGCACCGGCCGCAATAATACAGAGAACCACACTTAACACAATATTGAGCATTACCGCCGTATACTGGCCTAGGACAAAGTGCTGCAAGGTGTCATGAGAGAATGTTGAAAAAGTAGTAAAGCCACCTAATAGCCCCACTAAAATTGCGGCGCGATGTTCATCCGCCAGCGTAATATGGCTAGTCAGTGTCCATGCAAGAAATCCCATTAAAAAGGACCCAATAATATTGGCCAAGAGGATTCCAACAGGAAAGGAATAATTATGTAACTGATCAACGCTAGTGTACAACAAATACCTAAGTACAGAGCCAACGCCACCGCCCAGAGCAATCCAAACTAATATCATTGTATAGCCACATTGAGGTTAATTAATGTATTCTCGAATAATAATTTATACAGGATGTAACAAGCTATAAGCATATGCCTAATAGAAGCGAAATTCCTGCCCTATTTTCTGGTTGTTTGCCAAAAAATAATATCCTCACAATGACGGAATCAATGCGTCCGTATGAGTGTGATGGGTACACTGCCTACAAATCATTACCTTTGGCAGTATTATTGCCGGAAACGACCCAGCAAGTAATCGATATTATTAAGGTCTGTCAAAAAGAAAATGTACCTATTGTGACACGAGGTGCCGGGACAGGACTGTCAGGGGGTGCCCACCCAATTTCAGATGGAATTTTATTAAATTTATCCAAGCTGAATCAGATTTTCGAAATCAATCAACCACTGCAATATGCGCATGTGGGTCCAGGTGTACGCAATTTAGCCATCTCTGAGGCTGCCGCAGATTATGGACTTTACTATGCGCCTGACCCTTCATCACAAATTGCCTGCACCATTGGTGGCAATATTGCCGAAAATTCAGGTGGCGTTCATTGTTTAAAATACGGACTCACTGTTCATAACTTATTGGAAGTTACTTTTGTCATGATTGATGGTGAATTAATCACAATAGGCAGCGAATGTTATGAATCACCAGGATATGACCTTCTCGCTTTATTAACAGGCTCTGAAGGAATGCTGGCGGTTATGG
The DNA here is from genome assembly GCA_045106935.1 of Gammaproteobacteria bacterium. Lineage (GTDB taxonomy): Bacteria > Pseudomonadota > Gammaproteobacteria > UBA4575 > UBA4575 > UBA1858. Next base: position 19,513 of record JBGCFN010000055.1, on the reverse strand, counting down.
TTGAAGCCAAAGTGAAATTGTTGCCCACACCCAAGAACAAAGAAGTCATTCTCGCCGCGTTTAATAACGTTGAAGATGCTGGCAATGCGGTCGCCAACATTATTGCTGGCGGAGTAATACCTGCGGGGTTAGAAATGATGGATAACGCAATCATCAAGGCGGCTGAAAATTTTTGTCATGCCGGCTACCCTACTGATGCCGCCGCGATTTTGATATGCGAACTGGATGGTTATGAAGACTCCTTACAATGGGAAATGGACCAAGTCACGAAGCAGTGCCAATCGTCGAATGCCGTGTCGGTGCAAATAGCAAAAACGCTGGACGAACAAGAATTATTTTGGAAAGGCCGCAAATCTGCTTTTCCTGCAGTTGGACAACTCACACCTGATTATCTATGTATGGATGGGACAATTCCACGCAAACACCTGGCTCATGTACTCAAAGAAATTACTGCTTATTCAAACCAATATGGTTTACCTGTGGCGAATGTATTCCATGCCGGTGACGGTAATTTACACCCTCTGATTATGTACGATGCAAATAATCCAGGTGAATTAAAAAAAGCTGAACTGATTGGAGGTAAAATTTTAGAACTATGCGTCAGTGTTGGAGGCACCATTACCGGGGAACACGGCGTTGGCATAGAAAAATTAAACCAGATGTGTGTGCAATTCAAACGAGAAGAACTCAATCAATTTGAACGAATCAAAGAAGCATTTGATCCTGCACATTTACTCAACCCCGGCAAAGTGATTCCCACCTTGCAACGTTGCGCCGAATTTGGCGCCATGCATGTTCATCATGGTGAAATGCCCTTCAAGCACTTACCTCGATTTTAGTCATGCCTGAGTCTGATTTTATTCAAGCATTAAGTGCAAGTATTCAACAAGCAACTACTTCCCAGCAGGCCTTATCTATTCAGGGAGGAGGAAGTAAAAGTTTTTATGGCAATGATATTTCAGCACAAGCATTAGATGTCTCATCTAATATCGGCATTGTTGATTATGAACCGTCAGAATTATTTATTACGGCAAACAATGGCACATTACTTTCAGATATTGAAACATTATTAAAAACTAATAATCAGCAGTTATCTTTTGAACCCCCACAGTTTGGCAGCCAAGCAACTATTGGTGGTACTGTTGCCTGTGGCTTATCAGGACCACGCCGGCCCTATGCAAGCTCTCTGAGAGATTGCATTCTTGGCGCTCACATTGTAAATGGCAAAGGCGAGCATTTAGAATTTGGTGGACAAGTAATGAAAAACGTAGCTGGATATGATGCATCAAGACTTATGTGTGGCGCATTCGGTACTTTAGGTGTGATCACACAAATATCACTTAGAGTGGCGCCCAAACCACAAACTGAGCTCACGCTTGCATTAAACACCAACCAATCTGACGCATTAGAAATAATGAATGGTTGGGAACAAACACAACTGCCTATTAGTGCAACTTATTTTTATAACGATACTTTATATGCACGGATTGAAGGATTAGAGACGACTATAAAAAAAGCACACAAAGAAATTGGCGGTGAAGCACTATCCGATAGCCATTTATTTTGGAGTGAATTAAAAAATCATCAAGCAGAATTTTTTCAAACAGATTTGCCATTATGGAGAATCATTGTTCCGAATAACACACCGCCCCTTAGCATCAATAATGAATCATGCATGGAATGGAATGGTGGATTGCGCTGGATTAAATCTGACGACAACTCTCAGCACATTATCAAACAATGCCAAGCAGTAAATGGTCATGCCACATTATTTAAAGCGATATCCAAGCCTGATGATTGTTTAGCTGATATTCATCCGGATTTAAAAAAATTACATATGAATTTGAAATCAGCATTTGACCCTCAGCGAATTTTGAATCCTGGTCGCATGTATTCTTGGTGTTAACAATGCAGACCAACCTTCCCTCAGAATTACTTTCCACACGATCAGGTAAACGCGCCGACGAAATCTTGCGCAAATGTGTTCACTGTGGATTCTGTAATGCGACATGCCCGACGCATCAAATTACCGGTGACGAATTAGATGGCCCTCGCGGACGCATCTACTTAATTAAAGAAATGTTAGAGGGCAACCCAACCACTTCAAAAACACTTAAGCACTTAGATAATTGTCTGACGTGTTTGAATTGTGAGACCACCTGTCCTTCTGGCGTTAACTATGGCGAATTAGTTGAGATTGGACGAGACACGGCAGAACATAAGAAACTTCGAAATTTTATATCTGGGTTTAAGCGTTGGATAATTTGCACAATTTTACCATTCCCGAATCGTTTCAAGCCTTTCTATTTGATTGCTAAACTAATTGGCGCCACCCCAAAAACTGAGAAACCTTCTAACAAGTCAACGCTAAGCAATGCACATGAAGACAAAGTTATTTTATTAGATGGTTGCGTGCAATCTGTTGCTTCACCCAATATTAACAATGCCTTAAATGACATTCTTGTTGCATTAAACATACAACCCGTCTTATTTAAGACTGTTAGCTGTTGCGGAGCAATACAACATCACAATGGCCAGCCCGAGAAAAGCTTGGCCTCTATTAAAAAGAATATTGATCATTGGTGGCCTGAAATTGAGAATGGATGCAGCGCGATCATTATGAGTGCCAGCGGCTGCGGGAGCATGGTCAAAGATTATTATCGCCTATTAAAGTTCGATGAAAATTATGCACATAAAGCTAAAATAGTTTCTGAGATGACAAAAGATGCCAGTGAATATTTTGCATCAATGAATCTCCGCCCCAAACTTGACACTCAAACTACAATTGCATTTCATCCACCTTGCACACTGCAGCATGATCAAAAAATTATTAATGTTGTGGAAACAATATTGCGTCGTGCCGGATATCAACTCACCGAATTCAAAGATAAGCATTTATGTTGCGGATCAGCAGGGACTTATTCAATTCTGCAACCAGAACTTGCCAATCAGTTACGTGAAAATAAAATTACCAACATTGAACGATCACAGCCCGACATAATTGCTACGGCAAACATTGGCTGCCTACTTCATTTACAGAAAGGCTCAACTACGCCAGTGATGCACTGGTTAAACTTAGTCACCATTAATAATGAATAATTTTCCCCATGAATCATTCTGACGAAATCATTTTCACAATATTTGTTATTTTCTCAGGTGCGGCAATTTTGGCAACACTGGCACTTTATGCACGCCAAACATTATTAATTGCATACATTGCTTTGGGAATACTACTGGGGCCTTCAGGACTCGGGATTGTTGAAAATCACGCATTTATTCAACAAGTCGCTGACATTGGGATTATGTTTTTATTATTTTTATTAGGGTTGAGCTTAAATCCAAACAAGTTGGTCAGTTTACTTAAGGATGCCACCTTATTAACCTTGGCATCTTCGTTTATTTTCTCGTTTGTTGGCTATGCAGCTGCTTATCTGATGGGGTTTGAAACGATCGAATGTATAGTAATTGCAGGCAGTATGGTTTTTTCAAGCACTATCATAGGTTTGAAATTATTACCAACGACAGTGTTGCATCACCGGCATACCGGCGAAGTCATTGTCAGTATTTTATTACTTCAAGATTTGATCGCCATTATCATGCTGCTATTGCTGCATTCTCGTGCAGACACTAGTCAGGCTGGAGCTAATGATTTGATCATATTAGTCATATCATTGCCTCTATTAATTGCCTTCACCTTCTATTTTTCTAAATTTATATTGTCGTATCTTTTTCGAAAATTCGACAAAATTTTAGAATATGTATTCCTAGTCGCCATTGGTTGGTGCTTAGGTATTTCTCAGCTGGCTTCTTGGGTAGGTTTATCGCATGAAATAGGTGCTTTTATTGCTGGCGTTTCGATTGCGACTAGCCCCATTGCCCTATTTATTGCTGAAAGCCTGAAACCACTGAGAGATTTCTTTTTAATAATTTTCTTTTTTGCGATAGGTGCTAGTTTTCAATTAGATATCCTCTCTCAAGTGATCCTTCCAGCAATCATTCTTGCTGGTTTAGCCATGCTAATTAAGCCAATTACTTTTAAGTTTTTACTCATCAAAATGGGCCAAGAAGATCCAAAAGTCGCGAATGAGATCGGTTATCGCATTGGTCAACTCAGCGAATTCTCAATCTTATTAGGCGCGCTAGCATTGAATGTGAGTGTCATTGGAGAGAAAGCGGCCTACTTGATTCACGTATCGACCATTATTACGTTTGTGCTCTCATCGTATTTGGTGGTACTTAGATTTCCCACGCCAATTGCGGTGTCTGACCGTCTAAGAAGGGATTAGATTATACTATAAGAATGATATATAACTTATTGTATTAAAACAAAAAAGCCGCATCAAGATGCGGCTTTTTTGGTTATTCTGATGAGATCAGAATAAATATCTGTCTAAAACGGCAACTGCGATAATCACAATAGGAATTTGCATGATAATTACTGTGATGATTGTTTTTATTGCTTCTTCATCCATCTTAATGCCCTTGTCTGTTTGGTTATTAATAAATCGATGTGAAAATTATACTGACTCATTCGATAAGATCAAATTTGTCTTTATGAATCGCCTGGCTTCCAAATACCGAAAGCACTTCCGGGAGGTGCAACTGGCGCTGACTGAGGTTGCGGCTGTTGAGGTTGAGAAACATCTTCATATACATGGTGCATAAATGAACTCAGCTCATCCATAATCTCTTTTTTCTCCTGGTCGGCTATCGAGGAGCTACCTACCACATAACCTACTATGGCTACTAAATATTGACTACCTACAAACGGATCTTTTGCTCGACCGTCAATACTCACGACCGTATTCATCACGTTGTCGATTAATTCCTTTGAAAGCTTAAGCTCATCTGACATATGTTTACCTTTGGTTCCCTAATTATTTGCTACGCAATCTGTGTAACATTTCTTTGATTTTAATCTCTAAGCCTCGCTCTACAGGCGAGTAATATCTTGTACCATAAAGCTCATCAGGAAAGTAGTTTTCTCCACTAGCAAATGCATCATCCTCATTATGAGCATAGCGATAATCCTTACCGTAATCTAAATCTTCCATCAATTTAGTCGGCGCATTACGTAAATGCATGGGTACTTCAAGAGTGCCTTTATCTTTAGCATCTCTCATTGCTTGATTATAAGCCATATAAACCGCATTACTCTTTGGCGCACAGGCTAAGAAAACAATCGCGTGAGCAATCGCCAGCTCACCCTCCGGACTTCCCAGACGAGTAAACGTATCCCATGCATTTAAAGCAATTTGTAACCCTCTTGGGTCTGCATTGCCTATATCTTCAGATGCAATACGAACAACTCTGCGAGCAATATAAATTGGATCACAGCCACCATCTAGCATACGACAATACCAATACAAGGCAGCATCAGGATCAGTCCCTCGAACAGATTTATGCAGCGCTGAAATTAAGTCATAAAAATATTCGCCTTTATTATCAAAACGTCGCAGACTTGTTTGCGTTACCTGTTCAATCACCTCTTGATCGATGACTTTGCCATTGTCATTCTCTTTGGCTAAGTCTCCAGCAACTTCCAATAAGGTCAGCGCACGTCTGGCGTCACCGTCAGCAGCGGTTGCTAAAGTTTCAATCATGCTTGAATCAATTTGAATTTTTTGATCTGCCAATCCACGCTTAGCGTTTTTTAGCGCTTCGCGCATGCAATCACTAATTTCTTGCACCTCTAAACGCTTCAACACATAGGTTCGAACACGAGAGAGCAATGCATTATTAAGTTCAAATGATGGATTCTCTGTCGTTGCCCCAATGAAACATATCGTTCCATTCTCAATATGCGGTAAAAATGCATCTTGCTGTGATTTATTAAAACGATGTACTTCATCAACAAATAGTACTGTTGTGGGATTTTGTTCTGCTTGATATTGCTTAGCTTGGTCAATAGCTGATCTGATTTCTTTAACACCACTGAGCACCGCAGAAATCGATATAAAAGGAACACTGCAGTGAATAGAAATCAAGTGCGCAATGGTTGTTTTACCTGTACCAGGTGGCCCCCACAACACCATAGAGTGTGGACGACCAGAGTCTATGGCTGCACGTAAGGGAGAATTATCTTTAAGCAAATGCGATTGACCAACAAACTCGTCTATCGTGCGTGGACGCATACGATCAGCCAGTGGCCGATAGTGTTCATCATTTTGAGAAAATAGATCTGTTGTCGAGGACATGCCGCTACGTTAGCGCGGCGAACCAATGACATCAACACCATCAGGAATAGAAAATTCAAATCGCGATGCTGGTAAATTTGCGGAGGTATTTATTTCAGAAAATCGAATAATGGTTTTTTGGTCAAAATGGTCATGCAACTTCATTTCACGGATCACATTACCATCGAGTCCAATTTCAACACGATAAAATTCAGTATCTTGAATTCTTGGTACTAATGCGACCCAATCTAAGCCAAATGACTCTGGCATTTCTCGTATCTCGAAATCATCAGATAGTGGTTTTAGATCAGTCAACAATATGATGGGTGCACTACCCAGCGCCTTTTCTATTGGCTGAACCGTGGCTTGAGCAAGTTCCAAGTCAAACAACCACAGATTTTTACCATCAGCGATAATTTGTTGAGAATACGGTGGGTCATAATGCCAGCGAAATCTACCAGGCTTTTTCAATTCAAAAATGCCTTTCGCTTCTTGAATGATTTCACCTTCAGAATCGACAACCTGTTGAAAAAAATTTGCTTTTAAACTTGTTAAGTCACGTAATGACTCATACAGCTTTTCCTCGGTGGTCTGTGCAAAACATTGAGTTGATGCAAAGAAGATAAATGCAAATAAAACGATAATGCTGCTTGAGCGCATAATAATTAACCAGAGGAAGTGTATTATTTAGAACGTATCAAGCGTGTTTAGTTCGGCGCCGGTGGCGCTAATACTTCACGTGTCCCATTAGATTGAACCTGAGATACCACACCACTATTCTCCATTTCTTCAACCATACGTGCCGCTCGGTTATAACCCACTTTTAACCGTCTTTGCACATATGAAATAGACGCTTTACGTGTTTCTGTTACGATTGCTACCGCTTGATCATAGAGCGGATCATAATCGTCTTCACTGCTTTGGAGTGGTTCTAAACCAGGAATAACATCTGCTCCAGTGCTAGGATCCTGAATAATTTCTTCTAAATAATTCGGTTCACTTTTACCTCTCAAGTAATCACATACTTTATGGACTTCTTGGTCTGACACAAAAGCACCATGAACACGCTCAGGAATGGAGGTGCCTGGTGGTAAATACAACATATCACCATGACCTAATAATTGTTCTGCACCCATTTGATCTAAAATTGTTCTTGAGTCAACTTTAGAAGACACCTGAAATGCAATTCGAGTTGGAATATTCGCTTTGATTAAGCCTGTTATGACATCTACCGAAGGACGTTGTGTCGCAAGCACTAAATGAATACCCGCTGCACGTGCTTTTTGTGCCAAGCGTGCAATTAACTCTTCAACTTTCTTTCCTACCACCATCATCATGTCTGCAAACTCATCAACCACAATGACAATTACAGGCAATTTTGTTAATTCATCGGCAGTGACATTTTCTGACAATTGCTCATTAGGATTAAACAAAGGATCCAAAATAGGCTCACCTTGATTAATAGCTTCTTCCACTTTTACGTTATAACCAGCGACATTTCTTACACCCAAAGCAGACATAAGTTTATATCGGCGCTCCATTTCAGCCACACACCAACGCAATGCATTAGAGGCTTCTTTCATATCTGTCACGACTGGAGTTAATAAATGCGGGATACCCTCATAGACACTTAGCTCTAGCATTTTAGGGTCAATCAAAATCATGCGGACATCGGCAGGTGAAGCTTTATATAAAAGACTTAACAACATCGCATTGACACCGACAGACTTACCGGAGCCAGTTGTTCCAGCCACAAGCAAGTGTGGCATTGCAGCCAAATTCACCACCACAGGATGACCACTTATATCTTTACCAAGCCCTAGAGTAAGCGGCGAATCTGCTTCATCATATTCACTCGACTGCAGAATCTCGCTTAGACTAATCATTTCTCTTTGTTCATTAGGTATTTCCAAGCCCACCGATGGCTTACCTGGAATCACCTCAACAATGCGTACACTAACCACGGACAGTGCGCGTGCAAGATCTTTTGCCAACGCAGACACTTTACTCACCTTCAAGCCTGGAGCCAGTAACAACTCAAATCGAGTCACAATAGGTCCTGGGTGTACATCACTGACTTCTGCTTCAATACCAAAATCTAATAATTTCAATTCAACTTGGCGCGACAAGGCTTCTAATGCTTTATCTGAATAACCGGTGGTTTGTTCCTGCGCAGGGTCTAACATGGCTAACGGTGGTAATTCTCCAGAAGACTTACCATCAAACAACGGAATTTGTTTTTCTCTTTGGACACGATCACTTACCGGCGCCTGACCTATCGTAGGTTCAATTCTTGGCTTTCTACGTGGTTTAATTTTCGCTTCAGATATTTTTTTCTTGAGAGGACGTGTCACTATCTTGGTTTCTAAGTCAGCATTCGTGCGCCGCGCTTTGTAGATCTCTATTAACAAACCAATTTGACGATAGATATACTCATAAGCCATCACAGTAATTTTACCGGTACTATCAATCACTTTTAGCCAAGACAGACTTGTAAATATTGTGATGCCAGCAAAAAACAACGCTAGTAATAATAATGTTGTACCAACATAACTAAAGGCTAATACAAATGCAGTTGCGACCAAATTACCTAGCACACCACCGGCGTCCGACGGAAGAAAACTAGGCTCAAAATGTAGTGAAGATAAGCCACAACCCGCAATTAAGGTAAGCACAAAGCCACCCCAGCGTATTCCTAGAATATGGTAATCCGCTTGCCCATTTTCGTTGACTTCGCGATAAAGTAACCAGCCACTGTAGGCAACCATTAACGGGGCTAAGTAGGCAAGGTATCCAAACAAAAATAAAAATAGATCGGCAAAGAATGCACCTGCTGACCCACCCATATTAGCAATTTCACCACCGGATCCGCTGACAGACCAGCCTGGATCAGTACGATCAAAGCTAACTAACGCCATTAATAGGTAGACACCGACCGCAACTAACACCACCAAGGCGCTTTCTCTAAGGCCATGGCTTAGGTTCAGCCGATACGTCGAGCTGCGTTTTGTTCTCTTTAAGGTTGCTTGGGCCACTTTCTAAGTTTATAGGTCAACAATAGTATGTAAATCATTGATTTTTTATTCATTCTTGTCAAGTATAAATTTTCAACAATTCTGCCAAAAGGCAAAATTCCATGAAGAAATTTGGATTTAGCTACATTTGCCCCCACTTTAAGAGCTACGTAAGATATGGCACAGATTTAGTGTCTATTACTATCACTACCAAATCATGGAGATTTCACGTCAATGAGCGACAGCCAACACCATAAACTTATAATTTTAGGATCTGGACCTGCAGGCTATACCGCCGGTGTTTACGCAGCACGCGCCAACCTAAACCCCGTCATCATTACTGGCCTAGAACAAGGTGGACAATTAATGACCACCACCGAAGTGGATAACTGGCCGGGTGATGTTGAAGGCTTACAAGGCCCGGATCTTATGCAGCGCATGCTTGCCCATGTAGAACGCTATGGCACACAGATCATTTTTGACCATATTCAGTCTGTCGATTTCAGTAAGAAGCCCTATACGCTAAATGGTGACATTAACGGTAGCTATACTTGCGACGCCCTCATTATTGCAACGGGTGCTTCAGCGATGTATCTAGGCTTAGAGTCCGAAGAAGCCTACAAAGGCAAAGGCGTGTCGGCTTGTGCCACTTGTGATGGATTTTTCTATAAAAAACAAGATGTTGCTGTCATAGGCGGCGGGAATACCGCGGTTGAAGAAGCATTATATTTATCCAATATCGCTTCTAGTGTCACACTCGTTCATCGAAGAGACACTCTTCGCTCTGAAAAAATTCTTCAAGACAAGTTATTTGATCGCGAAAAAAATGGCAATGTCACCATTGCATGGAATCACACCCTGGATGAAGTTCTCGGCGATGATTCAGGTGTGACTGGCATGAGGATCAAAAGCACGCAAGATGATTCCACCAAAGATATTGACCTCAAGGGCGTGTTTGTCGCCATCGGGCATAAACCAAATACGGGCATTTTTGAGGGCCAACTCGACATGGAAGGTGGGTACCTTAAAGTCCAAAGCGGTTTAACTGGCAACGCGACTGCCACCAGTGTCGAAGGTGTATTTGCAGCCGGAGATGTGATGGATCATGTCTACCGTCAAGCGATTACTTCTGCAGGATCCGGATGTATGGCAGCGTTAGATGCTGAGAGATACTTAGATCAGTTAGATACCTAAGCAAATCTTAATACTACCTAGTTAACTATATATGAACGATGAAGTTAGCAAAGCCTTCACGCTTTGCTTTCATCCTTCTATCTCTGAGATTAAAGCCGAAGAGTGGAATAGTCTATCTGGTACCTCTGACCCATTCATTCGCTATGAATTTTTAGCGGCACTAGAAAACCATCAATGTGTGGGAGAGGAATTTGGTTGGTTTCCTTATCACCTCTCTGTGCGTGACCATCACGATCAAGTCGTTGGCTTATGTCCGTTATACATCAAGACGAATTCTTATGGAGAGTTTGTCTTTGATTGGTCATGGGCCTCTGCTTATGATCAAGCAGGCTTAAAGTACTACCCTAAAATGGTTTGCTCCATTCCTTATAACCCTGTTACGGGTGCACGTTTATTATCAAGAGATACCGCGATCAAATCGATGATGGTTAATGAAATCATCAAAGTCGCAAAAAAATTAAACATGAGTGGTATGCATTGGTTATTCACAACAGATGAAGATACTAAAATCTGTGAATACAATGATTTACAATTACGCTTAGGTTGCCAGTATCATTGGAAAAATCACAATTACACAGACTTTGATGATTACTTATCCACCTTTGTGTCTCGCAAACGAAAGAAGGTCAAACGGGAACGGCGCATGGTAGAAGAGCAAAACATAGAAATTAATGTTGTTCACGGCAATGATGCAACTGAACAGCAAGTTGAACTTGCACAGCAATTTTATCAAGACACTTTCGATAGAAAATCTGGCGTCCCTACATTGAACATCAACTTTTTCAAAGAAATTTGTCAAACAATGGGGCAACAAGTAGTTTTTATGTTTGCATTACTAAAAGATGAAACCATTGCATGCGCTATCACTTTACGTGGCGATGACACATTGTATGGACGGTTTTGGGGATGCAAAGAAGAATTTAATAGCCTACATTTTGAAACTTGTTTTTATCAAGGCATTGAATACTGCATTGAAAACAATCTAAAAAAATTCGAACCCGGCGCACAAGGCGAACATAAAATCACACGCGGTTTCTTGCCAACAAAAACATGGTCTGCGCATTGGATTAATAACGAAGATTTTCGTGAACCTATTTATACATTTTGCCAACGCGAGCAGCATGCTATGCGTGGACAATGTGAAGAATTAATGAGTTTATCTCCTTACCGATTAGACGCATGAGTGATATCAACATCCCTTGGATTGATCCTAACAATATTGATGCGCCCTTCCCGCCTGCAGAATCTGCCTTAAAAGATCCTGAAGGTTTAGTCGCGGTGGGCGGAGATTTATCACCAAGAAGATTATTACGCGCCTACCATGAAGGATTATTCCCATGGTTTGAAGAAGACCAACCTATTTTATGGTGGTCACCAAACCCACGAGGGATTTTGTATCCAAGAGAATTTATTGCGCATAAAAGTTTGTTACGCACGATAAAAAATAAGCAATGGAAAATCTCATTTGATAAATCATTCTTAGCTGTTATGGAAGCCTGTGCTGCACCTCGCAGCAATTCTCGTGGCACTTGGATCACCTGCGACATGATTGAAGCGTATTCAAATCTGCATCAATTAAATCATGCCCATTCATTAGAAGTTCATAATGAATCAGGTGATTTGATTGGTGGCATTTATGGCATTTCCATTGGAACAATATTTTTTGGGGAATCTATGTTTTGCAAAGAAACTGATGCCTCCAAGGTAGCATTGCTTTATTTGTCCGCCTATCTGGATAATTGGGGATACGCTGTCATTGACACTCAATTACCGTCAACACATCTTGCATCCTTAGGAGGCCGCAAGATTCCTCGTGAAAGCTACTTAGAACAACTCCCAAAACTAACTGCAGAATCATGTAGCCAACAAGCATGGAGAACCCAGCCTGATATCGATATACATGACTGGCTTAGACAGCTTTAACAGATAAACTAGACTTGCAAATTCATTAGAACCTTCTAGGAATATTCTTATCTAAACTTTATACTGACAGCAACTAATGCAGTAGGTTATATATGAAGATATCAGTATTATATTTTATTTTTTTATCTTTCATCACTATCAGTACTAATTTGTCCGCTTCTTCATTTTTAGATTCTGAAAAAAGTTTTGCTGAAGAATATAAGAATCTGCGCATTTTATTAGAGAAAGTTCAAGACAAAGACTCCGCCTTATTACACAAACAAGCAATCGAGTATGAAATACAATTACTGAATCAAAATCATCGCTCAGGCGCCGATCAATTCAAGCTACTCTCTGACCATGAAAAGAATTTATTCGTTAAAAAGTTTCAAAAAAACCGCTATCACTGTGGCGATGTCACGCAAGTGATGGTGGAGAGAAAACGCATCTTGTTTAACCCAGAATTATCAAGCATCCTTCGCGATACGCTTTCAAGAATACCCTAAGCTACAAAACCAATTATCTAAGGACAACACATTGAGCAATTTAAAAATTGGCGCCAAAGTTAAAAATTTTGATCTTCCGGCCACTGGCGACAAAACCATTAAACTAACAGAACTCAAGGGACGTAATGTTGTTATCTATTTCTACCCTAAAGACAACACGCCTGGCTGTACAAAAGAATCTGAAAATTTTCGCGACAATATAAAGATTTTTTCCAAGTTAAACACAATTATTCTTGGTGTTTCCAGAGATAGCATTAAGTCACATGAAAACTTTAAATCAAAATTAGATTTTAGTTTTGATTTACTCTCAGACAGCGAAGAAATATTATGTCATCAGTTTGACGTAATCAAAGAAAAAAATATGTATGGCAAAAAAGTCATGGGCATCGAAAGAAGCACTTTCTTAATTGACGTTCAAGGTGTATTGAGAAACGAATGGCGCAAAGTCAAAGTTGATGGTCACGTTGACGAAGTTCTTGACGCCGTAAAAAATTTATAAGCTTTAAGCTCAAGAATAACTCGACTCGCATTTTATTTTTAGATTAACGTAGAACATATTTCCAACTCTATTGCATAGATTGAGGTGGCATAGGTCTCTTCTATTGCATACTAAAGATGATGAGCGGTAGAGTTATAACATAGACATTGCCTCAATTATCCAATAAAACGAGTATTTCATGACCCAGATAAAATAAATCTGCGTCTATTTTAAGTATAGTCGCTTGTGTATGAACGCGACCATTCAAGGCGCCTTATAACTCGTGGAGAAAAAGAGTCATGTCTGACGATAAACTATACCCTGTCCCTGCCGAATTTAGTTCTTCGGCACATATTGATTCATCCCAATATCAGGCAATGTATCAACAATCAGTTTCAGAACCAGAAAATTTTTGGGCCACTCAAGCAGATGAGTTTGTTAGCTGGTTCACAAAATGGGACACCGTTTTAGACTGGGATTATCATAAAGGACATATTCGATGGTTCGAAGGCGCAACACTAAATGTGTCTTACAACTGTATCGATCGTCATCTAGAAACACGCGCCAACCAAACAGCAATTATATGGGAAGGCGATGATCCCAACGATGACAAACATATTACCTATGCAGAATTACATGCAGAAGTATGTCAATTCTCTAACGCATTAAAAGCTCGCGGCGTAAAAAAAGGTGATCGCATTTGTATTTATATGCCAATGGTGCCAGAAGCTGCGATTGCCATGCTGGCTTGTACGCGTATTGGCGCAGTTCATTCAGTTGTTTTTGGTGGGTTTTCTCCTGATGCGCTTCGCGATCGGATTTTAGATTCAGACTGCCAAGTTGTCATTACGGCAGACCAAGGTGTGCGTGGTGGCAAAACAATCCCACTTAAAGACAACACTGACCAAGCCTTGCAAGAATGTCCTAATGTGAACACGGTTGTCGTCATTAAGCGCACAGGTAATGACATTACATGGAACCAAGATAAAGATTGCTGGTACCACGAAATGATCGCGACGCAAAGTGACGAGTGCGCACCTGAGCCAATGAATGCGGAAGACCCATTATTTATTCTTTATACCTCTGGCTCGACAGGCAAACCAAAAGGCGTATTGCATACAACTGGCGGCTATCTTCTTTATGCGGCGATGACACATAAATATGTCTTCGACTATAAAGATAACGAAGTGTATTGGTGTAGCGCCGATGTTGGCTGGGTCACTGGACACACTTATATTTTATATGGACCGCTCTGTAATGGCGCTCAAACACTGATGTTTGAAGGCGTCCCCAATTACCCCGATGGAAGCCGATTCTGGCAAGTCATCGACAAACACCAAGTGAAAACATTTTATACAGCACCCACAGCAATTCGCGCACTGATGGCCTTGGGTGATGAGTTTGTGGAAAAAACCAACCGCAGTAGTTTACGTTTACTTGGAACAGTGGGTGAACCCATTAATCCAGAAGCCTGGGAGTGGTATTACCACAAGGTCGGTAACGCTAACTGCCCTATTGTTGATACTTGGTGGCAAACGGAAACAGGTGGTCATTTAATTACGCCAATTCCTGGTGCAACGGGGCTAAAACCTGGTTCAGCGACCTTACCTTTCTTTGGTGTACAACCTGTGATTCTCGATGATGAAGGTAATGAGTTAAGCGGAGAATGCCAAGGCAATTTAGCGATGAAGTTCCCATGGCCGGGTCAAATGAGATCTGTCTATGGCGACCACCAACGATTCATCGATACCTATTTCTCTCAGTTTCCAGGCTATTATTTTAGTGGAGATGGTTGCCGACGTGATAAAGATGGCTATTACTGGATTACTGGCCGAGTCGATGATGTACTCAATATTTCCGGACACCGCCTAGGTACCGCTGAGATAGAAAGTGCTTTGGTGTTACACGAATCTGTTGCGGAATCTGCTGTGGTGGGATGTTCGCATGACATTAAAGGTCAAGCAATTTACTGCTACGTCACCACCATGGTGGGCATTGAACCTAGTGATTCACTCAAACAAGCACTGATTGAATTAGTACGCAAAGAAATAGGGCCTTTTGCAAAACCAGATTTTATTCAGTGGGCACCAGGCTTACCTAAGACGCGATCGGGCAAAATTATGCGTCGAATCTTACGAAAAGTAGCCGCTAACGAAGTGACGGATCTTGGTGATACTTCAACACTGGCTGACCCATCAGTGGTTGAAGATATTATTGCGAATCGACTCAATAAATAGACACAAAAAAGCCACTGATTATTATATAATACAGTGGCTTAAAAGTAATCCCTCGAGTACTTTCTTATTATATTATTCTATTGACGCCCTTCCATTTTGACACGTATTAATTCGCCTGAATCCAAATCAATCAAAAGGCCAATATTCTGCTCATACATATTTAGATAACCTATTTTTTCAGACCCAGAATCGTAGTCAAAGTAAGCCACATTGCCTGTAGTAATATTCTTATTATCCGCAACATCAAGCAGAATAACTGCTCCTGTATCCATGTTATAGCCTTGCCAAGCTGACGCTTGAGAACAAAATACAATGCTGATAATGGCAACAAAAATATACTTCATATGATTACTTATTGAGCTAACGCTAATTTTTGAGTGAATGGGCAATGGGGATAGTATGGACAAGAATGACTCAGCAGACTGAGGGATAGATCAAATATATGACCAATTATCGTTATTTTGCTCCCGTTGATCCTGAGATTTGATGTTAACTTGCCTTTTCTGATGCACCAAGTTGATCTGCCACTTCGATCAATTTAGGCACAACAATAATGTTACCCACACGAATTCGGTCAAAATTAACGTCTGGGTTATGTTGACGGAGTAACCAAATCGGGACCTTAAAGTTGCGCAATGCTAACACCCATAAAGACTCGCCTGTTTTGATCTTATGTTGATAAGTGGATTCAATTCGATATTGAGTAAAAAATTCTTCTTGTAGATTTTTTTGATAGGCAAGTCGCCTATTCTCAAATTCTTTAATCGAGATCGCACTGAAATTCAGCAACAATCGATTTCCGACTACCACCGGCTTCCCAAAACTCATCTTATTAATCTTGCGTAATTGGCTCGCTCTTAAATCCAACCAATCGGCATAATGACCTAAAGTTTCTGATGCTTGAACTTCAATCGTCAGATCATCATTGACAGTATAGTCAGCAGGATCTGAAAGTAACGACACTTCTTCAACCACTTCAATATCGGCTTCCGCAACCACGCTGACGTCGAGTTCAACATTATGCTCATCAGCAACAAGTGTTGGCGTCTGGCTAGTGACAGTGTTTGGTTCAGCTGTTTCAATCACAACCGGCGCGGGCTGTTTCTGTACTTCTTCAGTCGGGGCAGTGTCAGTTGAAGCAAGACTTGGTGCCTTAGATTGGTTATTGTTATTTTTGGCGACGACAATAGCACCAGCTTTATCTTTAACAGGTAGCCTCAACTTTTGTCCTGCACGAATAAAATGCCCACTACTCATGCCATTGGCTGCCATTACATCTTTGACACGAAAACCATATTGGTTGGCAATATCTGAAATTGTGTCACCACGAACAACATGATGAAATAAATCAGGTGTTTGAACATCGTAACGAAGCTCTCCTGGAATCGCTGCAATTAATTGCTTTGCAGGTTTACTTAATAGCGCATGGGGAATACGTAATAAATAACCCTTAGGAATGCGTTTGGTATCACTCCAAACTGTTCCTCGAAGCGCTCGATTGTGGCGTTCGAGTTGCGTCTTAGTCATATTTAAATAGTTTGCGATATCTTTAGCAAAAATGTAGCTTTTCATTTTCACAATGTCATATTTAACTGGCTTCGCATATTTAATTGACCCGAAATATTTATCAGGGTGAGTATCAACTTCTAAAGCTGCAAGAAAAGCGACATAGAAATTTCGTGACGCAAAACCAAATGAACGACCTTTATAATTTCTTACAATAACTTCAATATCTCTGGTCCCAAGCTTATTGATTGCACGACGCATACTTGCCACCCCGTGATTATATGCTGTCAATGCTAAGGGCCAGCTTTTAGTCAGCTGATAATTGTGTCCTAATAATTTTGCAGCTGCTTTTGTCGAAGCAAATGGATCCATGCGCTCATCAATCAAATAATCGATTTGCATGTAACGTTTCCCAGTTGAACGAATAAACTGCCATAATCCAGCTGCCCCGACATGTGAATAGGCTTTTGGATTAAATGACGATTCAACATGAGGCAACACAGCCAATTCCACAGGCATATCAAGATTTATGAAAGTGTTGTTTATGTACTCACGCCACTCGCCAGAACGCTCAAGGCCACTATAAAATCGATTCGATTGGCCACGCTGAAATCTAATATCTTTTACTGCAGCTGCAATACGTTTATTGGATGCGTTTACGCCTCCCCACATCTCTAACACTCGTCGCTCATCTTTAGATAGATTATTTCGCTTACCCGTTGCCAATGTTTTCAGAATTGACGCGTATTTAGCTTTTGTTTTTTTAATATGTCTTTTATTTGCACGCGAACTACCTTTAACTTTAATTTTAGAATAAACAACTGAGAGATTTCTCGAATCATGAATAAAACCACTTCGTGTATCAATTTCTGTATAAACACGCACCCAGAAATTAACATCTGGCTCCAGCCCAACTGGTTTAGGAAAGTTTTCCTCAGCAGATACACTGACACTGAGTATTAACGAAATTAATAAAAACAGCTTGGCAACAAACTTCATATTGATCAAAAGACTTAAATTATTTCTTAAATTTATAGACAAGACTAATCATCAACATTACCCAAGGAGTTCCATGAAGCAATAGATCGAACCAGTCAATAAGCTTCATTCCTTGCGCCCCAGAAAAAACCCATTGAAGTTTTTCCCACACATGGGGTTCAGGAGAAAATGGGGCAAGTCCCAAGGTTAAACTGGCAATTAACCATAACATTGGATTTAAAAATAACGACTGATTTTTCATATTTTTAATTAGACAATAATATTAATAGGCGCTTCTTCATGACTGGTTTGCTTCACTTCACCGATCACACATGCTTGAGTATAACCAAGTTCTCGAAGCTCATTTACACATTGTTGCGCATTGGCTTCAGGTACTCCAGCTAATAATCCGCCCGCTGTTTGAGGATCAAACATGAGTGGATAATCTGAATGCTTGGACGCAAATTGACTATTTTGGATTGCTCTGCGTAATCGTAAATTCTGAGGCTGTAAGGATGACAAAATACCTGCAGCAACTGTTTCTCTCGCACCTTCAAGTATTGGCACAGCATCAATCATTATGTCGGCGTCAACATTAGACGCTCTTGTCATTTCGATTAAATGTCCAAGCAACCCAAAACCCGTGACATCCGTACATGAAGTTGCTTGATGTTTTTGCAAACAAGAGGCCGCCGACTGATTCGAAAGTAGCATAGTGTTGATTGCATCATCCACCCAGCGACCTTTGGCTTTGCGTCGCATATCTGCAGCAAACAATGTTCCCGTCCCGATCGATTTAGTTAATATTAATTTATTTCCAGCTTTTAGCCCTTGTTTCCGCCATACTTTATTTGGATCTACCAAACCATTCACGGTTAATCCAAACGCTAATTCTGCGCCTTCAGCCGAATGCCCTCCGACTAACACTGCGCCTGTCGGCTCTAATGTGTTTAAAGCACCCGCCAATAACTCGTACAAGGCTTCTTCTACAATTTTTTCTCTTGCATAAGGAACTGTCGCCAGTGCCAGTACAGATTGTGGCTCTGCACCCATGGCATATAAATCACCTAAGGCATGATTTGCAGCAATGGCACCAAATAAATAGGCATCATCTATAAACGCTCTAAAGTAATCAATACTCTGAACCATGACTTTACCAGTTGGGACAGCAAGCATGGCAGAATCATCTGGAGAATCTCTACCAATTAACACATCTTCTCGTTCATGCACCGGCAAACGCTGCATCACTCTAGAAAGAATGCCACTGCCGACCTTTGCACCACAACCACCGCAGCGCATAGCAAGTGTTGATAATTCCTTTATCGCTTTTTCATCAGCAATACCGGTAGCAAGATTTAACGAATCATCATCCTTCATATCAGGAAGCACATTAAATTTGCGCATAAACTGCTGATCAATCCAATTTTTTACTGTCCATAACCACTCACCTTGCCAAGACCATGAGCCTCTAGAGGCCACTGCATACTTATTGCCTGTACTAATCAGGCCAAGAAAGTTTTTC
>JBGCFN010000054.1:0-5050 GCA_045106935.1 Gammaproteobacteria bacterium | reverse complement strand
TAAAGTCAATGGCTATCAGTACGTCATCCCTCCAACGTTAGAGTATGTCGAATCATTGATTACAGGAACTGGACATGATTTAGATATTGCGACTTTTAAAGTGGTTGATCAATTAACTGGCCGTTTAATGGGACTAAGAGCCGATACGACACCCCAAGCAGCACGTATTGATGCGCACATGCTGAACCATCAAGGTGTTTCAAGGTTGTGTTATGCAGGTACTGTTTTGCGTACTAGCCCAAGAGGCTTGGCTCGAACGCGTGAGCCTTTGCAAATCGGAGCAGAGCTATTCGGACATGAAGGTATTGATAGTGATATTGAAATTCAGCGTTTAATGGTTAAATCATTGAAGTTGCTTGGGTTAAATGACTTACTTGTAGACTTTAGTCATGTTGGTATCTTTGAAGCTTTGATTGAGGCTGGTGATGTTAACCAAGCACTAGAAGATGAGCTTTATGCTGCCTTATTAAGTAAAGATAAAACTTTGGTGGCTGAGTTAACAAAAGACTTAGATGGAACGGTTAAAGCTGCATTAATTAGTCTGACCGATTTAAACGGTGATATTAGCGTACTAAAAAAAGCTGCGGATGTGTTGCCGCCATTACCAAACATTACAAAAGCACTGGATGAGTTGAAGGTAACAGCCTCGAAGCTTGCTGATTTGGGTTTGCAGGTAGGGTTTGATTTAAGTGAACTACGTGGCTATCACTATCACAGCGGTGTGGTGTTTGCTGCTTATGCACAAAACTATGCAGGCCCATTAGCATTAGGTGGTCGCTATGATGAAGTTGGAATCTCCTTTGGGCGTGCACGACCAGCGACTGGTTTTAGTTTAGACTTACGTGGTGTTGTGACAGCATTAAGTACGGCAACATTAACGAAAGGCATTCTAGCGCCAGCAAGTGACGATTTAACATTGTTAGAAAAAATTGAAGCGTTGCGTAGTGAAGGCCATATTGTGGTTCAGGCATTACCTAGCGATAAAACAAGTCCGGAAGAGTTAAATTGCGATCAAGCATTAACGCAACAAAATGGTAAGTGGCAAGTTGTGCCGCTTGCTTCATAAACATTAATTAAATAGTAGATTATGGCAAAAAATACAGGAAAGAATGTCGTCGTTGTTGGTACCCAATGGGGCGATGAAGGAAAAGGAAAAATTGTTGATTGGTTAACAGACCAAGCTCAGGGCGTGGTGCGATTCCAAGGGGGTCATAATGCGGGCCATACATTGGTTGTTGGTCAAGGTGACGAGCAGCACATTTATAAGCTTAACCTAGTACCATCGGGTATTGTCCGCTCAGGCGTGAATTGCTATATCGGTAATGGCGTGGTGTTGGATGCTGGACATTTGCTTTCTGAAATAGAAACCTTAGAAAAAGATGGTTTAGACGTCAGAAGTCGTTTGAAGGTCAGCCCTGGTTGTCCGCTCATTCTGAAGCACCATGTTGCTGTAGATATGGCGCGTGAAGCCAAGCGGAGTGAAGAGAAGAAGATTGGTACGACAGGTAAGGGCATTGGCCCAGCCTATGAAGATAAAGTGGCGCGTAGAGCGTTGCGTGTCTATGACTTATTCTACCCAGAGCGTTTTGCTGAAAAGTTAGCGGAAGTCATGGATTACCACAACTTTGTGTTGACTAATTATTTGGGTGCGCAGCCAGTTGATTTTAATCAACAACTTGAAGAAAGTATGCAGCATGCTGAAATCTTGAAGCCTATGGTGACGGATATATCTGAGGCGCTTTATGGCGCTTATGACAAAGGTGATCGTTTGTTATTTGAGGGTGCCCAAGGGACTTTGTTAGATATCGATCATGGCACTTACCCATATGTTACATCTAGCAACTGTATTGCAGGACAAGCTTCTGCGGGTACGGGTGTTGGTGCGAATATGCTACATTATGTCTTGGGGATTACAAAAGCCTATACCACGCGGGTAGGTGGTGGGCCATTTCCTAGTGAGCTGGACATTGAAATGCCAGGTTGCCCAGGTGAGCAGATGTCTGTTAAAGGTCAAGAGTTTGGTACTGTGACAAAGCGTAAACGTCGTTGTGGTTGGTTTGATGCTGCTGCATTACGTCGTTCTGCCATGATTAATGGTTTAACAGGCTTGTGTATTACCAAGCTTGATATCATGGATGGCATAGAGAGTATTAATATCTGTGTTGGCTATGAATTAGATGGCAAGAAAATAGACTTACTGCCAGTTGGTTCGGAAGATGTGGAAGGGTGTAAGCCTATCTATGAAACTGTGCCTGGTTGGACTGAGAATACTTTTGGTGTAAAAACATGGGATGGTTTGCCAGCTAATGCACAAAACTACCTTAAACGGTTAGAAGATGTGTGTGGCGTACCAATTGCTATTGTATCTACAGGGCCGGAGCGTGATGAAACTATTGTGATAGAGCACCCATTTGACTAATGAATAATTAGTCACAAAAAAGGCCGCTATAAAGCGGCCTTTTTATTTATCCATAAACATGTTATTCCTATTTATGAGTTGTAACGGTTTAGACTGGGGTTGATAGAATGCTTTCCATACGGTTAATGAATTTTTCTGAAGTAAACTCTCTGAGAAATACTTCACGTGCATTATTTACAATTTCCAGCCTTTTTGCTTCATTGTTGATGTAGTACTCACATTTTTCAGCCAAGTCTGACAAATCCAACTTGACAGGTACATACGTTTCATACGGTATGAAAATATTGGGAAAAATATCTAAGTGACTGATATCACACTGAACTAGTAGGCTTCTATGCGCTATTGCTTCAAATGTCCGCATTGTCATCTCACCCCAACCTAGAGGTGAAAAAGCTATTTTAGATGCCTTGAGCCGTTTAACATATTGTCTCCTTGATATTCTAGGTTCTCCGTCATATTCAGCTTCGATAGAAATATTATAATCACTCAGCTTCTTCATTTGCTCAATTGCAAGCAGCCTGTGTTTTCCATACCACTCAAGTTCACCTCGCTTACCGACGGACATATGGCAAAACAGGTCGACATTTTGGTTTTTCATTTTAAGCAATAAGTTGCTTATTGGAGACTTGATTTTTGGAATGACATAAGGATCAATTATAAAGTTGCCTGAAACAATTTTATGGTGCTGCCCTTTACCAATAGTGGATTTTGCTGACCAGCCATCATCCGCTACTATGCCGTCATTTATTAGTTTGTCGTTAAGGTAAACACCTGTTTTGTAATCCTTCAGATATAAGCTTTTATCTGATAAAGTTTCATACTTGACCATTGCATTGAGGTATGGAAGCGACTCAAAGAACTTGCTGCTGGTTTGGTCCCATGGGTCAATCATAACCAATTTCGAATTAGAGTACTTTTCCCGCAGGCTCTTGCACAAGTTTAAAACTTCGTCTTTATTTTCCGGCCATCCAGGTCTGAAGAAAATAATATCAGCTCGGTCAATTTTATTTGTCTCATTTTTAATCTCTTCGACAGTCAAAGCCTGCTTTAAGATGACGTTATAACCAGCTTCTTCAAACTCTTTTTTGAATAATATGAAAGGGTATACCTGCCAGTGACCAACATGGTCTGACTCCATGGTTATAGGCCCAATGACATACAAATTTTTCATTAGTTTTCCGTATTATTCAAGCGATTTCTTATAGCAAGATCACTTGCCGCTTCTAAACTAGCAACATCATTAAGGTTAATGTATTCCCCTGTGATTTTGAAAGCTGCTGCTGAATGGCCATCTCGTACTAGGTCATCAATGAAGTTTACAAACTCAATACTTGGACGCCCTTTATCATATTCTTTTTCGAGTATGCTTATGACCTCTGCGGAGACAATAAAATTAGCCATGCCTAATATGTCGTTAGGGGTGTTTGTAGGGTTTTCTACAAGTCTAACAATGCGGTCTCCATTTACTTCAACGGAGAAATTCTTTTTGATCAATTCGCGGTCGTCTGTTTGCTTAACGCCAACTACAGCAGAATGCTCTTCGTAAGGAAACTTAAGAAGGTCTGAATGGTTGCTGTCTAAATAGAATTCGTCAGACAGCATCACACACGCATGTCGTCCAGCTAAATATGGTTTTGCGAGAAGGACTGACCAAGCCCACCCTTTATCAATGTGGTGATTTTCAACGTACGTGATTTTTACGCCAAGATTCTCACCGTTACCAAAGGTTTCACGGATTGTGTCACCCATGTACCCAAGCGTAATAATAACTTCTTTGATTCCTAAATCGTCACGCATCACACGAATTAGTCGTTCTATGTTTGATTCACCATCGATGGCAAAAAGCCCTTTGTGAACTTCATAAGTATATGGTCTTGCTCTAACGCCACTTCCAGCGGCGGGTATAATGCCAAGTAAAGCAGGTTTCATTATTTCAACTCCAACGTATTAGTGTCGACTTTTGCATAAAAAGCCTTAATGAGGGATTCTAAGTGTTCAATCCCCGTGATCGTTTCGTGATTAGCCATGAGCATTCTGGAAAGCTCAATATTAATAATTTCCAGTTTTCCTCGCATTATTTCGTCATCGATTGTTCTTATCTCAGCAACGCCAGCAATACCTAGTGTGCGCCTTGCTATAGAACAGGCACAAAAACCAACTGCATCCTGCATGATCTTTAGCATGTACTGTTTTTTGTATTGATTGAGCGTACTGTCTGAGACGAAATCTTTGACTAAATGAGCGGATTCTGGTGACGCGCTCCAAAGCTCTAAAAATCTCTTCTCGAATGTTTTCCATATCTCAATTGCTTGGTCAAATAACCACTCTTGATATGAGCTGTCTGTACTATGATGGAAGTGAGATGTATAACAGAGAAGAAGGTTGCCAATAATCTTACCAACATCAAAACCAAATGGGCCAAAAAATGCGAACTCAGGATCAATAACATATGTTTCATCCTTGTTAGCCATCAGAGAGCCTGTATGGATATCGCCATGTAAAAGGGCATCAGTCTTCGTTAAAAACAGTTCTTTAAACTTCAGTATATTTAACTTGAAATCACCATCAACACGAATAGTTTCATTAGCATAATCGTTGCTAATTTGATTGACATAATTTGATTCATGTTCG
>JBGCFN010000053.1:0-27076 GCA_045106935.1 Gammaproteobacteria bacterium | reverse complement strand
CACCCATAGGCAGGTAGTGACTGCCATGCAAATTAAAAATAGGGATGAACGAATAAAACGCATTAGCTAACGGTATGTTGTTTTAAAAGAGAGTCAACTGCTGCATATAAATCTGCATAAACCTGGACATGCGATGGCACTTCACCACTATTAAATGTCGAGGTGCCTTTGCCTGTTTTAACCAGGACTGGAATAGCATCCACTGCAATAGCGGCTTCTAAATCACGCATTGCATCGCCAATAAAGGGTGTTGTCTCTAAGTTGATATGTGCGCGGTTGGCAATATCGACCAATAAACCTGGATTAGGTTTGCGGCACGGTCCAGTTAAAAAAGGACAAAAGAAAAATCCATTCACACAGCCACCCAAACTTTCCGCTTCATGGAGAAGTTTTTTATGCATGGCGTAAAGTGTATTGTAATCGAATAAACCATAAGCAAGGCCAGATTGGTTGCTGGCAATAAATACTTTAATGCCCGCTTTTGTCAGACGTGCAATGGCCTCCAAGCTACCCTCAATGGCATGCCACTCGTCCGCAGATTTTATATAATCAGGACTGTCGTGATTAATAACACCATCGCGATCAAGAATTACAGCTTCCATAAAGACAGGCAGAGTGTGGTTAACTCTGAAGTAAAGAGATGTCAGCAACCGTTGAGAACAATCGGTTTACTTGGGCGAGTAAAGCAATTCTGTTGTGGCGGATTTTTTCATCGTCATCCATCACCATCACATCGTCAAAAAATGTATCAATACTTGAGCGTAACTGCGCGAGGTCAGCTAATGCTTCTGAGTAGGAACGAGATTTGAATTTAGGGGAAACAATCTCTTCTAAACTAATTAGTTGTGTGTGCAACGCTTTTTCAGCAGCCTCAGTAAATAAACCAGGGTCAATTTTACTATTCAATTTCTCTGCTTTTTTGAGAATATTGCCTATGCGTTTATTGGCCGCGGCTAGGCTTTCTGCTTCGGGTAATGAACGAAACTTTTGAACCGCTTGAATGCGCGCATTAAAATCTAATAAGCGAGTGGGCTTAATACTACGAACGGATTCGAAGGTGTCGGGCTTGACGCCTTGATCTATAAAGTAGCCGCGTAATCTTTCTAATATAAACTCAAAGACTTCATCGGTACTTTGTGATGTGTCGATCTTGTTTTCCAAAGACTTGGCAGAGTCTTCTAGTAATCTAAATAAGTCATAGTCGACTTTGCCATCAATAGAAATACGAACAACACCTAATGCAGCGCGACGCAAGGCATAGGGGTCTTTAACACCGCTAGGTTTTTTCCCAGTAGCAAATATACCAACCAAAGTATCTATACGATCACATAGAGCAACAATTTTGCCGTCGAGACTGGAAGGTAATCTCCCGCCTGACTGTAGAGGTTGATAATGTTCTTCAATTGCCGTCGCAACTTCATTTGCTTCTTTATCATGGTGTGCATAATAACGGCCCATTATCCCTTGTAGCTTAGGGAACTCATTAACCATGTGGCTGACTAAATCAGCTTTGCATAATAGTGCTGCACGTGTGGCGTGCGTATTGTCTACATTAAGTTGTTTGCATAGTGTTTTGCATAAGCCTGAAATACGCAGTGTTTTTTCTTTCAGGGAACCTAATTGTTTTTCAAATAGTATCCCTTGCAGTTCACCAGTTCTTTTTTCAAGAGTTTGCTGTTTGTCTCTGTTCCAGAAAAAATCAGCATCATCAAAGCGGGGTTTGATGACACGTTCATTACCGCGTTTAATCGTATCGGGGTTAGTACTTTCAATGTTAGCAATAGTGATGAACAGGGGTAATAATTTACCGCTATTTTTTGAAAACATAGGGAAGTAACGTTGAGCATCTTGCATAGTGACAACAAGGGCTTCTTGAGGAATATCTAGAAATGCCTCAGAAAATTCGCCGGTAATAATTGTTGGCCACTCAACTAAATTGGTTACCTCTTCTAATAAATCATCACTATAGATCAAGTTAGCGTTATGTTTATTAGCGCATTCTTCAAGCAAAGCGCGAATTTTGTTTTGGCGAACAGAGAAATCTGCAATCACATTTGATTCTAGTAATGAAGACTCATAATCATCAGCATGCGCAAGATGGATCACATCAGGGGCATGGAAGCGGTGACCATAACTCGTATTAGCTACATCAATACCCTTGATGGTGCAGTTCAGTACATCGCTACCAAACATGACAGTCACCCAGTGAATAGGGCGTACAAATTCCGTATCGTTATCTCCCCAACGCATAGGTTTAGGAATCGGTAGCTTGTTTAACCCCTGTTGAATAATCTCGGGTAATACTTGATGAATAGATTTTCCTTCAACAAGTGATTTGAAATAAAGCCATGCCCCTTTGACTGTTTCAAGTGTGTCTAAATCTTTCATGTCGACACCACAAGACTTTGCGAAACCTAACGCCGCTTTTGTTGGTTCGCCATCTTTATCATATGCGGCTTTAATAGCAGGTCCTTTGCGCTCTATATTTTGTTCTGGTTGTTGAGAGCTTGTATTTGAAATAGTTAAGGCTAATCGACGAGGGGTGACGTAAGGTTTTACTTCACCAAGAGTAAATCCTGCTTCAGACAACTGTGATGAGATGTAACTCGCAAGTGTCTCGCTTAAGTTTTTTGCTGCACCAGGCGGAAGCTCTTCTGTGCCTATTTCAATTAGTAATGTATTTGTGCTCATTATATGGCGTTACTTGTTGAGCAAAGGGAAATTCATATTTTCCCGTGATTCTAGATAAGTCGTCGCCACCAATCTTGCTAGTGTGCGAATGCGCAATATATATTGCTGTCTTTCTGTGACAGAAATAACTTGGCGTGCATCGAGTAAATTAAATACATGTGAAGCTTTTAATACCTGCTCATAAGCAGGCAAGGATAGGGAACTCTCAATTAATCGATTACATTCAGTTTCGCTGGCATCAAATTCAGAAAACAGATGCGTTGTATTAGCATGCTCGAAATTATAAGTTGATTGTTCAACTTCATTTTGATGGAAAATATCTCCGTAACTTACTTCATCATTCCAATCTAATTGATAGATATCGTCCTTAACTTGAAGGTACATAGCTAAGCGTTCAAGGCCGTAGGTAATCTCGCCCGTCACTGGTTGACAGTTAATACCACCTACTTGCTGGAAATAAGTGAACTGAGAAACCTCCATTCCATTTAGCCAAACTTCCCAGCCAAGACCCCAAGCGCCAAGTGTGGGTGACTCCCAGTTGTCTTCGACAAAACGAATATCATGTTCTAAAGGGTCTATGCCTAATTGCTTTAATGATTGCAGATATAATTCTTGAATATTATCTGGTGAGGGTTTCAGTACTACCTGAAATTGATAGTAATGTTGTAGGCGATTTGGGTTATCACCATAACGGCCATCGGTAGGTCTTCGACAGGGCTGTGCATAAGCCGCTTTCCATGGCTCAGGTCCAATTGAGCGAAGAAATGTGCCAGGGTGAAACGTACCTGCACCCATTTCCTTATCAAATGGTTGCAGCAAACAACATCCTTGGTCAGCCCAATATTGTTGCAGCGTTAAAATGAGATGTTGGAAATTGACTGGGCGGTTCACTGGCTCACGTGTTCATATCTTGAGAGGCGGGGATTGTACCGCGTACGCTTATGAATACGAGTATTATTTTGTCGAAGAGTGACTAGCGTAGGGGTTTTACTACAATAGTAAGGGAATTTTAGGATCTGCCACAAGACATCCGTGTCTTGACAGATTTCATCCTGAAACAAAAGATCATCCGTGAAATCCCAAGTCCTTGCGCGTCATTTGCCATCCTTAGCAAAGTTAGCCCTCCCTGAGCTTGAGACTTATCTTTCAGCTTCTATGTCTAACCCGGTGAGTACATCCTGTACTGGCTCTGGGTCTGGCATCCTGCCGAGACGTGCACTGCGAAAATACATCCTATGTATTGGTCGCATAACCTGTGCTTTATGAAGCTATTTATATATGAGCAATCGGTATGCCAACTTTACGTTAAAATAAATATATATTTATGTAACCTACTGAATTTATATGAGTTAATGATAATGAGAGGTTTCATAATTGAGATGAACGTAACAAGATAGGTGCATGCCACGTGAGTGGAACTAGTTCACGTTTAAGCATTTTATGGCGGTTGTTGACAAATTATGGCCGTAAAGATGACAGCGTTGGTAATTTACTTTATAAGAACATCTAAGGGAGAAAGTCGATCTATAATAGTAGATTGATAACGTTCATTTGCACCAAAAAGGTGCGTCTTGATATTCCTGCGCACCAAAATAGAGCAAAATTGTAGTGTTGTTAGTGCTATGTTCAGCTAAGTTGTTGTTTTTTATCATTTATTGTCTGGCACATATCATGCTTTATTTCAGTGACAATACAAAACCATAATAAAGTCGGCCTCATTACCGGTTAATTAATTTTTTCAAATATATAGGAGTTTCTAAATGTCCGCAGGTGATGTTTTAAAAATGATAAAAGATAACGACGTACGTTACGTCGATTTTCGCTTTACTGATACACGCGGGAAAGAGCAGCACGTATCGGTTCCCGCTCATACAGTTGATGAAAGTGTATTTGAAGCAGGCAAAATGTTTGATGGTTCTTCAATTGCAGGATGGAAAGGTATTAATGAGTCAGACATGATTTTAATGCCAGATGCTGAATCTGCTGTGATGGATCCATTCTTTAGTGATCCAACCCTTATTTTGCGTTGCGATATTTTAGAACCATCTACTATGCAAGGTTACGGGCGTGATCCTCGTTCAGTGGCAAAGCGTGCTGAAGAATATCTAAAGTCGACAGGCATTGGTGATACCGCGTTCTTCGGTCCAGAGCCAGAATTTTTTGTCTTTGATGATGTGCGATGGAAAAATGAAATGGCTGGATGCTCATTTGAAATTGCCTCTGACGAAGCGGCATGGAGTTCCAACCGCAAAATGGAAGAAGGTAATATTGGTCACCGTCCTGGCGTTAAAGGGGGCTATTTCCCAGTGCCACCAGTGGATTCTTTACAAGATGTACGCTCAGCCATGTGCCAAGTGATGGAAGAAATGGGCGTTGAAACAGAAGTGCATCATCACGAAGTGGGCACTGCAGGCCAATGTGAAATTGGCTCAAAATTCAATACATTAACTACACGCGCGGATCATAACCAAATTCTAAAATATGTCGTTCTAAATGTGGCACATAACTACGGAAAGACAGCGACATTTATGCCGAAGCCATTAGTAGGTGATAACGGTAATGGTATGCACGTGCATATGTCTCTAGCTAAAGATGGCGAAAATTTATTTGCCGGCGACAAGTACGGAAATCTTTCTCAGACAGCACTTTATTACATTGGCGGTATTCTTAAGCACGCTAAAGCGATAAATGCTTTTGCTAATGCTTCAACCAACAGTTACAAACGCCTAGTTCCAGGCTTTGAAGCACCTGTTATGTTGGCCTATTCAGCACGTAACCGCTCTGCATCAATACGAATACCTTATGAGTCAAACCCGAAAGGTAGACGTATTGAGGTACGTTTTGGGGATCCAACAGGAAACCCTTACCTAACATTTGCTTCTATGTTAATGGCTGGCCTAGATGGTATTCAAAACCAAATTGATCCAGGTGATGCTAATGACAAAGACCTATATGACTTACCGCCAGAAGAAGATGCGGCGATTCCTAAGGTATGTGCTTCACTAGACGAGGCATTAGAAGCACTTGATAAGGATCGTGAGTTCTTGAAAGCCGGTGGTGTCTTTACTGACGATGCCATTGACGGTTACATCGAGCTTAAAATGGAAGAAGTCACCGCACTTCGTCAAGCAACTCATCCAATTGAGTTTGATATGTATTACAGCTGCTAATTTAGTAAAAAAGTACTCTTTAGTCGTGAAAACGCCCCTGAACGGGGCGTTTTTTTTGCAACCATCTTTGAAATTGTGTATCTAAAGGACTATGAATAAACATAGTTTCAAATTAATAAATTGGTTAATTGCATTTTCAGTGTGTCTGCTTGCCTTTAGTGCACAGGCAGAACTATTCAAATGGAAAGATGCAGACGGCAACCTAATCTATTCAGATCAACCACCACCGGGTAAAAACAAAGCAGACAGTGAAGTACAGCAAGAAGAATTGCCCCAAATAATTTCGGTGCCTGCTCCAAAGGCATCAAGTACGGTTCGGTTAAGTCCAAATAAGCAGACGAAATATTCCGTCCGCTATGAAGAATTAACGATTATCGAGCCACAACATGATACTGCTGTACGTGAAAATTCGGGAAACGTGAAGATATTAGTACGTGTACTTCCTGAGAACTTCGCCGAAACTGGAGGGATCCTCGCTATATATATGGATGGCAATGAAGTCTCAAGAGGGACAGAAACAACGGTACAGTTGGTTAATATTGATCGAGGGACCCATAGTCTTAAAGCAGAATTACTCAATTCAGCGGGCCATGTCGTAAAAGCTACAAGACCTACCGTTTTCCATCTCCAGCGATACCACAATTAACCTCTAATCCTCTCGCAATGACATCTTGCACCAAAATAGTGCGATAATATTGCTGTCATAAGCGATCATCATTATTTAGTGGAAGCACCATTCCACGTTCTATAGCGCTATATAGCATTTAATGCGTGATTTTTACCGTTAAATGACGACCTTGGTTCACTATTTGCAAGATAAGGTCATTATGAGAGATAACTTTTATTCATCTATTGTTGATAGCCAGGCAACCGCGATTCTCCTGTTAAATAAACAGTGCGAATTGGAGTACATGAACCCGGCGGCTGAAGCGACCTTTAGTGTCAGCAGTAAGCGAGCTCAGGGGATGGCATTTTCATCAATGCTAGTGGATAGAGAAAGCGATATATTTACTCGAATGAAAGACTCTATTAGCAAGGGCCATTCATGGACAGAGCACGAATGCATGTTGCGCGTATTTGATAGCAGCGAAGTCACCGCTAATTGCACCATCAACCCCATAGAAATTGCTCAAGAAGAAAAAGTCATCGTTGAAATAGTCATTTTAGATCGGCAATTAAAAATCTTAAAAGAAAGTCATTTGTTAAAAGAACATCAAGCAACGCGAAGTATGTTGCGAGGCATGGCGCATGAAATAAAAAATCCATTAGGTGGGTTAAGAGGAGCGGCACAGTTATTAGAGTCAGAGCTTGAAAACAACGAACTAACTGAATACACCGGCATCATCATTAAAGAAGCAGACCGATTACATAAATTGGTTGATCGTATGTTAGGCCCCAACATGGTGCCAAACAAAATGCCTCATAACATTCACGAAGTGCTGCATCACGTGTATAGCTTGGTGTCTGCTGAAGAAGATAAAAATATAAAGTTTAGGATTGATTACGACCCTAGCATTCCCATGATTAGTTTTGATCGAGACTTGCTAGTGCAAGCCGTTTTAAATATCACACGTAATGCAATACGCGCAGTAGATAAAGCAGGAGAGATAACATTTAAAACACGTGTACTAAGGCGATACACCATTAACGGGACTGCGCATAAGCTAGTCGCCTGCATCAGCATCATAGATAACGGACCAGGAATCCCTGAAGATATTTCTGCAAAAATATTTTTCCCTATGGTCTCTGGTCAAACTGATGGAACAGGTTTGGGGTTAGCTATTTCACAGATGTTAATCAATCAACATAATGGATTAATTAAATTTGAATCAGAAGTTGGGCATACAGAATTTAAAGTCATGCTGCCAATAGAGACTGCAAAGCAGCAAACAACCAGTGTAGAGAAGCAATGAACATGAATAATGATATATGGGTAATAGACGATGATCGTTCAATACGTTGGGTGTTAGAACGCGCATTAAATAAGGCAAACCTAAATGTAGAGCTATTTGATTCGGCTAACAATGCAATTAAAGCGCTAGAATCAAGTACACCACAAGTGATCATTACCGATGTGCGTATGCCAGGTATGGATGGATTTCAGTTCTTAGAAAAAGTACAAACACAATATCCTGAACTGCCAGTAATTGTGATGACAGCACACTCAGATTTAGATAATGCAGTGCATGCCTATAAAGGTGGTGCATTTGAATATTTACCAAAACCATTTGATGTCGATGAGGCAGTAGAATTAGCAAAACGTGCCTACCAATCAAATGAAGAAACTACCCAGTCAAATACAATTATTGAAGAAGTGCCTGAGATAATTGGTGAGTCCCAAGCAATGCAAGAAGTGTTTCGTGGAATCGGGCGATTGTCACGATCCAGCATTACCGTGTTAATAAATGGTGAAACAGGCACGGGTAAAGAATTAGTCGCTCATGCTTTACATAAACACTCATTAAGAAGTGCAAAACCCTTTATTGCGTTAAACATGGCGGCAATTCCTAAGGATTTATTAGAGTCCGAATTATTTGGACATGAAAAAGGTGCATTTACTGGAGCGCAAGCACTTCGCCGTGGCCGCTTTGAGCAGGCTAATATGGGCACACTATTTTTAGATGAAATTGGAGACATGCCAGCCGATTTGCAAACTAGGCTGTTACGAGTATTGTCTGACGGAGAATTTTATCGTGTCGGTGGGCATGAACCTGTCAAAGCCGATGTCAGAATTATTGCTGCAACCCATCAAAACTTACAGGAGCTTGTTGAAAAAGGGGAGTTTCGTGAAGACCTTATGCATAGGCTTAATGTAATTCGTATTCAGGTACCGGCATTGCGAGAGCGACGCCAGGATATTCCTATACTGATGAAGCACTTCTTAGCAGCAGCGGCAAGTGAACTTGAAGTAGAGGCCAAGCAATTAGATGAAGAGGTGGTTACCTACTTAAGTAATTTAGAATGGTCGGGCAATGTGCGCCAGTTAGAAAATCTATGCCGTTGGCTAACTGTGATGGCTTCAGGTAAAACCATTCATTTAGAAGATCTGCCTAAAGAGTTAAAAGAAACTAAAACATCAATAGAGACTACCTCGAACTGGCAATCAATGTTGGCTAGCTGGGCTGATCAAAAACTTGAAAAAGGTGATGCAGAAATATTGCAGGATGCGACACCACAATTTGAACGTGTGTTGATTGAAGTAGCAATGAAAAAAACAGGTGGTAAAAGACAACGTGCTGCTAAGTTGTTGGGCTGGGGAAGAAATACACTTACACGTAAAATTCAAGAGCTTCATATGTATGAATATAGTGGAAATGCAGCTGAGTAGCAGGATGGCTAGAGCTAAATAAAACGTATGCGTACTTGCCTTAAATAATATAAGGCATAAATCGGGTAATAATCGATATACTCATAGATGAAAATTAAAGCACATGAGTGTATTGCTTTATTTCCATTCCAACAGCCAATAGCTAAGGTACATTCAAACAGCGCAAGAAAAAATTATATAGTCCAGCGAATATTCATATTTGCTACTTGCTGTGGGTAATAATCCTAATCCATTACTAAGTAAATAGGCTGACTGCCCTAAACTACCAAATTATGGAAATTAACCATTGGCATTTGTTTAGCTCGTATCTGCTAATAATGAAACGCGGTTGAAGTGTGTTGATGTTTTTCCAGCCTATACGTTATTTATAAAGAAACTAAGCCTGCTCGTATAAAACCCTTTAAAAATTAATTGAGTGATGTGTGTTTGGTATGAGATGTCATCAAACGTTATTGAAAATAAGATTAAAGGCTTAGCCGACTTGTAAAATTAAAGCTTGACCTCCAGAAGTATTGATATGTTATATTATAACATAAATTAGGGCTGCCACTTCGTGTAGCCAAATACTAAATTTCTATTATCTAGGAGTGATCAGATGCGCTTTGTCAGTGTTGTTGTATTGACTGTTTTAATATTTATGAATAAGGCTTCATTCGCAGAGGAACAGTTAAATCCAATCAAGGTACATTCCACCGTGCTGCATGCTCAATCTGTGGACGTCATTTCAGATGAAGAACTAGAAAGAAAATTATCTAACTCGATAGGTGAAACCATTAAGAATGAGTTAGGTGTGTCATCTACATATTTTGGTCCAGGTGCAAGCCGCCCTATTATTCGAGGACTTGGCAGTAACCGTGTTCGAGTCATGGAGAATGGCATTGATTCGCTAGATGTTTCCAGCGCAAGTGAAGACCATGGGGTCACGATTGATCCATACACTGCTGATCAAATCGAAATACTACGCGGTCCGGCTACATTACGTTATGGACCTGGCGCGATAGGTGGAATTGTCAATGTAACTAATCAACGAATTCCAACACGAAATGATATTGAGCCACTTGAATTAAAAGCTACCGTTGAACATGCCACAGTGTCTGATGGCAACACGGCTGCTATTCAACTGATGGGCTCACAAAATGCATTTAACTGGTATTTAGATGGTCTGACTAGAGAAACGAATGATTACGATATTGATGGCTTTGCTAACGAAGATGAACCTGAAGACAAAGGTCGCCTGAGTAATAGTGACCTTGAAACAGATCAATATGCGATAGGAGGTAGTTACCTCACTGACGACTTTCTTGCGGGTTTTGCTTATAGCCATTTTGATACGGAATATGGTATCCCGGGTGCAGAGGAAGGCGATGTGCGTATTGATCTCAAACAATATCGTTATGAAAGTCTATTCGAGTTATACGAGCTAAGCGATGCCATCGAATCAATTACACTTCGCTCAACGTACAATAATTATCGACATTTCGAAATTTTAGAAGGTGATGTTGAAACCACATTCGACAATGAAGAGTTTGAAACTAGACTTGAGATTGTCAATGTCGTTAATACACACTGGGATAATATTTTTGGTGTTCAATATAATGACCGAGAGTTTGCCGCAGTAGGAGAAGAAGCATTTGTTCAACCGGTAGATGAAAAACGCTATGGCATATTTGGCATCTCACATTACCATAAGGACATGTGGGATTTTGAAGGTGGCATACGATTTGATAGAGATGAATATGAACCTGAAAATGGTGAAGATGAAGAGTTTGATGTCTTATCAGTGTCACTTGCTGCGACACGATTCTTTGATAACAATCTCGAGTTAAATGTACTGGCTAGTCGTGCAGAACGCGCGCCACAAGAAACAGCACTTTATGCTGATGGCCCTCATTTAGCCACGTTGACATTTGAAACCGGTTCTACAGATATTGATAAAGAAACTTCAAATAGCTTAGAGATTGGATTATCTCAACAAGGTAAGCGCACTGGTTGGAAAGTGAATGCGTATTACAACCAAATTGATGATTACATCTTCTTAGCAAGTGAAGATGCTAATAACGATGGTATTGCTGACCGTGCTGACGAAGAAGGCATGTTTGAACTAGACGGAGAATTGCTTGTTCTCAATTACGATAATGAAGACGCAACATTCTATGGAATTGAAGCGGAACTCACACATCAACTCATACAGGCTGACACTTACACATTAGATGGACGAGTATTTGGAGATTATATTCGTGCAGAATTTGATGATAATGATCTAGGAGATGTGCCACGTATTACCCCACTACGTATTGGCGCAGGCGCAGTCTATACATACCAAACATGGCAAGCAGCAGTTGATGTCATTATCACTTCTGATTCTAGCAATGAAGCAGATTTAGAGACAGATACAGATGGGTACACCATGCTAAATGCAAGTCTAAATAAAACAATATATGCGGGTGATTCAGATCTAAACTTGTATGTTAAAGCTGAAAATTTATTAGATGAAGATGCTAGACAGCATACGTCTTTTCAAAAGGATCGTGCAGTGTTACCAGGTAGAAATGTCATCTTTGGCCTGTCAATTGATTACTAAAAGTAATCATCGCTAAGGAATTATCTAAAAATAAAGGCAGTATAAATAGTTGAGTTAATTATGTTTTGAGAAATACCAGTGTTACTGGCTGTTCCTGGGACATTTTTAACTCTCTGTTGACAAGTTTCTCAAGCCCATGAAATGTTTGATTTGAGAGGGGATTGAAGTATGACATGTACTGATGTCACGTCATCATAATAGTGCACCTATCGCTGCTTGATGGAAGTAAGTTAACTAAACTAAATTAATGAATGATCTTTGTGTTATAGAGTTAGTGATTGTAATGAAATATTAGTTTGTGTTAGATAAGCAACAATAAAGTAGTGCCATGTATTTTCTTAAGTAGCACAATTAGTACGTCTGCAAAGTTTGTAATTATCCAAATGACTTAATGCAAGTATACTGACACCAATCAGAGTGGCAGTTTGTTCTCCTTCGTGACCAAATAAGTCATGTCCAAATGCCGCAGTAAAAATTAAAATACCTAGACCGGTAATCCCTAAGAGTACGACTAGCCAGCTTTTATGTTGTTTGCATCCCATAGTTAGTGCAACCAGGCTAAAGGGTATAACTAAGAACAGCAACCATTTGTGAAAAGATTCTTGTCCAAAGATAGTTGAGCCTAAAGCAGGAAACAAACTTAATGCGATAGGTAGAAAAAGGCAATGAACGGCACAAAGTGCAGAAGTAGAGACTGCAAACTTGTCAAATAAAAAAGAGTTTTTAAAGTAGCTAACCATCATATAGCACAAAACATATAATGTTATATTATAACAATCGCTAGTAGAATTTCAATTCTTCATCGCCCTTGTTAGGGTTATCAAAATTATTTCTCGATAATTTAAACGATTAGTCAATTCGCAAATGGTATTTGAATTCTACAAATTAACTATATAAATAAAGAGTAACGAAATATGATATAGGCTATGATTATCAAATCATTATTGATAATTCCACTATTCTTATTGCTCTTCGCTTGTTCTGAAGAGCCTATGACCCTGTATGGCGCACCAACGACAATGGCGAACGGAGAGACTCCAGTAGATACCGTGTGTCGTATTCAAGCTGAATTTAGAGAATTAACTAAACCGGTAATGGACTCAATGAACTATGTCTATCCATGGACATCACGAAGATTTGGAGCCGCGGCAGTTGACTATGATGGCTATGACACGGTGCAGTTAACACCAGAGGGGCTGGATTTTTTACGTCAGCATTCACGTTTAGAGTTGGTAGTGAGTCTAACGCCTTTGTTTGCCGAGCTGGGAATAGGAGGCGAGGCTGCTGCCTTGCTTGCCGGCATTCCAGCGGGTGATAAATAAGCGCAGCGTGGGAAGACAGCCGCATTGGCAGCCGCATTGGCAGAGACGTATTACCGTCAGCCCAATAGACAGGGTGACTGGTATGATAAAGCAGAGAATTACTATTCGCGGGTGAGAAGTTTATACGGGCATATCAATAAAACAGAGAGTATCCATCAAACACGCGCAGATAATTTAGAAGATTCATTAGAGGCAAAAATTATTCAACAATTAGATAATTATGCGCGCACACCTTACAAACTGTTTTATAAGCGTCCGTATATGCCTCAACCACATAACATAGAGAGTATTCGCAAGTGGATTGCTGATCACCAGCCGCCGCAATTAAATGAGTCAGCTTTGAACTATGTCAACAATGAAGATGGCTTGTTTTCAGCGTTAGCGTTATTTCCTTATCTCCCTTCGCCACAACAGTCAGGATTGAACCGAGACCAAATATTAATGATGTATATGCTGGGAATGGAAGACAAATACTGGCCAGCGATTATGCAGCTGAGTAGTGGACAAAAAGAAATTAATCAATTGCGTAAGGAGGTTAAGAAAATTATTCCAAAACAATTTGAGAACCTGTGTCTGAGTGAGGCACGCTAACTATTTGATGCGTTATTTTTTGTATTCAATAAATTCATATCTAACGTTGCCTATAAAGAGACAGACTTAGATAACTCAACTATAGCTTGTTTCATTGATTTAAGGTTAGCGTCCCAACTAATTCAGAGATATGAGAATAATTATGCTCGCTTAGATAATCACATATTGTTTGATTAATATCAGCGCAAATTAATGGGTCATAATAAAGGCCGGTACCAATCCCGATGGCACTTGCACCTGCGATAATAAATTCTAGTGCATCTTCTCCAGAGCACACGCCACCCTGCCCAATAATTGGGATATCGTGCTCTTTACATACTTGATAAACCTGATGCACTTTCAATAAGGCAATGGGTTTGATTGCAGGCCCAGATAAACCACCCTGATTATTCCCAATCACAGGTCGACGAGAATGAATGTCTATCGCCATGCCCATTAAGGTATTAATTACTGCAAAGCCATCTGTACCTGCATCAATACAACATTTTGCATTGCAAGCAATATCTGTTTGGTTAGGTGATAGTTTGGTAATAATTGGTTTACTCGTAACAGCACGACAAGCCTCAACCACTCTGGCCGACATATCAGGGTCATTACCAAATGCCACACCACCTTCTTTCACATTTGGGCATGAAATGTTTATTTCGATGGCATCGATTGGAGAATCATCAAAAATGCGCGTAACTTCGATGTACTCTTCAATTGTCGAACCAGACACATTGGCGACATAACGTGTTTCATTAAAATCTAACTTAGGCAAATAATCGTTAACGACAGTTTTTGCGCCAGGGTTTTGTAACCCAATCGCATTCAGCATGCCAGCAGGTGTTTCGTATATTCGGTGAGCAGGGTTACCTAAGCGGTTCTCAAGCGTCGTTCCTTTTAAACAGATCGCGCCAATTTCTTGATTAGAATATCCCGCCACGCGCGTGTATTCTTGACCAAATCCGACGCAGCCAGAGAGCAACACCAGAGGTGTTTGGAAATCCAGGCCGCAAAATTTGTTATCTAATTGTTTATATTTAGAGCTCATGTTTCATATCGTTTTGTACCAACCAGAAATACCACCCAATACGGGTAATATTATGCGCTTATGTGCCAATAGTGGCTGTCAGTTACATTTAATACACCCTCTAGGCTTTGAAATAGACGATAAGCGTATGCGTCGTGCTGGTTTAGATTATATAGATAAGAGTGTAGTACAAGAATATCCTGATTACGCCAGTTGTTTAGAAAATTTATCTACAAGCCGATTATTCGCCTGTTCCACTAAAGGAACTAAAAACTATAGTCAGATCAACTACCAAGCAGGTGATGCATTAATATTTGGGCCAGAAACGCGTGGGTTGCCTGATAACGTGCTAAACACATTTGATAAAAATAATATTCTACGTGTACCGATGTTAGAAAATAGCCGCAGTATTAATTTATCTAACACAGTGTCGATATTTATCTATGAGGCTTGGCGACAGATTGATTTTTCCGGTGCGCGTTAATCTGCTTCATTCTTCAGAGAGCGAGCAAGTAAGTCCTCCACCGCCTCACGAGCAGGTTTGTTGTTATAAAGTACTTCATAGACTTGCTGGCTTATCGGTAATTCAATATCCAGCTTTTGGGCTAACTCAAAGACTACTTTAGCTGCATATTTGCCTTCTATTACCTGGCCAATGTCTTGTTCTACGTCTTGCAGAGATTTACCAGCACCTAAACCTAACCCAAAGCGACGGTTGCGTGACATGTTTTCAGTGCATGTGAGGACTATGTCACCTATGCCGGATAGCCCTGAAAATGTATCTGTATTCACTTCAAGCCGTTTACCAAAGCGTGTCATCTCGGCTACTCCGCGGGTGATGAGTGCGGCGCGTGCATTGGCGCCAAATTGAAGCCCATCAATGATACCTGCGGCAATGGCTAAGATATTTTTAAACGTGCCACCAATTTCTACACCTGTGACATCAGTACTAATGTAAGTACGAAATAATGGGTGGTGGAATAACTGTGCGACTTCATTGGCAAAAGCTTCACTGGTAGAAGCTATTGTGACGGCGGTCGGGAGTCCTTGGCCAACTTCTTGGGCAAAAGAAGGCCCAGATAAAATCGCTGTGTGAATTTTTTCAGCTAGTTCTTCTTCGGCCACCTGATGTAAAAATTTTCCTGTATTTTGCTCCAGGCCTTTACATGCCCAAATTATTCCGCGCAAATTGTCAGAAGCATGTGCATTAATGCGTTGCATCATATCGCGCATGGTTGTACTGGGAACGGCGACGATGACATGAGTGCAACTATTTATCAGTGTCGCAAAATCAGTGCTCGGAATAATATTTTCGGGGAGTGAAGCCCCCGGAAGATAACGCTTGTTTTCTTTGTCAGCAATTATTTCTTGTAGGGCGTTTGTGTTTCTTGCCCAAAGATGAATTTGAGGATGCAGCTTGGCTAGATGTATTGCTAATGCAGTGCCCCATGCGCCGGCACCGAGTACGCCAATGATTGGTTTAGTCATGCAATGGTCTCCTGCAATCATTTGCGAGAGAGTTTAGTGCTTTGTCTCTTCGCTAGTTGCTTGTTGCTCTTCTTTAATTTTTGCTAACTGCTGTGAATATAAGGCATCAAAGTTCACGGGAGATAATAGCAGAGGTGGGAAACCTCCCTTGCTAACTAAGTCGGCGACCGCTTCGCGTGCAAATGGAAATAATGTATGTGGACAATAGCTGCCTAGTAAATGATTTCTCTGATCTTCTGGGAAATCCTTAATTAAAAAAACGCCAGACTGCTTTAATTCCACCAAGAAAGCTGTTTTTTCGTTTTGTGAAGAGGTTACTTCTACATTGAGTGTGACTTCGTATAGCTCGTCAGTTAGCTGATTATTTTGAGCAGTTAAATGGATGTCGGTTTTGGGCTGCCATTTCTCGCGGAAAATTTCTGGTGAGTTAGGTGATTCGAATGAAACATCCTTAAGGAAGATTTTTTGAATCTCAAACTTTTGCTCGTTGTCAGCCATGAGGATATTTAATATTGATTTAAGTGTTTGTTATTTACTCAAGACCTAACATGGCATTCAGTTTGCCTTCACGATTTAGCTCAGCTAAATCATCGAAGCCACCTACATGTGTATCTCCTATGAAAATTTGTGGAACACTGGTGCGCCCACTTAGCTTTTCCATTTCGTCACGTATTGCTTGGTCATCATCAATTAAGATTTCGTCATACTTGACGCTTTTACTATCAAGTAATCGTTTTGCCGCATTACAGTATGTGCATAAACGGCCGCTGTAAACTTTTATATTTGGAGTCGTCATTATTATTTCACCACGGGTAAGTTTGCTGTTTTCCAACTCTCAATTCCGCCTTTGAGAGTCATTACATTCGCAAAATTATTTTTCTTTAGTATTTCACATGCAGCAGATGAACGAGCACCTGCTTTACAATAAGCAATAATGGGTTGCTCTTTGTGAGCTTCAAGCTCACCTACGCGTTGTTTTAATACGCTTAGGGCTAAATGTTTGGCGTCTCTAATAGACCCCTGTGCAAGCTCATTACTTTCACGCACATCTAACATGATGGCATCTTCTTTGTTAATTAATAACACTGCTTCGGCTGCGGTAACATCTTTGAAGCCACGTAGTGCACGTTTTATTTCCATGCGAATAATTAACGCAAGGATAATGCCCAAGGCAATAAATAAAATAATGTTATTGGTAAAGAAATCAGAATCAGGAGTCATAAGCAAGCCGCCCATTGTCGTGGGCTGTATTATACGAATTAATTAAGAGTGTTCTATTTTAATGTACAGAACAGAAAACGTGTTGCATCATTTCAATTAGTTTCAAAGTACGCTCATCACCTACTTTGTAAAAAACTCTGTTTGCGTCCTTGCGAGATTTAAGGATGCCTTTGTCTCGAAGTATGGCGAGGTGTTGTGAAATGTTACTTTGTGAAGTGCCTACATTTTCAACTATGTCTTGTACGCTTACTTCTCTGTTGCCTAGTACGCATAGAATTTTTAAGCGTAATGGGTGAGACATCGCTTTTAAAGAGCGCGATGCTCTTTCAATGTCATCCTCTTTTGCCATGAGGTCTGAGCGATTGAGTGACACAAAGCCTGTTTCAGTCATTTTGTTCGCTTCCATTCATATCCTAATAAATTAATAATGGCATTACCTAATATTCTAAACCATTAATATGTTGATGATAGTCGGGAATTTGTCTGTTGAATAGCCTTTTCCTTCATTTTTATGCCATTAAGCTTAAATGCACAAAAGCGTTGATGCTGAGTTTTTGCTTATTTTTTAACCCATTAAGCCTAAATCTTGTTGTAGCAAGTGATGATTTGAGTCAAACACAGCAACAGTTAGACACAATAGCAAAAATTGTTGGTCAAATAGAGACCAGTCTCGCAAAAAACGTTAAAAATCATGATGTTGTACGAGAAGAAATGGACAAGTTGGATCGTGAGATTGGCAAATTGCATCAACGTATCCAACAGACCAAAGGAAAAATAAGCCAGAGCCAAAAGCACAATCAACAGCTACAAAAAGAGAAAATGGAGTTGGAGCGGGCATTGAATAGTCAGGGAGACTTATTTAAACAACAAATTCGAAATTCCTTTAGTACGCGTACTCAAAGTAAGTGGAAACTACTATTGAGCCAGACTAGCTTGCAAGACGCAGGTAGAAATTCGCTTATCTACGATTACATCCACCAGGCACGAGTTGAGCAGATTGACCATATTAGTCAGCTCAGTGATGACGTCAAAACGAATCAAGTCGCTCTGATGAAAGAGCGAGAAACTCTGCAAAATTTGATCAAAAATCAAACAAAAGAGCAAGCTGGACTTGAAAAAATCCGAATTAGAAAAGTAAAAGTGCAACGTGAACTAGAAAAAAGCATTGAGGAAGACCAAAGTAATTTAAGAAAAGAGCAAAATAAAAAGAAGAAATTACAGAAATTATTGAAAAAGCTGACAATTAAACACTCAAAAGGCCAATTTGCGGGGAATAAGGGAAAACTACACTGGCCAACGAAGGGAAGCTTAAACCATCGCTTTGGAGAGAATAAACAAGGTTCCGATGGCCAACAGTGGAATGGCGTGTCTATTCTTGCTGCGCGTGGCAGCGAAGTTAAGGCGATATATCCTGGAACCGTGGTTTTTTCGGATTGGTTTGATCATTATGGTTGGTTAGTAATCATTGATCATGGCGGTGGATTTATGAGCTTATACGCCCATGCTGAAGGTTTATATAAGAATGTTGATGATTCTGTTGCACAGGGGGAATTAATTGCGGTGGTGGGTGACTCGGGTGATGTTGACCGAACCAGCTTATATTTTGAAATTCGTCGCCAAGGAGCACCAGTAGATCCAGCGGGCTGGTGTGTTTACCCTAAGATGGCTTATTCTCCATAAATAGAACATAACTTAGAAAGACTAAATAACACGTTGCGGTCTACTCTTAGGAGCACCATCGCCACAAGGAGCAAAATTATGAAAAGCGTAAGACCCCTGAGTTTGGGATTAACTGTTGGTTTACTCATAGGCTTGTTATTGGCGGGTAGTCATCAAGTTTTCGCAAAGCGTGATAACGCAGTTCTTGATTTACCGTTATCAGATATTCAATTGTTTACAGATATATATGCTCGTATTAAAAAGGATTACGTCGAAGAAGTAGGCGACCAGTCTCTTTTAGAAGGTGCTATACGGGGAATGCTTAGCAGTTTAGATCCACATTCTTCTTATTTAAGTCAGGAAGAGTTTAGAGAATTACAAATTGGCACAACGGGTGAGTTTGGTGGGTTAGGGATAGAAGTCGGAATGGAAAATGGGTTTGTGCGTGTTATCTCTCCCATTGAAGATACCCCTGCCGACAAGGCTGGTGTGGAAGCGGGTGACGTCATTATCAAATTGGATGAAACCCAAGTAAAAGGGTTAACGCTGAATGAAGCGGTAAAATTAATGCGCGGAAAACGTGGATCAAAAATTTTACTGACAATTGTGCGTGAGGGTGAGGCAAAGCCATTAGAGATTAGTGTCACGCGGGATGTGATTCGTGTGAAAAGTGTTCGTAGTCGTATTTTAGAACCAGGCTATGGCTATATACGTATTTCAAGTTTTCAGTCTAAAACAACACGTAATGTGATCGCGGCAGTTGAAAAATTATTGGATAAAGCTGATCAGAATTTACAAGGGCTGGTGTTAGATTTGCGTAATAATCCGGGTGGCGTGTTAACGGGTGCTGTCGGTGTGTCAGATATATTTCTTGAAGATGGCGAGCTGATCGTATTTACAAAGGGTCGCGTTGAAGACGCAGAATTGAATTACAGTGCAAGTACAAATGACACAGTCAACGGGGCGCCTATTATCGTATTAATTAACGAAGGGTCTGCCTCTGCGTCTGAGATTGTTGCCGGCGCGTTACAAGATCATAAACGTGCAGTTATTATGGGGCAGAAATCATTTGGTAAGGGATCTGTCCAGACCATTTTGCCACTTAAAGAAGATGCCGCATTAAAGTTAACGACAGCGAGATACTACACGCCATCTGGCAAATCAATTCAAGG
Organism: Gammaproteobacteria bacterium; assembly: GCA_045106935.1. Taxonomy (GTDB): domain Bacteria; phylum Pseudomonadota; class Gammaproteobacteria; order UBA4575; family UBA4575; genus UBA1858. The sequence goes on along the minus strand of JBGCFN010000053.1, from coordinate 6,841 downwards.
TGAGGGGATTGACCCTGATATTTTGGTTGAAGAGCTACATGGAGGTGAAGGAGAAGAAAATAAACGTTTTGAGTTTGTGCGCGAGGCTGATTTAAAAGGCCATCTTGAAAATAATCAAGAAAAAGGAAAAGCCAAACAACAAAAAGAAGTAAAACATATTACAATTGCGGTAGACAGTGAGGAAGATGCCGTGTTGAATGAAGCACTGAGCATTCTTAAAGATCTAGCAAATGACCAAGACTCGGCGAGTGCATAAACCATTTAGAATAAAACTAGTAACAGCAAAATCAATCATAGGCCGCCTCTTCATCGGGGCGGCCTTATTATTGTCGCAGGCGAATTTATCTGCTGAAGAATCATTAGTCGCGCAAGAAACTTATAAAGTTGCGATTATTATTGATGACTTAGGCAACAACCTTCGTCAAGGGCGCGAGTTAATTGATATGCCATATCAGCTAACCTATGCCTTTCTGCCAAAACGGCCTTATTCCGTACGTTTAGCGAATATGGCTGCGTCTTCAGGCAAAGAAGTCATGGTGCATTTGCCAATGCAGTCTGCTGGCAGACTAGACTTAGGTTATGGTGCGCTGACACTTGAATTGACTCAGAAAGAATTTCAAGAGTCAGTTCATCTGAGCATAAACTCCGTGCCTCATGCACGAGGCGTGAATAATCATATGGGTAGCCTGCTTACTCAACATCCTGGGCATATGTCATGGCTGATGGAAGTGTTATCAACTAGAAATGACAAGCTTTATTTTGTTGATAGTAAGACGACAGCTCAGACAGTGGCTGGGAAGATAGCGAAAGAACATTATGTTCCCAATATTGCCAGAGATGTATTTTTAGATAGCAGCCGAAATGAGCATGATATTAAGCGCCAGTTAAAGTACTTAAAAAAGGTGGCTGCGCGTAAAGGTTTTGCGGTGGCGATTGGTCATCCTTACCCATCGACTATTAGGTTGCTAAATGACTATTTACCAACTTTATTGGAGCATAATATAGAAGTTGTCCCCGTCACTAAGTTGATCGAATTACATGCTAAACAGCAGCAATGGCCTAAGTTAACTTCAAATGTTCCTGCTGCGGTAATTCATTAACAGCAACACTTTAGGATGAAAAGTTACCAACAATTCTAAAGTAATTTTATATTCCATATTTTAGATGCGGTTTATTCAAATCGCATTATTCTTGAAAACTCACAATTATCCATAATGATGAATTACGCAGTTAAAGTAATTCATTCAAATTGATGCGTACATAGTTACGTAAATTAGGTCTTTTCAGTTTCGTACATTCCTCTATACTTTAAAAAATCTACATGTTGCTAGTTGTTTACATAAACACATCGTATATTTTTTACAGATGAATCAATTGCTCAAAAAATATAAGCACTTAGCTGGCTTTACGATAATCGAGTTAATGCTCACGATTGCAGTGGCCGCCGTTATGCTTTCCGTGGGTGTGCCATCTTTCCAAAGTTTAATGGAGAGGAATCAACTCACCAGTGGAATAAATCAGTTTATTTCTTCTATGTCATTGGCGAGAAGTGAAGCTATTAAAAGAAACCAGCGGGTGTCTATTTGCCCAAGTAGTGATGGTGAAGCCTGTGTAGGCAACCAATATGAAAATGGCTGGATAATTTTTGTCGACAGAAATGCCAATGGAACACGACAAATTGCGACAGAAGAATTGATATGGGTGAGTGACTCACTTCCTGCAAACATGACGTTAAGAGGCGATGGTTGCTGTAGTGGCAGCGTTCCTTATCTCGCCTCAGGCCAAATTTCTGGGATTGCCGGTAATATTCATCTCTGTAAAGAAAATGATGCGAATAAATCAAGAAAAATAGCAATTAATACCTTTGGTAGAGCGCGTCTTGATAAAGCAGGCTCTAGTGACTGTGCAACATGAATAAATTTTTTAACCAAGGTTTCAGTTTGTTAGAAATACTGATTACATTAGTTGTATTCAGTATTGGGCTGTTGGGGTTAGCTAATTTGCAAGGGCAAAGTATTAATAGTAGCTATAACGCCCACTTGCGAACTCAGGCAACTTCATTAGCCAGTAGCATGATTGATCGAATGAGAGCTAATCGACAGCAAGCGACAGCGGCCACCTCGGCATATGCGACAAACTTTGGAGATGTGCCGCCTAGTCCTTCACCTGATTGTATGACGTCTGATTGCACACCCAATCAGATTGCGAACCTGGATCTGCTTGAATGGAAATGTCACTTAGGCAAGTACCAAGCTGAAACTTATTGTAATGGGCTAGCTTCACAAGCGACTTTGCCTGGTGGTGATGGACAAATTGAACGCGTGGCGGGACAAACACAAGTCACTGTGCGCTGGACAGATACTTCAGGCGAGCAGCATACCGTTAGTATGTTTACGGATTTATAGCCGAGATGAAATTACGCCAACAACAAGCAGGGTTAACGGTCATTGAGCTAATGATAGCTCTAATGCTTAGTTTGCTACTCATTGGTGGAGTGTTACAGATTTATTTGGGTACTAAATCTACCTACCGAGTGACAGAAGGCTTGTCTAGACTTCAAGAGAACTCAAGATTCTCCACAGACATGTTGGCTCGTGATATCCGAATGGCGGGTTATATTCCATGTAGTCAACCACAAGCGCAGTTAAGTGTAATTGACTCGACAGACTGGTGGGCATCTCTATTCGCAAATGCGCTTCAAGGGTTTGAGAATGGCGCAAACCCATTCCCTAATGACAGCACTAATGAAGTGATGGCAGGTTCAGACTCTATAGTAATTTTACGTGCTGGTAGCCAAGTTGCTGCAGTGAATTTTTACGATGCTGCAAATAATGAATTTATTATGCAACGTGATTTGGGTGGATCAGCCTGGGTAGAGTCAGGTAGTTTAATGATCGCGTGTAATGCGCGTGAAGCAAGACTATTTCAAGCAGGTGCAATTCAGGCAGGTGATCCCACAAAGGTGAGTATCGCTGCTGTATCAGGCACTGAAATTCCAGGAAACACGACCACCAACTTAAATACCACTTTTAGTAATGATTCACAGCTAGCTAATTATCATGCCGTGGCTTATTACATCAGCGAGTCAACTTCAACTGAAGGGAATTCTCTATACCGTCGCTATTTAAATGTAAATAACTCAAGAAAAAATGCACCAGTAAGACAGGAGTTAGTAGAAGGCGTAGAAAGCATGCAGTTGTTATATGGCCTTGATGTGAATGCTGATGGAATGGCTGATCGTTATTTACAGGCTGATAGCACTAGTTTGGTGGGGAATTGGCAGGATGTCGTCACAGTGAGAGTGAACTTATTATTTGCAAGTGAAGATGGTCTGCGAGATTCAGACGGGGTTGATGAAAACACCTATGTCGTCGGAAATGCAACGATTGTTCCTGAAGGGACGCCAGGCACGATTACTCATGCGAAAGATAAACGTAAACGCTATGTGTCATCCATGACAGTCAGTCTTCGCAACCTTTAAAATTATGAAATATCCAAATCACACAACTCAGCATGGCGTGGTCCTCATCATTGGTTTGATTATGCTAACGGTGATGACCTTGTTGGCAGTTTCCAGTATGCAGTCATCTGGGCTACAAGAACTTATGTCGAATAACACTAAAGATAAAGTGACTGCATTTGAAGCTGCAGAATCTGCTATTAGAGCAGCAGAAGCATATTTGGATACTCAAGGCGCGTTAAATCTTAGTGCTTTTGACGATGATCCATCAGACGGGTTACTCGCAAACTTGTTTGATGAAGCTTGGAATGAGGCTGCGATGAATTGGACAGGAAGCGGTAGTGGTGGTGCAGTCGAAGTTGATGTGATGGGCGGTGTTAAATCAAAGCCGCGTTATGTCATACAACATATTGGCCCAGTGGAACCCAATCTTGATAACAATCTGAATGTAGATAATTCATATGGCTCAGATGCGACAGATTCTATTATAGAGATGTTTAAGATAACCGCACGTGGAACAGGTGGGTCAGATAATACAGTGGTCGTACTAGAGGCGATGTATGGAGTCTCTAATTAGTCAAATGAAAAACACAAAATTATTTGCAAGTACTATTCATTTGCGTAGTGTTATAAGCGCATCTTTAGTGTCGTTAGCGCTATCGTCATTATCTTTTTCAGCGCCGTTGCAGCAAATTCCAGATATTTCAAATACACCGCTGGAGTTAACACCGACAGTGGCTGCAAATGTCATGATACTTTTAGATGATTCCGGCAGCATGGATTTTGAAATAATGACTGCGGATGTGTTGAGTGCAGGCTTATTTTTTGGACCAGATTCAGATGGAAGTAATTTTGGGTCTGCTGATCCAGCGCTGCAAATTAAACAAAGACCTGGATGTGAATTAAATGCGGCAGCCTTTGGTGGTTACGCCTATGGGATGGCCGCTCCTGCTAGTCAACCCAATCAATACCAGGATAATTGTTTTGTGGCCGATCAAGAATCCTGGCGTTTTCGTTGTGCATCATTCAATAAGCTTTATTACGACCCTACAATTGAATACAAGCCATGGTTAGGCTTTAGAGATGATGGCGCTGAATTTATAAATGTGCCTGAAAATGCGGCCCCGCTAGACCCTTACAAAGCAGACTCTGCAACGGTAGATTTTACTCAAGCACCAGTGTCTTCATCCGCTATAGATAAATATCGGTACTACACATGTAGTCGTGATGAAAATGGAAATTTCACTTTGGATCCAAACAGTGAAGTGGTTGTTGAAGAGGCTAGCGTTGAAATTCAACAAAATTTTGCTAACTGGTTTAGTTACCATAGAAGCCGTCATCTTCGAGTTAAAGCAGTACTCGGCGAGTATATATTTAATGAAAACAATGCTCGTGTTGGGTTAGTCCAAATAAATAGTGCAAACAACATAGAAGCCGAAGAACTGAATGTAAACGCCACTGAAGGAGCCAAGCGAGACTTGTTAGCCGCGCTATATTCCTCAACCCCACAAGCAATTCCTTCTATTGTTGGTGAGGAATCTCCAATTGCTGAGCGCTATCAACAAACAAGAAATTATTTAGCTTGCGAAAGTAGTGATGTGTTCCCTGGCATAAATGCATCTAATCCTGGTAATCCTAACTGTCCTGCACAATCAGCGCCGGCGGGCACATGCCAGGCTAACCATGTGATATTAGCGAGTGATGGTTTTTATGATCGTATAAATATTCCTGGTCAAAATGATAATAGAGATGGAGATAATTCATCAGAATTTGATGGGCCACCGTTTGCAGATAACGTTGCCAATACTTTTGCAGATTATGCGATTGCCTTTTATGAAGATGATTTGCACCCCGGTCTGCCAAATGAAGTGGTTCCTGAGCCATCAGATATTAATGCTTCTGACATAGAGGCTGAGGATCGATTACATCAACATATAAAGACACATGTTGTCACTGTCCAAGCGACACTGAAAAGTACAGTATCAGAGAGTCCTCCTTGGAATGACCCGCTTAACAATGATTTAGATTTGTTAAGAGACTTAGTTCATGCAACTGTCAACGCACGTGGAAAGTATATTGATGTCTCAGCAACTTCTGTCAGTGATGCGGCAAATGATTTATCTCAAAGGATCGCAGCAAGCATTGGTTCCACCACGCCTATTGCAATAAATACACAAGCGACTAGTGCAAACTTAGTTATATATCGAACATTCTATGATTCATTTAGCAACGCTGGTGATTTGGTTGCACAAGAAATTGTTGTCAATTCACTTGGTGGCTTGAATATAAATGATGGTTCAGAACCAATTTTTTTATGGAGTGCTGCCGAAAAATTAGATGATCTAGTCGACGAAGATGGCGCAAGTAATTCAAATAGAACAATCTTTACTTTCTCAAATAATGCAAATGATGGAATTGAATTTGTATTTAATGATCTAGACGCATCTCAACAATCAGCACTGAATAATCCTGAGCCGGCGAGTGCAGTGCCATTACCCATAGGCAGTGCGCGTTTAGATTATTTACGCGGGCTTAGTGAAAGAGAAGGCACTAGTTTTACGGATGGACAGTTTAGAATTCGGCCTGAAACAGATAGTACCGGTGGCGGCATAGTCCATCATGCAAAATTGGGCACCATTGCAAATGCCGCACCGGTATTTGTCGGGCAACCTCAAGCTGTAGGCAGATTTGGTGGCGCATGGCCTAGTACAGAAGGGGAAACCTATTTTGATTTTCAATCAGAGCAAGTTGGTCGAGACGCATCAGTCTTAGTGGCGGCGAATGACGGTATGTTACATGTATTCAATGCAGCAAATGGTATTGAAAGATTCGCTTATGTGCCAAGCTTTGTATTTGAAAATTTGTCAGAATTGACTGACCCAAATTATAAGCATCAATTCTTTGTAGATTCGACACCTAGCGTTGAAGATGCCTACATTAGAGCAGATGGTGCATCAGGCCCAAGTTGGAAGACCATTATTGTGGGTGGTTTAGGCGCCGGTGGACGAGGGTACTATGCACTCAATATTACTGATGTCGGTCCAGAAGAAGATCCAGTCAATCAAGTATTGTGGGAGTTTGGTCCCGATGATGATGCAGATTTAGGCCTATCGTTTGGGCGCCCACTGATCGCAATGAGTAATGCCCCGGATGGGGTAAACAAAAGATGGGTTGCGGTATTTGGTAATGGATACAACAGCACAAGTGTAGACGGCGATGCAGTTATCTATATGTTATTCATCGATGAAGGCATAGATGGTATTTGGGGAACAAGTGACTTTGTTAAAATTAATACAGGCATAGGCGGTGACGGAACACCAAATGGCATTGCAGATGTTAGAGGCATTGATATCAACGGTGATGGCACTATCGACAGACTTT
>JBGCFN010000052.1:0-61363 GCA_045106935.1 Gammaproteobacteria bacterium | reverse complement strand
TATTATGAACTTATCGCTTCATTAGGCATTGATACTAAATGACCGCTATTGAGCCGAAAACAGACATGACTAAATAAACTATGAAATTAATTGCGATAATTTTTCTAATATTTATCTCGCTCGTAACTTCTTTTTGGCTTGGAGGTAAAATTGCCTCTGAACAAACCGCAAAGTCTATAGATGGCGTGCAGGCCAAACTGGCTTTTACACATAAGGACACTTATCAAAAAATAAAATCAGACTTGATAGCAGGATGTAATGATAATGCGTCAACTAGGTTAACTCATGCAATTGATGAGCAAATGATGCTTATGGCCGAATATTTGCAATCATCTAATAATATCCAACTAGAAGAATATATAAATCTACGAGACCCTAAATTATTGGGCAAGCTTCGCTCTTATAAAGTTGATTGGAATAAAACCTGGCAGGTTCCCAAGTGCAAGGGAAGCTGAATGTCCGCTTTTGAGCCGATAGCAGACAGGTATTGCTTAACTTATTAGTAGAGCAAATATTTGTGTTTTTATTTAGATTTCTTCTTTACCGTTAAGTCTTCATCATGCTGTTTTTCGATTCCTTCGCCAATCGCCTTAATGCCTTCTGAAATAAATTTAATAAATCTGATCTTGCCCGAATTTTGGTATGCATAGACTTTTCTATTTGAAGATTCCATCATCAATCCCCCCAAGCTAACAGATGATTCTGATTTCACAAATACGAAGCTATGAGAAAATTGATGCATTTTTTGTGAGGTACTTGGAATTTTTCTTTAATAATTCAAATGAGAAGCAGAAATCCAGAACGGTATCACTACGTGCTAACAGTATATTATAAGTCATTAATATAGATGACCTCTATTATGCCGGAGTGGCGACACAAGATATGTGCTTGCTAATAACTAATTAAAATATTATGGGAAATATACAAATAATCTTTATATTCGTCATCATTGCAGCTCTTTTGTATTTAGTGATTAATGCATTAATCACTGGTTCAATTTGGGTTAGATGGGGGCGAACAGGTTTTGTTAATTTTAAGAAATTAGCTCACAAGCGAAGTCGTGAAAATGAGTCTTTATCATATTAGGGATTCTTTATATTCTATTTGTTAGCTTTGCTATGGCTGATATATTTAATATTCAACTAATATGATTGAGAAGTTCCTAACTCGTTGAATCGCCACTATTAAGTCGATAATAAACATTTAGAAAGTTTTAGTTCAAGGGGCTTTCCCCTTTTTCATCCTGACTATGTGGGGTAGACTCGTATCACAAATAATAAAAATAATATAAAAAATATAATAAAATTCGGGAGGGGTTGTCATGAAGAACAACAATGCTGACGCATATTGGAAAGCCAATGTAAGTTTGATTGTTAAGCTCTTGATGGTTTGGTTTGCAGTGCCGTTTTTAGGTGGCATTGTGTTCGTCGATACTCTAAACCAATTTCGCCTAGGCGGTTACCCATTGGGCTTTTGGATTGCTCAACAAGGGTCAATTTACTTATTTGTAGTGATAATTTTTTACTACGCAAAAACAATGAGTGACCTTGATGACAAGTTTGCAAAGGGAGATGACTAGCCATGGATCTCCAAACGTTAACTTATATTGTTGTTGGCCTTACCTTCGCACTATACATAGGCATTGCCATATGGGCGCGAGCAGGATCAACTAAAGAATTCTACGTCGCCGGTGGTGGTGTCCATCCTGTAGCAAATGGAATGGCAACCGGTGCAGATTGGATGTCTGCCGCATCATTTATTTCTATGGCGGGCTTGATTGGCTTCTCTTATCAAGGCTACGGAGGCTCAGTTTTCTTAGTGGGTTGGACAGGTGGTTATGTCTTGTTGGCAATGTGTCTAGCACCTTACTTACGCAAGTTTGGAAAATTCACGGTGCCAGAATTTATTGGTGATAGATATTATTCCAACTTCGCTAAAGTCGTTGCGGTCATTTGTTTAATTTTGGCATCGGTTACTTATGTGATTGGTCAGATGAAAGGGATTGGCGTGGCCTTTAGTCGTTTCCTCGAAACCACTTACGAATTTGGTTTAACTACTGGCATGTTTATCGTCTTTGTCTATGCTGTATTGGGTGGCATGAAGGGTATTACCTATACGCAAATTGCCCAATATGTCGTATTGATTTTTGCCTATACCATTCCAGCTATTTTTATTTCACTGTCATTAACCGGTAATCCAATTCCTCAGTTAGGTTTGGGAAGTACTCTATTGTCAGATGGAACTTATGTGCTGGATAAACTGAATCAGGTAGTCACTGAACTCGGCTTTACTGAGTACACTACATCAACTCGAGGAAGTACTCTGAATATGTTCGTGTACACCTTGTCGCTAATGATTGGTACTGCAGGCTTGCCACATGTAATTATTCGTTTCTTTACCGTACCTAGTGTTAAAGATGCTCGAAAGTCTGCTGGGTGGGCATTAGTGTTTATTGCCATCTTATACACCACAGCGCCGGCAGTGGGTGGCATGGCTCGTTTAAATCTAATGAGCACTATTGAACCAACGCCAGGCAATTACTTAGAATATGATCAGCGCCCACAGTGGTTTAAAAACTGGGAAACCACGGGTCTGTTGAAATACGAAGATAAAAATGGCGACGGTAGAATCCAATACAGTGCTGACAAAAACAGCAATGAAATGGTGAAAATCGATAACGATATCTTAGTGTTGGCAAATCCTGAAATTGCAGGTTTACCCAATTGGGTAATCGCGTTAGTAGCAGCAGGTGGTTTAGCAGCAGCTTTATCCACAGCGGCAGGCTTATTGCTCGCTATTTCATCTGCAATCTCTCATGATTTACTTAAAGGTATTTTTATGCCCAGAATCACTGAGAAATCTGAGCTGATTGCTTCACGGGTAGCTATGGGCTTTACTGTGTTATTGGCGGGTTATTTAGGCTTTAATCCCCCCGATTTTGCTGCCGGAACGGTGGCGCTTGCCTTCGGGCTTGCGGCGTCGTCAATCTTCCCGGCCATAATGTTAGGTATTTTCTATAAGCGCATGAATACCGCAGGTGCAGTTGCCGGCATGTTGTCGGGCATCGGCGTTACTTTGTTTTACGTCTTCCAACACAAAGGTATTATGTTTGTTCAGAGCACGGCGTTTTTAGGTGACATGAGTCCTAATTGGTTTTTAAGTATTGAACCCAATGCCTTTGGTGCGGTCGGTGCTTTGGTCAACTTCATTGTTGCTATTGTTGTGTGTAGGCTAACGGCCGAACCGCCACAAAAAGTGCAAGATTTAGTGGATTACATTCGCGCGCCACATGGAGAAGGCCCTGCGGTATCACTTATGAATAGGCCGGATAGTTAATTATGGTGCATTCATATGAGGATGCCTCAAGGGTGCAAAGATAAAGATTAATTCACGTACCTTTCTATAGATAAGGAGGGTGCGTATGTTAACGCTAATGATATAAGCGCTGCGCCTAATGAGTTTTTTTAAAAATAAACATGTCATAACCGCAATGATTGTTGCCCCTGTTCTGGCAATTGCGAGTTATTATTTGGTTGATTTAACCGTTAAGGAGCAGCCAATAAAAGCTGTTGCAGGACAAACTTATCAGTTAATCGCTAAATCTAATTGCCGTTTTAGTAGCGGCGCATGTGATTTGGAGAATGGTAACTTCAAATCAACGATTACAATTGCTAATTCTGATGGTAAGCAAACCCTCTTGCTAAATGCTAACAATTCATTGCAGCAAGCTGCAGTTGGTTTCGTTACCAGTGATGGTCAAGAAAGCGGGCCTTTTGAATTGACGACACGTGACTTAGCTAGTAAGCAATGGTTCGTTGAATTGACCGTGCCGGCTGACGCAAGCACGACATTAAGAGTAGCCCTTAGCGCTAACAATTCGCACTATTACTCTGAAACGAATATGGGATTTGCTACCTATGAAACATCGTTTAACAAAGATTTTAGGAAGCAGAACTAACTTATATTTACGCGCTTCAGGCTAACGGTGATAGGTGGTTTTAAAGTTATAAAAGGTAATTGTATTGACTCAAAACTTAAAGCTCTTTGATGCACATCTACATATCATCGATAACCGATTTCCGCTTGAATCCAATCATGGCTATCTACCAGACGTATTCACATGTGAAGATTATTTAACTCGCATGAAGGGATACGCGCTCTTTGGGGGCGTTGTGGTATCCGGTTCTTTCCAGGCGTTTGATCAGTCCTATTTGATTGATGCACTGAAGAAGCTCGGCCCATCTTATGTCGGTGTCATTCAGTTGCCAGCCACGGTTTCAGATGAAGATCTTTTTATGCTCCACCATGCTGGTGTTCGTGCTATTCGGTTTAATCTCAAACGCGGTGGTTCTGAGGAGCTGGTGCACCTTGATCGCATGGCTAAACGCGTCTATGAAGTAGTAGGCTGGCATGTAGAGTTGTACATCGATGCTAAGAAACTTGATGATCTTTATCATAGGCTAGTGAATTTGCCTGCGGTTAGCATAGATCATCTGGGTTTATCAAAAGCGAGCATGAAAACACTTGTAAAACTTGCTGAAAAGGGAGTTCGCATCAAGGCGTCGGGATTTGGCCGAGTAGATTTTAATGTCCAGAATACTCTCAATGAATTGTATTCTGCTAATCCGCACTCATTGATGTTTGGAACAGATCTTCCCTCGACACGTGCGGCGAGACCATTCAGTGACGATGATTATGCGCTTGTGGTAGATACATTCGCACCAGAACACGCAATTAATGTTTTATATAAGAATGCAATTGATTTTTACAAGCCCACAATGTCAATTACCAAATAACCGCTCATGATTAAATGGCGAGTTAAATTAAAGATTAATTTAGACAAAAACTATTTTTAATTGATGGCTGTTGCGCTTATCAGTGACAACGCATTAACCATTCATTAGACATTAATGAGGAGATCTTACAATGACGTCAAAATCAACAGCTTTGCTATTGGGTGGTTTGTTGCCTGCTTTAATTTATGGTGGCTCAGCGATTTTTCAAAAAATTAGCACCAATCTTGGCATCAGTCTTTCTGCCTATTTGGTGGCAACCGGAATGGGTGTGGCTATTGTTGGTGTAGGTTTCTATCTGTTTGATAATTCGTTTGATTTCTCGATTAAATCAGGTCTTTATGCCTGTGTGTTTGGATTAACATGGGGGATTGCAACTGGGTTGGTCGCTTACACTTTGTTGAATTTTGAAGTGTCAATTTCTCAGCTGGTCCCGCTGTACAATATGAACACCTTGGTTGCCGTTTTACTGGCTTTGATAATATTCAGTGAGTGGAAAGATATTCATACAATTAAATTGTTAACAGGCTCTGCATTAATCGTGGCGGGTGCAATTTTGGTGGCAAATGCTTAAGCAGTAAAAAGATTGCTTTCGAAGAAATGGATAGCGTTAGCTAAGTAGTGACTTAATGACTTCTTTGTAAATATTCTTTAGTTGATTCAGTTGATCAATATCAGTGTGTTCATCAATTTGATGAATTGTCGCGTTAGTCACGCCCAGTTCTACTACTTCTGCACCAGTTGGGGCAATAAAGCGGCCATCTGATGTGCCGCCGCCAGTAGATAATTCCGTGTTCGTGCCAGTGACATGTTTAATTGCATGTTGGCATGCGTCTACGAGTTTGCCTTCAGGTGTTAAAAAAGGATGGCCTGATAGTCGCCAAGTCAGTTCATGTTGAATGTTTTTGTCTTGGATAACTTGTTCAATCCGTTGTTTAATTTCGTCTGCAGTAATTTCGGTGGAAAAGCGCAAGTTGAATGAGGCTTCTGCCGTGGCAGGAATGACATTTTCTGCACCTGTGCCAGATTGAATATTGGAAATTTGGAAAGTAGTCGCTGGGAAGTGATCGTTTCCTTTGTCCCACTCAATATTGGTTAGCTCTGCTAACAAATCAGAAATAATATGAATTGGGTTGTTGGCAAGATGAGGATAGGCTACATGCCCCTGTTTGCCGATCACCTTGAGGTGTGCACACAGCGAGCCACGACGACCATTCTTGATAACGTCGCCCACCATATTAGTGCTGGAAGGCTCACCAACCAAACAGTAGTCAATATTGACTTGATTGTTTTGTAGATGCTCAACCACTTTGACCGTCCCATTAATCGAAGGGCCTTCTTCATCGCTTGTTAACAAAAAGGCAATGGAGCCTTTATGATCAGGCGTTTCTTTGACGAATTCTTCAACCGCAATCACCATAGCTGCAATGCCGGTTTTCATGTCAGCAGACCCGCGACCGTGTAGTTGACCGTCAATTATCGTGGCGGCAAAGGGAGGATGAGTCCAGTGATCTTCAGGCCCAGTAGGGACAACGTCGGTATGGCCAGCAAATACAAATAAGGGCACCTCGGTGCCTTTGCGAATCCAAGCATTGGAGACATCTTCAAAAGGTAAATGTTCGGTTGCAAATCCACTGGCAGATAATCGTTCAGCGAGTAAATCCAGGCAGCCTTCGTCTTTGGGAGTGACGGAAGGTTTTTGTATCAGCTGCTGACTTAGTTCTACTGTTTTGCTCACGTGATTGGTTTATGTTGTTTAAAATGTATTTTTGTATGTATCTTCAGAAAAACCAACAAGCACATCACTACTGTGTTCAATGACCGGGCGTTTAATTAATGTGGGTTGTTCACCCATTAATTTAATAGCATTAGTTTTGTTAATGCTTTCTTTTTCCTGATCTGTAAGTTTACGCCAGGTGGTGCCTCGCCGGTTGAGTAATATTTCCCAATCGACTTTGCTTGTCCATTGTTTGATTTTAGCTTGTGTTAAGCCATCTTTGCGAAAGTCATGAAACTGGTAGTCGATGTTGTTTGTCGATAACCAGTTACATGCTTTTTTGACAGTATCGCAGTTTTTAATACCGTAGACGGTGATCATGGAAGTTAGTCGATGCTGCGAAGTAATTCGTTAATGCCGACTTTGCTGCGTGTTTTCTCATCTACTTGCTTGACGATAACAACGCAGTACAAGCTGTACTTGCCATCTTTCGAAGGTAAGTTGCCAGAGACGACAACAGAGCCTGCAGGAATACGGCCATAAGTGACTTCGCCCGTTTCGCGGTTATAAATTTTGGTGCTCTTGCCGATATACACACCCATTGAGATCACGGCACCTTCTTCAACGATGACGCCTTCGACGACTTCGGAGCGCGCACCAATAAAGCAATTATCTTCAATGATGGTCGGGGCGGCTTGTAAGGGTTCTAATACACCACCAATGCCAACACCACCAGACAGGTGAACGTTCTTACCAATTTGTGCGCACGAGCCAACAGTTACCCATGTGTCTACCATGGTGCCTGAGTCTACATACGCGCCGATGTTAACGAAGCTAGGCATCAAGACAGTATTAGGTGCGACGTAAGATCCACGTCTTGCCATTGCGTTAGGCACAATACGCACACCCATTTTTTCAAATTCTTCAGCTGATTGGCTGGCAAATTTTGGTGGGACTTTATCGTAATACTGAGCCGCGCCGCCAGGCATGACGCTATTTTCTTCAATACGAAATGAGAGGAGTACGGCTTTTTTTAACCAATCATTAACAATCCACTCGCCATTCACTTTTTCTGCTACGCGTGCTTGTCCAGAATCAAGCTGACCGATGGCATCAATCACGGCGACTTTAACTTCACTGCTGACATTGCTGGGTGAAATGTTTGCGCGGTCTTCGAATGCGCCTTCGATAATATCTTGAATATTGCTCATTTAAATTTTCCTTAACTTATGCTTTTTATATAGGTAGTAATTCTTTGTGCAGCCGCTTGGCACTCTTGGGGAGTGGCGACTAATGCAATTCTGACTCGATTGGTGCCTGGATTATGATTGTTCACTGAACGCGCAAGATATTTGCCGGGCAGCACCGTGACATTTTGTTGGGAGTATAACCCAAGAGCGAATTGTTCATCATCTATTGGAGTGGGTAGCCACAAATAAAATCCCGCTTGAGGTTGCTGAATTTCAATTTCTTTGGAAATTTCTTCGATCGCATAACGGAAACTCTGTTGGTAACGCGCGCGATTGGTTTGTACATGGCTTTCATCTCCCCAGGCAGCGGCACTGGCGAGCTGGGTACTCATTGGCATCGCGCAACCATGGTAAGTGCGATATTTGAGAAATTCAGCAATAAGCTCCGTGTCACCGACGACAAACCCTGATCGCAATCCAGGCGCATTACTGCGTTTGGATAAACTATAAAAGGCTAAGCAACGTTGATAATGGTCATCGCCATTGGCGAGACTGGCTTGTAACAGCCCCTGAGGCGGGTTGTTTTCATTCGTGTAAATTTCTGAATAACATTCATCTGAACAAATGATAAAGTCATATTGATGGGCTAACCTCAATAGCTTTTGCATACTTGCCAGTGGGATGATGTCGCCTGTGGGGTTGGAGGGCGTGCATATATAGATTAACTGAGTTTGTTGCCAGGTTTGTTCGTCAATGGCGTCAATGCCGGGGACTTCATTATTAATCACGCTGAAATCGATATACACTGGATCAGCACCGGCCAAGTAAGCCGCCCCTTCATATATTTGATAAAAAGGATTCGGAATAAGTACTTTGGCATGTTGATTGCGGTCGATAACCGTTTGTGCAATCGCAAATAATGCTTCGCGCGTTCCATTGACGGGCAGAATATTTTGTTCGGGATCGATAGATCCTGCTGGCAATGCGAATCGGTTAATTAACCAGTTTGCAATCGCAGCACGTAATGATGGTTCACCTTTTGTTTTTGGATAATTTGCGAGGTAGTCTAAGCCATCACTCATGGCTTGTTTGATGAAATCCGGTGTGGGACTTTTCGGTTCACCAATAGACAGATTGATGTTCTCTATGTCATTAGGCTGAGTGCCCTGAGAAAAAAGATTGCGTAATTTTTCAAAAGGGTAAGGGTGTAGCTTTTTTAAATTTGGGTCCATGGTGAATGTGCTGAGGTTAAAAGCTAATGCTGGTTGGAATATTGTCTGGCGACACACTGATTTTTTCAATAATTAGATCAATTAAGGCTTGTTGCTCTTCATTATCTAGTATTTTCTGGTCATGTTTGTCGGTAATGTAAAAAATGTCATGAACTTTTTCGCCCAATGTGCTGACGCGCGCACTAATCACTCTAATTTCATGTAAAGCAAACACTTGGGCGACATCAGCGAGTAGTCCAGGGTGATCGCTTGCGTGAATATGCAAACTTGTGTGATCCAAATGACGTGCATTTTTAATTGTAACAACGGGCTCAACCTGGAAGTGACGGAGTCGGCTAGAAATAAATTGTGAAGCTGCATTATCTGTGAGTGTGTCTGCGTCTAAAGTACTGATAATTTTTTCTTCAATTTGTTTGCAGGTGCCTTTATCGGTAATGGCTTGTTCATTTTTGTCGACAACTGTAAACGTGTTTAATGCATGGCCATCATTAGAAGTGATAATGCGAGCATCTAAAATACTGAGATTAAGCTCATATAAGCACTTTGTGATGTTGGCGAATAAAAACTTTTTATCTGTGCTGTAGATGAAGATTTCTGAACAACCTCTACGAATTAAATGATGAATATGAACTTGGGTTTTAGATTTGTCTTTCGTATTAAGCACAATACCTGTTTGCCAAGCGATTTCGCTATCTGTGTGTCTTAAGAAATAATCATCACTCAGATGTGACCATAAAGTTTTGCAACTTTCTTTGGAGTACCCCTTTTGTGTTAACAGCTCGAGTGCGGATGTCTGTATGTCATTTAGAATTGCACTGGTATCTCGTGGCATGCCTGCGCGCAATTGAAAAGAAGTATATTTATATAGGTCGGCAAGTAAGGTTTTACGCCAACTATTCCACAATGTGGGATTTGTGCCTTTGATATCAGCAATGGTGAGCAGGTATAAATAATCCAATCGTGTGGTGCTTGAAGTGATGTCTGCAAATTTTTGTATCACACTTGGGTCGCTTAAATCTTTGTGCTGTGCGGTCACGGACATGACTAGATGGTTTTCTACCAGCCAACTAACGAGTGATGTGTCGTATTGGCTTAACCCATGCGCAAGGCAAAAATCGATAGCATCTTGAGAGCCTTCGGTGGAGTGGTCACCGTCGCGTCCTTTAGCAATGTCATGGAACAATGCAGCTAGATATAAGATTTCAAGTTTAGGGAGTCTGTAAAAGATGGCGCTGATGTCGTCTTCAGTGCGTTTCTTGTGACCAAGGTTTCTTGCTTCTTGCAATACCGTGAGTATGTGATGGTCGACAGTGTATACGTGGTATAAATCATATTGCATGCGCCCAACGATGCGCGCAAAGGCAGGCCAATAAGCCGCAAGCACACCCAGATAGTGCATTCTTTTTAGTTCTCTTGCGACGAATCTAGGTTGACGTAAGATATCAATAAATAATTTTCTATGTGTTTCGTTGCTTCGAAAATCCTCGTCAATTAAATGTGTATTGTCGCGAATCAAGCGAATGGTCTCGCTGCCAACTTTATCTAAGTGCTCGTGCGTCTGTATTGTCAAAAACAAACTAAGTAAGATGGATGGATTCTCTTTTAGTGTGCTTTCATCTTTTATATGCAGCACTTCTCCTGTCGAATAAAAGTGGCTGCCAATAGTTTTCTTGCGTTTCCAACTTAACCTGGGAAGCTGTGTTTCTTCAAAATGTTGTTGCAGTAGTTCAATTAATTTGAAGCATTCGCTAATATGACGATAGTAATTCTGCATAAACTGTTCAACGGCAAGATTTGAATTTGTGTCGTTATGGCCTGCCTCGCGGGCAAGCTCTACTTGGTAGTCAAACAGTAAGCGTTCCTCTTTGCGGCGTGTAATTAGGTATAAAGAGAAACGGATTTTCCATAAATATTCTTGGGCGTGTCTTAATAGATCGTATTCTTTTTCCTTGAGAAAACCTTGACCTATTAAGTCTGTGAGAGAGCGATTACCAAAGTGCCGCTTTGTGACCCAGTTGATAAACTGAATATCACGTAATCCACCTGGTCCTTCTTTGATGTTAGGTTCTAGTTGATACAGAGTGTCGCCATATTTTTTGTGGCGAGCTTGCATCTCTTCTTTTTTAGCATAGTAAAATTTTTTGCCGCTCCATATTTTGTTGTTTGCAGTCGCCTTTTGTAGCTCATTAAATAAAGCGATATTTCCGCACAATGCCCTTGCTTCTAACAGACTACTGATCACCGTGATGTCGCTTTTAGATTCGGTGACTGCTTCTTTTACCGTTCTAACTGAATGGGCGATGTCTAATCCACTATCCCAGAGGAAAGTTAAAAATGCAGATATTTTTTCTTTGTCTTGGTCATCGAAGTTGCTGTCCAATAGAACCATCAGGTCGATATCAGATTGCAAATGAAGTTCGGCACGTCCATACCCGCCTACAGCCAGAAGTGTTGCATTTGATTTATGCAGATCGTGAGTAAACCATGCATACCAAAGTAGATAATCAATCGTAATGGCATAACCAATAATGACTTCTGAAGTGGCAGTGCCGGATTTAAAAGCATCAATGACAGCTGTCTGAATGGTTTGAATAAATTCTCTATGCTTCTGTGGAGACGATTTGAATTCAACCCATTGACTATCTTCAGTGGGCCACCAGGCATATTTAGAAATAAATGCTGGTGGAGGTGTTAAGTTTGGCATTTATGCCCAGGACTCTTCAGGGCGTTTGGTTAGTACCTCAAAGCCATCATCTGTCACTAGAATTGTATGTTCCCATTGTGCCGATAAACTATGGTCTTTGGTGACAACTGTCCATTGATCAGGCAGCAGGCGAACATGTCGTTTACCCGCGTTGACCATAGGTTCAATAGTAAATGTCATACCGGGAACTAATTTGTCACCACTATTGGGTTTGCCGTAGTGCAGGACTTGAGGGTCTTCGTGGAAGTTTTTTCCAATGCCGTGTCCACAATACTCTCTTACCACTGAGCATTTATTCTTCTCAACTAATGTTTGGATCGCATGACCAATGTCGCCTAACGAGACGTCGGGTTTTACCATCTTGATGCCAGTGCACATAGCTTCATAGGTTAAGTCAATTAAGCGTTGAGCCTTAACGGTAGGTTTGCCAACGTAAAACATTTTGCTTGTATCACCATGGAATTCATCTTTAATGATGGTGACATCAATATTAACGGTGTCGCCATCTTTGAGGACGCGATCACCGGGAATACCATGACAGACTTGGTGGTTAATAGATGTACAGACCGAGCGAGGAAAACCTCGATAGTTGAGTGGAGCAGGAATCGACTGCTGAGTATTCACTATAAAGTCATGACAAATATCGTTGATTTCTTGAGTTGTGACGCCAGGTTTGACGTGATCACCGATCATCTGAAGGACTTCTGAGGCGAGTCGGCCCGCTGTCCGCATCTTTTCTATTTCATCAGGTGTTTTTATGTTGATAGGCATAATATTGTGCCAGCAAAGTCCTTTTTATTAATTCTAAATTGTTGATTTCAGCAGATTATGGTATAAAGCGCGCGCGATAAGCGCAAATCTTAAATTTACACGCATGCTCGACACATTCAGTGGGGTGCCAATTGCTAGGAGAAATCCTCGATCGGTTACTGAATGGGGGCTGCGGACGTATAAAACCCTTACTTACAGGAGTAAACATATCATGACTGACGTCACTATGCGCCAGATGTTAGAAGCTGGCGTGCATTTCGGGCATCAAACCCGTTACTGGAATCCTAAAATGGCCCCTTATATCTTCGGGGAGCGCAATAAGATTCATATTATCAATTTAGAGAAATCGCTGCCGATGTTTAGCGATGCCTTGAATTACCTGGGAAAAATGGCTGCAAATGGCGGTAAAGTGTTGTTTGTCGGCACAAAACGCTCTGCCCGCGATACCATCAAAGCAGAAGCTGAGCGTTGCGGTATGCCTTATGTGAACCACCGGTGGTTAGGTGGAATGCTGACTAATTTTCATACAGTAAAGCAGTCAATTAAGCGTCTAAAAGACCAAGAAGAGACTTTAGAGGGCAATGGCTCTGAGCGCTTGGGTAAAAAAGAATTACTGACTATCCGTCGTGATGTTGAAAAATTACACCGTAGTTTAGGTGGCATTAAGAACATGAGCGTGCTTCCAGACGTGATCTTTGTTATCGATGTTGGTTATGAAGAGATTGCAATTAAAGAAGCCGCAAAGCTAGGCATTCCAGTGGTTGCTGTTGTGGATACCAATAATCCTCTTCATGGAGTCGATTATGTAATTCCGGGTAACGATGATGCAATTCGCGCCATTCAGTTATATGCGTCAGCAACGGCAGATGCCATTTTAACGGCAAAAGCAAGTACACAGACTTTAACTGGCGACGAAGACGAGTTTGTTGAAGTTGACGAGTCTAAAGCTGAAGAAGCGCCTAAGCCGAAGAAGGCTGCGAAAAAGAAAGCGGCTGTGAAGAAGAAAGCAGCACCAAAGCCAAAGGCAAAAGAAGCGAGTGATGAGAAGGACGCATCAGAAGCTGCTGAGTAAAAGTTACATTTAATATATAAGGTTTTAGATATGCAAATTACAGCTGCAATGGTAAAAGAACTGCGCGAACGTACAGGCGCAGGCATGATGGAATGCAAAAAAGCATTAAGCGAAAGTGGCGGAGATATGGATGCTGCTATCGAATTAATGCGCAAGTCTGGTCAAGCAAAAGCAGATAAAAAAGCGTCACGGGTTGCTGCAGAAGGCGCTGTGATTATCTCTATCAGTGATGATGCGAAAAGTGGTGTCATATTAGAGGTGAACTGCGAAACTGATTTTGTTGGCAAGGATGAGAATTTTTTGAACTTTAGTAGTGAAGTTGCTTCAGTTGCTTTATCTCAAGATCTCGCTGACGTTGATGCATTGATGAATGCAACTTTAGCCAGCGGTGAAACTGTTGAGACAACACGACTTGCGCTAGTAAGTAAAATTGGTGAAAACATTCAAGTGCGACGTTTTTCAAAAGTATCTTCTGAAAATGGTGTGCTTGGTAAGTATATGCACGGAAGTCGTATTGGTGTCATGGTGGAAATGGAAAATGGCAACGACGACCTAAGCAAAGATATTGCTATGCACATTGCGGCAAGCAAGCCTGCATGTGTCGATGAAAGTGGCGTCTCTTCAGAGCTATTAGAGAAAGAGAAAGAGATCTTTATGGCTAAAGCTGAAAGTAGCGGCAAGCCTGCTGAGATCATAGAAAAAATGGTCGGTGGTCAAATCAAGAAATTCCTTGGTGAAATTACTTTGATGGGCCAGCCGTTTGTGAAAGACCCAGATAAGTCAGTTGCAAAATTGCTGAAAGAAAATACAGCAAGCGTTACCTCATTCCATCGTTATGAAGTTGGCGAAGGTATTGAGAAGAAAACTGAAAACTTCGCCGAAGAAGTCATGGCTCAAGTCAAAAACGGCTAAGTTTAGAAATACAAAACGGGGGCGCTAAGCCCCCGTTTTTGTTCCTGCATATCTACATTTATTATTGGTGATTAGCTGATGTCAGAAAAGCCTAAGTACAAGCGAATATTACTAAAGTTAAGCGGTGAAGCGCTGATGGGTGAGTTCGATTATGGTATTGACCCAAAAGTCATTACACGTGTGGCAAAAGAAATAAATGAATTAATTCGTTTGAATGTTCAAGTGGCAGTTGTTATTGGTGGTGGAAATATTTTTCGTGGCGCTGGTCTAGCTCAAGGGGGCATGGATCGAGTCACAGGCGATCACATGGGTATGCTTGCAACAGTGATTAACTGTTTGGCACTTCAGGATGCAATTGAGAGAGAAGGTCAATACTGTCGAGTTATGTCTGCGCTAAAAATCAATCAAGTATGTGAAGACTATATTAGACGTCGGGCAATACGCCATTTGGAGAAAGGGCGTGTCGTTGTATTTGCCGCAGGGACTGGCAATCCATATTTCACGACAGATTCTGCTGCGAGCTTAAGAGCAACAGAAATTAATGCGGACTTAATGTTAAAAGCCACTAAGGTTGATGGCGTTTATGATTCAGATCCTGCGATTAATTCAAGTGCAAAATTATATAAGCAACTCACATATGATCAGGTGCTGAGCGACAAACTTAGCGTAATGGATGCCACTGCCATTGTGATGTGTAGAGATAATAAGATTCCGCTTAGAGTATTTAATATGTTTAACCAAGGCGACCTTAAACGCATAGCGCTAGGCGAAGATGTAGGTACGTCAGTAGTGAGTGATTAGAAATGATAGAAGATATTAAAAAAGATGCAGATGTTCGTATGGGGAAAAGCATTGAATCATTAAAAAACGAATTAACTAAGATTCGTACAGGGCGGGCAAACGTGAGTTTATTGGACCATGTGATGGTCGACTACTATGGTTCAGAAGTGCCTATTGCTCAAGCAGCAACCGTGTCTGTTGAAGATGCGCGTACATTGGCAGTATCTCCATGGGAAAAAGCTTTAGTACCGGTGATTGAAAAAGCCATTATGAGCTCTGATATGGGACTCAACCCAGTAACATCCGGTGATGTAATTCGAGTACCGTTGCCTGCGTTGACCGAGGAGCGCAGAAAAGATTTTGTTAAATTGGTGCGACAAGAAGCAGAGCAAGGCAAAGTGGCTGTAAGGAATATTCGACGTGATGCAAATGCAGACTTAAAAGAATTAGTTAAAGAAAAAGAAATTTCTGAAGATGATGAGCGCGGTGCATTAGAGGTAGTACAAAAGTTAACGGATAAGCATATCCACGAAATTGATGATTTGCTCGCTGCGAAAGAAAAGGAATTAATGGAAATTTAATTCATCCATATGTCGTGTTTGATTTGCTAGGAATGCGACAATTATTATCATGTCAAAAAAATCATCTATACCACACCATGTCGCTATTGTTATGGATGGCAATGGTCGATGGGCTAAGAAGCGTTTCTTACCTAGAACAGCTGGGCATAGAGAAGGAGTTAAGGCTGTCCAAAACACAATTGAAGCGTGTGCAAAGGCCGGTGTTAAAGTGCTTACCTTATTTGCCTTCAGTAGTGAAAACTGGAATCGGCCGAAAGCTGAAGTAGTGTCATTGATGGATTTGTTTGTCTCATCGTTGGAAAAAGAAGTAGGTAAGCTGAAAGAAAATGGTGTGCAACTAAAGTTCATTGGGGATCGATCCGGGTTTAGTCAAAAGCTACAAGACAAAATCGAGGAAGCAGAACAGCTAACTGGCAATAACGATAAATTTTTATTAAATATTGCTGCCAACTATGGTGGTCGTTGGGATGTCGTGCAGGCATGTAAAAACATCTGTCAAAATGTGCAAGACAAGAAGATAAAGATTGAAGATATAAATGAGCAGGCGTTTTCTGCTTATCTTTCTACTGGCACAACTCCCGATCCTGATTTGTTTATACGAACGGCTGGTGAACAAAGAATAAGTAATTTTTTGATTTGGCAGATGGCCTATACAGAGTTTTATTACACTGATGTTTTCTGGCCAGAGTTTAACGAACAACAGCTACATATGGCTTTAGAGCAATTTAGCCAACGCAAAAGAAGATTTGGTCTTACCCAAGAACAAGTAGAAACTAATCCCAGTGCTTAAACAAAGAGTCATCACGGCAGTCATTTTAGCGCCTATTATGGTGCTATCAGTATTGATGTTGCCAAATGAATGGCTCGCAGGCTTGTTAGCGATAGTGGCGTTGGCAGGTGCTTGGGAATGGTCCACGATGGTAGCTAAAACATTACCAGCAAAAATCATTTATGTATTGGTTTGTGCAAGCTTAATGTTTGTTTGTTGGTTTGCTCTTGAAGAAGGGCACATGCGTTTAATGATGCTGTTAGGCAGTGTTTACTGGGTGTTTATATTGCTTTTGTTGTCATTTTATCAATCTTCCTGGCTTGGGAATTATCTATTAGACGGCTTCCTTCATTACAGTGGCTATTTTGTTATCGTTGTGGGTTGGTTAGCGATGACAGGGCTACACCAACAAAAACCAGCACTGCTTTTGTTTTTATTTGTGTTGATCTGGGTGGCAGATATTGGTGCATATTTTACCGGCAAGAAATTTGGTCGGAGCAAACTTGCTGAACAGTTGAGCCCAGGTAAAACTCGTGAAGGTGTCTTGGGTGCCATGGTATGCACATTTATATTTTCATTGCTGGGTATTTGGTTATGGCAAGAACAGTTGTCATGGGGTGTTGCTCTTTATTTTGTAATCTTATGTGTATTGAGTGCACTGATATCTGTGGTTGGAGATTTATTTGAGAGTTTGCTCAAACGAAATGCTGGCAAAAAGGATAGTGGTTTTTTGATTCCAGGTCATGGCGGAGTCCTAGATAGAATAGACAGCTTGTTAGCAGCGTCTCCTGGGTTCATGTTGGGCTTGTATTGGATGTATTAGGCATGAGCGAAAACAGTCAGTCAAAAGGCGTAGCCATTCTCGGATGTACAGGCAGTGTAGGTAAAAGCACTTTGGATGTGATTAAAAGAAATCCAGATAAATTCCATGTGGTCGCACTAGGAGCTAGACGCTCTGTTGATGAGCTACTTGAGCAAACAAAAAAGTTTTCACCAGCCTATGTGGTATTAACAGAAGAAAAAGCTGCAGAAGAATTTAAACGTAAATCTTCACAGTTAGACGCAGTGCCTGAACTGATTGTTGGAGAAGCAGGTTTGATTGAAATTGCTTCTTTGTCTGATGTGGATTGTGTGATGGCCGCCATTGTTGGTGGTGCAGGGCTATTGTCAACATTGGCGGCTGCCAAGGCAGGGAAAACAATATTACTTGCGAATAAAGAAGCCTTAGTCATGTCGGGTGAATTATTGATTGCACTTGCTAAGCAATATCATGCAACGCTATTGCCAATTGATAGTGAACACAATGCAGTATTTCAATGTATGCATAATCTTGCAAATACACAGATTAAATCAGGTATTAATCAGGTGACGTTGACTGCTTCTGGAGGGCCTTTTCTGCATACGCCATTACCTGAATTATTAGAGGTGTCACCAGATCAAGCTTGTGCTCATCCTAAATGGAAAATGGGTAGAAAGATTTCGGTGGATTCAGCCACGATGATGAATAAAGGTTTAGAAGTCATCGAAGCATGTTTGTTGTTTTCGATCGATGTGTCTATGCTCAAGGTGGTCATTCATCCTCAGTCTATTGTACATGCAATGGTGACCTATAATGATGGGTCAATACTTGCGCATATGGGTTTTCCAGATATGCGCGTACCCATTGCCCACGCCATGGCTTGGCCAGCTCGTATTAATTCAGGTGTGGATGGATTAGATATTACAAAGCACAGTGGTTTAGAATTTTTTGTCCCTGATTTACAGCGTTTCCCTTGTCTGCGATTAGCGGTTGAAGTGCAAAAAACTGGAGGTACTTGCCCCGCTATTATGAATGCCGCGAATGAAGAAGTAGTACAATCGTTTTTGGATGGAAAGATTAAATTTCCACAAATTTATGATGTCGTTGCCAGTGTTGTAGAAAAATTGGAACCAGTTGCGGCGGATAGCGTCGAAGCTATATTGGAAATTGATCAATATGCACGTCAAGTCGCCACTCAGAAAATTAAACAGTTAGCCAGCTAATCCTAAAAATTATGAATAACGTGTTAATCAGTGTTGTGTCTTTTATTGTTGCCGTGAGTGTGATTGTGACGGTACATGAGTTTGGTCATTTCATTGTTGCTAGAATTCTTGGTGTTAAGGTGCTGAGGTTTTCTGTTGGATTTGGGCGTGCTTTGCTGCGTTATGTTTCACCAAAAAGCGGTGTAGAGTATGTGCTTGCTTCAATACCCCTTGGCGGTTACGTCAAAATGTTGGATGAACGCGAAGGTGATGTTGATGTTCATGAGCGCCCACTTGCATTTAATCGTCAGCCTGTTGGTTCACGGTTTGCGATTGCGGCTGCAGGGCCATTCTTTAATTTTATATTTGCTGTGTTTGCCTATGCTTGTATGTATATGGTTGGTGTTCAGGGATATGTTCCTGAAGTCGGTAAAGTGGAGAAAGATAGTCTTGCTTATGAAGCAGGTTTGAATGTTGGTGATATTGTCATGCAGATTAATGATCAGCCTGTTGCTACTTGGGAAGAGGCAAGCATTGAAATGATTAATCAAGGTTTGAAGACAGGTGTCGTGAGTGTTCGAAAAAGAGATCTTCAACAAAATGTTTCAGCAGTCATGCTTGATCTATCTGATACTAAAGCACTTCTTGATGAGGGCAGTCCACTAGAGAAGATTGGTGTAGAACCTTGGCGTTTAAATCTTGAGGCAAAATTGGGTGAATTCACACCTAATAGTGCTGCAGAAGCGCAAGGCTTGAAACATGGAGATGCAATTATCACCGCGAATGGAAAAGTTGTGTTGGATTGGGCACATTGGGTGAAAATAGTCCAAGCTAATCCTTCGACGGCGATCGCATTGAAAGTGCTTAGAGATTCTGAGCAGATAGAGATGGATTTAATTCCAAGCGCTGAAGAAGTAAATGGTCAAAAAATAGGCAGAATTGGTGCTTATCCTTGGATAAATGAAATGGAACGTGAAAAGCGCCAAATCACAATTCGTGAAGATTTGTTTGCTGCCATTGCCAAAGGAGCAACAAAAACACTTGATATGAGTGTGCTGACGGTTAAACTGCTTGGCAAGCTAATAACTGGTCAAGCCTCTGTTAAGAATATTAGTGGCCCAATCTCTATAGCGGAGTATGCGGGTATTTCGGCTCAGCTTGGTTTAGCGACATTTCTCAGTACTTTAGCGATCATTAGCATCAGTATTGGTATACTTAACCTCTTGCCAGTGCCGATTTTGGATGGCGGTCATTTGTTGTACTACATGATCGAGATTGTTAAAGGTAGCCCCGTCTCTGATGCGACGCAAATAATCGGGCAAAAAATTGGTATTTTCATGTTGGCTGGATTGATGTCATTGGCATTTTATAATGATTTTCAACGTGTATTTAGTTAATTGAATTGAAAGATAAACGTGATAATAAGAATAATAAAAGTATTTATCCTAACAGTTGTATTGTTTTTTGCTGGTGCGGCAAGTGCAGAACCTTTCAAGATTCGAGATATTGTGATTGAAGGACTCGAAAGGATTGAACCGGGAACTGTCTTTACTTATATACCTGTGAAGGTTGGAGATGTCTTTACTGCGACTGATTCTGCCGAGGTAATTCGTGAACTATATAAAACCGAATTATTTAGTGACGTTGTGTTGCGTCTTGAGGATTCTGTTCTCATCGTAGATGTAAAGGAGCGTCCAGGAATTGCCTCGCTCGATATTATCGGTAATAAAGATATTCCTGATGAGCAATTGATTGAGAGTCTGACCGACATAGGCATTGCACCTGGTAGAGTATTGAATCGATCAGTCTTAGATCGATTGGAGAATGAATTGTTGCAGCAGTATTTTGCACGAGGGAAGTACAACGTACAGATAAAAACTCTAACGACAGAACTTGCACGAAATAGAGTTGATGTAAAAATTCAAATTGCAGAAGGTAAAGCTGCAAAAATAAAAGATGTAAACATTGTTGGTAATACAATCTATAAAGAAAAGAAGTTAAAAAAAGAATTTGAATCTGGAAACAAACCATTTTGGAAGATTTGGTCTGATGCTGATAAATATTCCAAGCAGAGATTGTCTGCAGATTTAGAGACGCTCCGTTCACAATATCTCAATACAGGCTACTTGAATTTTTCTGTGGATTCTACTCAAGTTTCAATTACGCCTGATAAGAAAGATATTTTTGTAACAATCAATATTAACGAAGGTGATCAATATACCTTGGCTAATGTGAGTTTGGCTGGATCATTTGATGTTCCTGAGCAGGAGTTAAAGGATTTGCTCGTGGTAGAGGTGGGTGAAATATTTTCACGCAGTCAAATAGTTGCATCTTCTAACCGAATTTCTACACGCCTCGGTGCTGATGGGTATGCTTTTGCAAGAGTGAATCCTGTGCCTAAAGTAGATGAAGAAACAAAAACAGTTGATCTAACTTTTTTTATAGATCCAGGGAAAAAAGTTTATGTACGTCGAATAAACATAATTGGAAATCAATATAGTCGTGACGAAGTATTTCGACGAGAGTTAAGACAAATGGAGGGCGGTTGGTATTCGCAGTCGGGAATTGAAGCTTCACGACAACGTATTCAGCGCTTAGCTTTCGTTGAAAATGTTGAAATCGATACAGTGAGATTGCCTGGAGAGGATGATTTTGTCGACATAAATATTACTGTTGCTGAGAGGCTGGCAGGAAGTTTTTCAATTGGTGCTGGATTATCTGATAGTCAGGGCGCTGTTGTGACGACCAGTGTTAGCCAAGATAATTTTTTGGGCACGGGTAAGCAAGTTGCATTTAGAATTAATACTAGTCAGGTGAATACTGTATACGATTTCTCATACAGTGACCCTTTTTATACGATTGATGGAGTGAGTCGAGGATTTGGATTTAGTTATATTTCAACTGATGCTGAAGAAGCAGATATTTCGGATTTTGATTCTGATCAATTTAGTCTTCGTGCAAATTACGGAATTCCGTTGACAGAAATTGATAGAGTGAGTGTGATTGGAGATATTAGAACTACGGAGATTAGAACCAGTACTAGCTCTTCAGATGAGATTTTATCATTTCTAGATGACAACGGTGATGATTATTTGAATTTGAATTTAACTGGCATCTATACTCATGATAGTCGGAATAGAAGAACGTTTGGTACTAAGGGTTTTTTACAAAGGGCAAGGTTTGAATTTTCGCTTCCAGGGAGTGACTTAGAGTATTATAAAGCCAGTCATGAACATATTTGGCTTTACCCGATAAATGAAACATTTACATTAGCTACACGTTCCGAAATAGGTTACGGAGATAGTTTTGGTAGTACGACAGACCTGCCTTTTTTTGAAAAATTTAGAGCAGGTGGTTCGGATTCTGTAAGAGGTTTTCGAGATAATACGTTAGGTCCGCAAGATTCACTGGATGATGCTTTTGGTGGAAATTTTTTAACGACTGCAGGGGTAGAAATTTACTTCCCAATTCCAGCTTTGGTTGAAGCATCAAGATTTAGGTTAGGCATTTTTGCTGATGTTGGGAATGTGTTTGCCGAATACGATGACTTTGAAACTAGTGAGTTAAGAGGAAGTGCTGGGTTGGAGATAAATTTGATTACCGGTCTTGGCGGAATAACATTAAGTTTTGCAAGTCCATTTAATGATGATGAAGATGATGAAACTGAACCATTTCAATTTGAATTGGGCACAAGTTTTTAACTCAGGAGATATATCTTGAAGATACAATCAATTATGCTGTTATTACTGTTGTTGGTTTTTAGCGGCCCATCAATTTCATATGCAGAATCAAAAATTGGATATGTCAATTTTGGTAAACTGATGGAGAAATCACAACAAGGGCAAGCAGTGCGCAAAGCGTTAGAGAGTGAGTTTTCAAGTCGAGATAAGCAGCTTAGTGCTTCGCGTGATGCCATTCTTAAGTTGGAAGAAAAGCTGAAGAACGATGGCAGCATCATGAGTGAGTCTAGCCGCGTGCAACTAGAAAGAGATATTCTTAGTAAAAAGAGAGATCATAATCGCTTGCGTGATGAATACCGAGAGGATATCAATATTCGCCGAAATGAAGAGATTGGTGCACTTCAAAAGAAAGTTTATGAGGTTATTAAGAAGTTCTCTCAAGAAAAAAGTTATGATCTTGTTCTAACACAGGCTGTTTTGTATGCGAGTCCTCAAGTTGATATTACTGATCAAATTCTACAAAGACTTAACTCAGGTCAATAACCAGATAAGTAAGTCCTTTGAATAATGGAATGACTTATAGCGTTCGCGAACTGTCTCGTGAAATTGGGACGGAGGTGCTTGGGGACGGGGATGATGAAATAACTCATGTCGCTGATCTTGAAGAGTCAACAAAAGGAAGTCTTTCCTTTGCATCGTCAAAGCAATATTTAGATAAGTTAAAGCAAACTAAAGCCACCGCAGTTATTGTTCCAGAAAGTCTTGTCTCATATTGTCAGTCAACTGCACTAGTCTCTAGCAATCCATATTTGAGTTTTGCTAAGGCAGCCAAATTATTGCATCCTGCTGATAAGTTGATAGCAGAGATTCATCCATCTGCAGTTATTCATGAAGATTGCGAAATTGCGGATAATGTTTATATTGGCGCTAATGTTGTGATTAGTGCTAAATGTACTATTGGTAAAGATAGTTATATAGGTCCTGGGACAATAATTACCGCGCCATCATTTATTGGCGCATCATCTCGATTAATTGCTAGAGTGAGTATTGTTGGTCCTACTGTGATGGGTGAACGTATTATCATTCATCCTGGCGCCGTCATTGCAAGTGATGGATTTGGATTGGCGAACGATAATGGAGTGTGGGAGAAAATCCCTCAGCTCGGGCGTGTAATATTAGGCGATGATGTTGAAATTGGCGCAAATACAACGATTGATAGAGGCGCTTTAAAAGACACAATTATAGAGCAAGGTGTCAAGCTTGATAATCAAATTCAAATTGCACATAACGTTATTATAGGTGCGCATACAGCTGTTGCTGGATGTGCAGGCATTGCGGGCAGTGCGGTTATTGGTAAGCACTGTGCTATAGGTGCCGCTGCAGGAATTCAGGGGCATATAACCATTGCCGATGGCGTGCAAGTGACTGGAATGGCAGCAATTCGTAAATCTATCACTAAACCAGGAATTTATTCTTCGGGTACGACTGAACAAGATAATAAGAGTTGGCTACGTAATGCAGCAAGATTTAAAGATCTAGACACATTGTGCAAACGAGTCAATGAAATTGCTAAAAAATTAGAAAGAATTGATAAAGGAAAATAATATGGATGCCGTTATGTCCGTCTCAGAAATAATGAAGTATCTTCCGCATCGTTATCCTTTCTTGTTGTTGGATCGAGTTGTCGAGTGTAAACATGGAGATTCAATTGCTGCCATTAAAAATGTCACTATCAATGAAGCTTTTTTTCAAGGACATTTTCCAAGTACGCCAGTATTTCCCGGTGTGCTAATACTTGAAGCGCTAGCTCAAGTGTCCGGTGTTTTAGTGTTAAGTGATCCTAAGCTAAAACCTGAAAATGAGAGTTTGTTTCTATTTGTAGGAATAGATAATGCGCGTTTTAAGCGACCTGTTGTTCCTGGAGATCAATTGAGATTGGAATCAAAATTAGCAAGAATGAAAAGAAATTATGGAGTATTTGAAACAAATGCATATGTTGAAGATGAATTAGCCGCCAGCGCGGAACTAAAGTGCATGTTTAAAGACTTATAAGTATGACAACTAGCGATACACTACATCACACAAATGAATCAGTAATTCATTCTACTGCGGTCATCGATGATAGTGCGCGTATAAGCGATGGTGTAAGTATTGGACCTTACAGCGTGATTGGTGCCAATGTAGAGATTGGTAAAAATACGACGATTGGACCCCATGTTGTCATTCAGGGGCCAACCAAGATAGGTGAAGGAAATCAAATTTTTCAATTCTCTTCGCTAGGTGAAATTCCTCAGGATAAAAAATATGCAGGTGAAGATAGCCAGCTTGTCATTGGGAACAACAATACAATTCGAGAATTTTGTACGATAAATAGAGGTACAAACGCTGATCAAGGCGCGACCATTATCGGTAATGATAATTGGATTATGGCATATGTTCATATTGCCCATGACTGTGTGATTGCCAATGGGACAATTTTTTCAAATGGTGCATCACTCGCGGGTCATGTTATTGTAGATGATTTTGCAGTGCTTGGCGGGTTTACTCTAGTACATCAATTTTGTCATATAGGTGCTCATTCATTTTGTGGTATGGGGTCAGCGCTGAATAAAGATCTTCCTCCATACATGATGGCTTCAGGAAATTTAGCTAAAGCATTTGGGTTAAATAAAGAAGGTTTGCGTCGACGAGAATTCAGTGAAGATGTCATTCAGGCGCTACATCAAGCCTATAAGGCATTGATTGTTTCTAAAAACTCGCGTGCAGAGCAATTTGAAAAAATAAAAGATATCGCTGAACAATTTAGTGAAGTGCAAGAATTTGTAGAGTTTGTTGAAAATAGTCAACGCGGAACAGTTCGTTAGTCATCGCTTGCTAATGTCATTGCACGCTGGGCAAGCTCATTAGAATTTATTCCTGAATTTAGTTTTGCGTGAATTTCTTCACGATTTTTCATCATTTTTTCATTGATTTGTTTGTCGGAAATTAGTTTGACAAGCGAATTGAAAAGCGCTTCTGCATTGGCATCATTTTGAATTAATTCAGCATAGGCGCGCCTGTTCAAAATGATATTTGCTAAGCAAATGTGTTCAACATTGACCATGTGGCCAAACAATTTATAGGTCAGTGGAGAAATTTTGTAAATCACCACCATCGCCTTCCCCATTAAAGCAGCTTGCAAGGTAGCCGTTCCAGAGGTGATAGCAAGTACTTGGCATCGTTTTACAGCCCCATAAAAGTTTCCTTTCTGATAACTGATTGGTAGGTTGTATTTGTTGTAGAGCTTAAGATTGTTTATATCTGTGCCGGGTGCCACAGGCAGTATGAATTTTATATCAGGGAATTTTTTAGTAAGCAGATTAGCCGCGTCAATCATCACAGGTAACAGTTTTTTGATTTCGTTGTTACGACTGCCTGGAAGTAATCCAACTGTGGTTATTTCATTGGTTTTATTATGACTTGCATCGTAAATGTCATCAATATCATTCAGTAATGGGTGCCGAACAAGGCATACGGGCACGTTTTCTTTTTGATAAAAATCCAATTCAAATGGAAATAAAACTGCCATTAAATCTACGCATTTTTTAATTTTTTTAACCCTACCAGTCCGCCATGCCCATACTTGAGGGCTGACATAAAACATGACATTGATGTTAAGTTTTTTAGCATAGCTGGCTAATTTTAGATTGAATTCGGGATAGTCGATTAATATTAATAATTTCGGTTGATTGGTTTTAATGTGTTGTTTCAGTGAGGATAAGATGCTGCGTAAACGTGGGTAATGTTTTAATACTTCCACAATACCAACAACAGATGTCTCGCTAACATCATATAATGTGTTGACCCCAGCATCCCGCATTGTTTGCCCACCTATGCCAGTGATAGTCGTGTGCTTATCGAGCTTGATTAATTCGGAGGCTAGTTTCCCGCCAAGTAAATCACCCGATACTTCACCAGCAACAATAACAATGTTCATTGGCTGTATGTTTCAGCCAAGCTGTTGTTGGAAAACATCAATAACTCTGTCGATTTGTTCGGATGATAGTTCCGGAAACATGGGGAGTGAAAGACAGCTATTTGAAACCCTTTCAGTAATCGGTAGTTGAACAGCGGGTTGATTATTTGTAAAAGCAATTTGCTGATGCAAGCCTTTTGGGTAATAAATGGCTGATGCGATTTTTTGTTCGCTCAATGCTGTATGAATTTGGTCTCGACGTGCATCTTGAATTGTATATTGGTGATAGACATGAGTGCTGTCTGATGGCTCGTTGGGTGTTGTAATGCCAAGTTGAGTTAATGCTTGAGTGTATTTTGAAGCATTATCATACCGTTGTTGATTATATTGATCTATGCGTTTTAGTTTGATGCGCAATATCGCAGCTTGCATCTCATCTAAGCGGCTGTTGTAGCCAATAATCGTGTGCTCATATCTGACAGGGCTGCCATGATTGCGCAACAGCTTTAATGTTTCAGCTAACTTGTCATTAGAGGTGCTAATCATGCCGCCGTCACCGTAACAGCCAAGGTTTTTGCTGGGGAAAAAACTAAAGCAACTGATATCGCCCAAGGTGCCTGTTTTTTTGCCTTTGTAGTTTGCGCCAAATGATTGGGCGCAGTCTTCAACTAAAAATATATTTTTATCTTTGATTATAGATTGTATCTCATCCATATCTGCTGTTAATCCAAATAGATGAACAACAATAATGGCGCGAGTTTTTTCTGAGATTAGGTTTTTGATTGCAGCTGGATCTATATTTAATGACACAGGATCAATATCAGCAAAGACTGGAGTAGCGCCAACATAACGAACCGCTTCTGCTGTCGCTGCAAATGTAAATGATGGACAAATGACTTCGTCCTCTGGGCCAATATCAAGCGCGCGTAAAGCTAGATGTAAAGCATCCGTGCCCGATGCGCAGCCAACAGAGTGTTTAATGTTTAAATATTGTGAGACTTCCTCTTCTAATGCGTGAACATTAGGGCCCATAATAAATGCCGTGTTATCAAGCGTATTGTTCAGTGCGCTCTGGACTTCATCTTTAATTGATTGATATTGCTGGCGCAAATCGACCATAGGAATAGGAGTGGAATTCATATTGATTGTTTAGAGTTATGTAGTTGAATTGTACTAGCGATTTGATTGGCGGTGTGCAGTGCACGCAAACCATCAGTACCTGAAACAAGAGGCTGGGTATTGTTTTGAATGCAGTCTGTAAAATGAGTGATTTCTGTTAAAAGTGCATCGGATTTATCAAATTTAAAGCTCTGTGCATTAATTTCACCATCTTCTCGAGTGTAAATTTTTAGTTCATGGTTTCCCAAGTCAGAAGAAAAATAGGCATTGCCTTGGAATAAGCGCAATTTGCGTTCGCTCTTGGTGCTCACTCTGCTGGCTGTGACGTTTGCCACGCAATTGTTAGTGAATGTTATTCGTGCGTTAGCGATATCGATATCATCTGAAAGTACACTCATGCCTGATGCTTGAATCGAGTCGATATCAGACTTAACAATGCTAAGGATAATGTCGATATCATGGATCATTAAATCAAGCACTACATTGACATCAGTCCCACGAGCTTTGAAGGGAGATAGGCGTTGAGATTCAATAAACTTTGGTTGTTGCATATGCTCGTCCATTGCCAAGACGGTGGGGTTGAAGCGCTCAATATGACCGATCTGTAGAATGCACTGATTGTCTTGAGCGATTTTAATGAGTTCTTCTGCTTGTGCAGTCGTAGACGTCATGGGCTTTTCAAGTAATACATGCTTACCCTGAGCTAAGAATTGTTTAGCGATGTCATAATGTGAAGGTGTGGACGTGACAATACTAACGGCGTCAACATCATCAACAATTTCTTGAATATCTGCACACGCGTTGGCTTTTGGATATAAATCAGCCATTTCTTCAATAGTTGCAGGGTTGCTATCAACCAAAGCTGCTAGATGGCAATTCTCTAAAGAGGCATACTTTTGAGCATGAAATTTACCCAAGTATCCTGCACCAATAACCGCGACATTCATAATTCCCATTCAACTAAAATTCTGTATTATAAAAACATCGCAGTATACGTCCTCTAGCCGAAATATGGGCTCAAATATAGGCATCATCGAGTAAAAAAGGCACTTGATTAAAAAGCACTCTAATGTGGTTAAATTTGCTGATATGCAAGTAGATATCAATACCTATGCAGGTATCGATGAAGTTGGTCGTGGACCGCTCGCAGGGCCAGTTGTGGCTGCTGCAGTGGTGCTTGGTGATGATTATCCATGGAAAGAGTTGAAAGATTCTAAAATGTTGAGTGCTAAACGACGAGAGGCCAGCGCGATTGAAATAAAGCAACATGCATTCGCTTGGGCAATTGGGCGTTGTGAGCCAGAAGAAATTGATCAATACAATATTTTCAATGCCAGTCTACTGGCAATGAAACGTGCATTTGAAGGTATCGCTGACAAGACGGAGTTAGTACTAGTCGATGGTAAATATAGCCCTGAACTTTCTGTAAAATCTTTTGCAGTGATTAAGGGTGATCAACATGTGCCGGCAATCAGTGCTGCGTCTATATTAGCAAAAGTGACTCGAGATTTAGAGATGTGTGAACTTGATAAATTGTACCCTCATTATGGGTTTGCAAAACATAAGGGTTATCCCACAGCCATTCATATCGATGCATTAAAAGCTCATGGCCCATGTAGTCATCATCGCCAAAGTTTTAAACCAGTCGCTAATGCATTGAAATGAAACCGCAGTTTGTCCATTTGCGTTTGCACAGCGAATTTTCCATCGTCGATGGATTAGTGCGTATCCCCGATTTGATGCAAAAGGTATCTGATTTGCAGATGCCCGCCGTCGCATTAACTGATTTTTCCAATTTATTTGCGCTCGTAAAATTTTATCGTTCAGCTATTTCCAGTGGCATGAAGCCGATTATTGGTGCAGATATATTGATTTCTGATGAAGAAATAAAAGAGCGCTATCGTGTTGGTTTGTTATGCATGAATAACAAAGGTTATCGGAATTTAACCGAGTTATTAACGCGTGCTTACTTGGATGGGCAGCATGGAGGTCAGCCAACTATTGATCGAAGTTGGTTAGATGAATTCAATCAAGGATTGATAGTGCTGTCTGGCGGTTGTGAAGGCGATTTAGGAAAGCTGATTGCAAAGCAAGATAATACGCGTATCGAAAAGTCGGCAAATCGCTGGAAACAAGTATTTCCAGATAGGTTTTATATTGAGCTGCAACGAACAGGTCGTGAAAGTGAAGATGTATATAACGAGCGAGCATTAGAAATAGCTGCAAAACATACTCTCCCTGTCGTGGCGACAAACGATGTGAG
Organism: Gammaproteobacteria bacterium; assembly: GCA_045106935.1. Classification (GTDB taxonomy): domain Bacteria; phylum Pseudomonadota; class Gammaproteobacteria; order UBA4575; family UBA4575; genus UBA1858. Next base: position 31,824 of record JBGCFN010000052.1, on the reverse strand, counting down.
ATTTTTAACGCCAGATGAATTTGAGGCGCATGAAGTAAGAGTGTGTATTAATCAGGGTAGAGTTTTATCAGATCCGCGTCGCGCGCGAACCTACAGCGAACAACAATATTTGCGGCCTGTTGATGAAATGGTGGCATTGTTTTCTGATGTGCCTTCTGCGATTTCTAATACGATAGAGATTGCAAAACGATGTAACGTGCGCTTGGAGTTTGGGAAGAATGTATTACCAGAATTTCCGACGGGCGAGCTCACGACAGATGAATTTTTACGCGAGCAATCAAAGCTAGGATTGCAAAATCGCTTAGACAGAATCAAACGGTCACGTGAATCAGTCAACCTGGATAGCTATCACCAACGTCTAGAAGTCGAGTTAGATGTAATTGAGCGCATGGGTTACCCAGGGTATTTCCTCATTGTTTCTGACTTCACTAAATGGGCGCGAGAAAATGGAGTGCCAGTTGGGCCGGGGCGTGGTTCTGGAGCGGGTTCATTAGTGGCTTATGTATTGGGTATCACGGATATTGACCCGCTTGAATATGATTTGTTATTTGAGCGCTTTTTGAATCCTGAACGCGTATCAATGCCTGATTTTGATATCGATTTTTGTATGGCAGGTCGTGATCGTGTGATTGATTATGTCGCTACTCGTTATGGTCGTGAGAAAGTGAGTCAGATTATTACTTACGGCACTATGGCGGCAAAAGCGGTGGTGCGTGATGTGGGTCGTGTGCTTGGCCACCCATATGGCTTTGTTGATCGCATTGCCAAAATGGTGCCTTTTGAAGTGGGCATGACATTATCCAAAGCATTAGATCAGGAAAAAGATTTTAAACAAATGATGGATGACGATGAAGAGGTACGCACTCTCATCGACATGGCTTTGCAACTTGAGGGCTTAGCGCGTAACGCAGGGAAACATGCAGGAGGTGTTGTGATTGCGCCTTCTAAGTTAACGGATTTCACACCACTTTACTGTGAGGCGGGTGGTGTGAATGTTGTTACTCAGCTTGATAAAGATGACGTTGAAGCTATTGGCTTAGTAAAATTCGATTTTTTAGGTTTGCGTACTCTCACAATCATTGATCGTACGTTAGATAAAGTAAATGCGCGTTTAGAGAGAGAAAATAAATCTCCTGTGGATTTAAATGCATTGCCACTTGATGACGAAGCAACCTACACATTATTGCAAAACCAACAAACAACAGCAGTGTTTCAGTTAGAGTCTGATGGCCTTAAAGATATTTTAGGTCGCTTAAAACCAGATAAATTTGAAGACATTGTGGCGCTAGTCGCCTTGTATCGTCCTGGGCCACTGCAGTCTGGGATGGTGGATGATTTTATCGACCGTAAACATGGAGCATTGGTTGAATATCCGCATCCTGATTTAGAGCCAATTCTAAATGAAACCTATGGTGTCATTTTGTATCAAGAGCAGGTGATGCAAATTGCACAGGTGTTAGCTGGCTATTCGCTAGGTGGAGCCGATTTGTTACGCCGAGCCATGGGGAAAAAGAAAGCAGAAGAAATGGCAAAACAACGAGCTATTTTCGTCAAGGGCGCGACTGAAAGAAATGTGGAAGATACCAATGCAAACTTTATATTTGATTTGATGGAAAAGTTTGCAGGCTATGGATTTAATAAATCTCACTCCGTTGCCTACGCGATGCTTTCTTATCAGACTGCTTGGTTGAAAGCACATTATCCCGCAGAATTTATGGCGTCAGTATTATCTGCTGATATGGACAATACCGATAAAGTTGTCCACTTGCGTGAAGAATGTCAAACCATGGGCTTAGAAGTGTTGCCGCCCTGTGCCAACACTTCATATTACGGATTTACAGTGACAGAAGACCAAAAGATAGTTTATGGCTTAGGCGCAATAAAAGGTGTGGGTGAGTCAGCTATTGATGCGTTAGTGCAAGAGCGAGAGAAAGACGGGCAATATAAAACGCTCAATGATTTTTGTATGCGGTTAGAAACGCAAAAATTTAATCGTCGAAGTATGGAAGCAATGATTCGTTCAGGCGGTTTGGATTCCTGTGGACATACGCGGGCCACATTAATGCATCATTTGCCAAGAGCTATGCAAACAGCTGAACAACACCATCGTAATGATGATATTGGACAGAACGATATGTTCGGAGGTGGCCAAGTTGTTGCGCGAGAAGGTGTAATTGAAGAAAAGCCGGAGTGGGACGAAGATTCCTTACTTGCCGCAGAACGTGAAACATTAGGCTTATATTTTTCAGGTCATCCTGTTGATCAGTATCGTGATGAATTGGTCAGTTTGGTGGGTAAATCATTAAAAGAACGTTTAGCGCAACCGATTGCTCCCGTAGATACTAGCTATCGAAATAAGGATGCCAACATGGTGAAGGTGGGTGGTTTGCTGATGGATATGCGTTTGAGGAATAGTCCATCCGGGCGCATTGCATTCTTAACGCTAGATGATAATACGGCACGCATGCATGTTGCTGTCTTTGCGGATGCCTATAGTCAATTCAAACACCATATTGTGAAGGATCATATTTTAATCATTGATGGTGTTATCAGCATCGATGACTATAATGGCAAGCCTCGCATTCGTGCTAAAGATATTACACGCCTGGATGAGGCGCGTATCGATTACGGTAAAGGCATTGTCATTAGTATCATGGCGCAAGGACAGAATAAAACTTTAATCGCTGATCTTGAAAACACCTTGAAGCCTTATCGTGATGGTAAATGTAAAGTATTGATTCAATACCAGTCGGAAGAAGGAGAAGCTAAATTCCAGCTTGGTGATCAATGGAGTGTCGTTCCTGAGAGAGATTTGCTGAGAAGGCTGTCCAGTTTGGAAGGCGTTATTAGCGCAAAAGTCGTTTATTAAGCGACCATAATTGGCTTTATTTTTGACACTTTCCTGAAATCATTGCCGAGTCCGACTATAATAAAAAAAATTTAATAAAAATGATTTAATTAATATAAATCCTATGGTTTCTGATTATTTAGAATTTGAACAGCCGATTGCTGAGTTAGAAGCAAAGATCAATGAACTGCGTCGTGTCGAGACAGACAATGAAATGCAGCTAGGAGATGAGATTGCCAAGCTGGAAGCAAAAAGCCGTGCGCTGACTGAAAGTATTTATAAAGACTTATCTGCCTGGCAAGTTGCTCAGATTGCTCGGCATCCTCGTCGCCCATATACCTTGGATTACGTTGAGCAACTATTTACCGATTTTGAAGAGTTGCATGGTGATCGTGCCTATTCTGATGACGCGGCGATAATTTGTGGTATCGCAAAATTTGAGGGTCGTTCTATCGCAGTGATTGGACACCAAAAAGGTAGAAATACAAAAGAAAATCTTAAACGTAATTTTGGTATGCCACGTCCAGAAGGGTATCGAAAGGCGTTACGCATTATGGAAATGGCCGAGAAGTTTCAAATGCCGATTGTTACATTTATTGATACACCTGGCGCGTATCCTGGCGTCGGTGCAGAAGAGCGCGGACAAGCGCAAGCCATTGCGCATAATCTATATCGAATGGCAGAGTTGAAGACGCCTATTGTCTGTAATGTCATTGGCGAAGGTGGGTCAGGAGGAGCCTTAGCGATTGGTGTGGGTGATCATTTGTCTATGTTAAGTTACAGCACCTATTCAGTTATTTCTCCCGAAGGTTGTGCTTCGATTCTATGGAAAAATGCTGATAAAGCAGAAGATGCGGCAGAGACATTGGGGATAACTTCAGACAGGTTGCTAGAGCTTGGATTGGTTGACGAAGTCATCAATGAGCCAATGAGTGGTGCGCATCGTGACTTGGCAGTCACAAGTGAAAATATGCGTGCTTCGCTGAGCGAAAATCTAGGTCGCTTATCAAAAATGAATACCCAGGACTTGTTAGAAGCACGATTTGAACGTCTCACCTCATACGGTGTATATAAAGATTAACAGTGCTGGCAGTGTATGTCTGTCATTTTAAATACACTAAGGGATAGCCTCTCACATATCGATGTCAATATATCTATTTGTATTGCCTACAGCGGCGGAATAGATTCATCAGTGCTCTTGCATGCTAGTCATGTTGTTTGCAAGCAGACGGGTCACTCATTAAAAGTCATTCATATCGATCATCAGCTTCATGAAGATTCACAGCAATGGTCACAACATTGTATTGAGCAGTGTCGACTGTTTGATATTCAAATCGAAACCATTTGTGTCGACCTCAAACCTTTTGACCATCACGGCGTTGAAGGGGCGGCGCGTGAAGCTCGCTATCAGGCGTTTGAAACTGTCTTAAATAAGGATGATGTGCTGTTTACTGCTCATCATGCAGATGATCAAATTGAAACAGTTTTGCTGCAACTATTTCGAGGGTCAGGTGTAAACGGGCTCGCGGGATGCGCTCAAACGCGAGAAATTGGAGATGCCTTACTTGTCAGGCCTTTGTTAAAAATTTCACGTCAAGATATTGAGCACTATGCAGAACAGCATAAATTGCAATGGCTTGATGATCCTTCTAACCATTCTTTAGTTCACGATAGGAATTATTTGCGTCATGAAGTGATGCCTTTATTGCATGCCCGTTGGCCTGGGTTGCGAGAAACGATGGCTCGCAGTAGTCAATGGCAAGGCGAATCTTCCGACATGCTAGCCGAGCTAGCCGAGCTGGATGTGGCAGATGTTTTAGAATCAGACAACAGTCTAAAACTCGAATCTCTAAGGAAATTTGACAATGCACGTTTAAAAAACATTCTCCGAGAATGGATCAAATTGACAGGTCGGCGTGTGCCAAGTGCCGATGTGTTAGATAGTATAATTAGGGATGCCATTCATAGTCGCAATGATAGTGAGTCATGCGTGCGTTGGCAAAATAATGAGGTAAGAAAATTTCGTCAGTGGATTTACCTGCAAGATGTCAATCCACCTCATGATGAAACATTAATTTATCAATGGAATATAAATCATCCCTTAGTGATTCCCTCGCTAGAGCTAGAACTCACACATGAAAAACTAGTTCAATTTGGTGTGAATTTGAACAATATTGACGAGCTCACCGTCAGATTTCGCCAAGGTGGTGAAGTCATGCGGCCACGAGGGCGAGGCTGTCAGAAAGCGTTAAAAACGCTGTTCCAAGAGCAAGGCGTTAAACCATGGGAGCGTGACAGAATTCCCCTGCTGTTTCATCAGCATCAACTAATTTTTGTTTGGGGATATTGGATTGGGGAAGGATATTGATTGAGGCAAACTCCAGGCTTTGGTACCCTAATATCCCATCTTGCATTTCGGAATATCATTGATGACACGGTACATCTTTATCACAGGCGGGGTGGTCTCTTCATTGGGTAAGGGCATCGCCAGCGCATCCTTGGGCGCAATACTTGAAGCGCGTGGCCTTAAAGTCACTATGATTAAACTGGATCCTTATATTAATGTGGATCCCGGTACGATGAGCCCGTTTCAGCACGGAGAAGTCTATGTCACCGAAGATGGTGCTGAGACAGATCTAGATTTGGGTCACTACGAGCGATTTGTGCGCTTTAGATCAACGCGAAGTAATAATTTCACCACAGGTCAAATTTATGAAAGTGTTATTCGTAAAGAACGACGCGGTGATTATTTAGGTGGAACAGTTCAAGTAATTCCTCATATCACAGATGAAATCAAAGCCTCAGTTAAGAAAGGCTCTGAAGGGGCAGACGTGGCGCTTGTCGAAATTGGCGGTACAGTGGGTGATATTGAATCACTGCCGTTCATGGAGGCGATACGTCAGATAGGTGTTGAGTTAGGGCGAAGTAATGTCATTTATATGCACTTAACCTTGGTGCCTTACATTAAAGCCTCAGGTGAACTGAAAACCAAGCCCACACAACACTCCGTCAAAGAATTACGTTCAATTGGTATTCAACCAGATATTTTGCTTTGTCGAGGCGAGCGGCCTGTGCCAGACACGGAACGCAAAAAAATTGCTCTATTTACCAATGTAGAAGAGAAAGCGGTTATCTCATCGGTGGATGTGTCGAGTATTTATAAAATACCATTGTGGCTACATTCCCAAGGGTTAGATGACATTGTCCTGGAGAAATTTGAGCTGGATTTGCCGCCCGCGGACTTAACTGATTGGAAAGATGTTGTTCATGCTATTGAGTTTCCAGAAGTGGAAATTAATGTCTTTATGGTAGGTAAGTACGTTGAATTGACAGAATCGTATAAATCCCTCAATGAAGCTTTGATTCATGCAGGTGCGCAAACGCGAACACAGGTAAATATTAAATACTTTGATTCAGAGAGAATCGAAGTTAATGGTGTCGACATGCTCAAAGATGCAGACGCTATATTAGTGCCAGGAGGTTTTGGTCAGCGTGGCATAGAAGGGAAAATCATGGCATCGCAGTATGCGCGTGAAAATGGGATTCCTTATTTAGGTATATGCCTAGGGATGCAAGTTGCCGTGATTGATTTTGCAAGAAATGTGGCAGGAATGCCTCAAGCTCATAGCACTGAATTTGCTGAAGATACACCTAATCCTGTGATTGCATTAATCACTGAATGGCAACAACGTGATGGTAGTGTTGAAGAACGCAATGTGAATTCCGATATGGGTGGTACGATGCGACTAGGTGCGCAGCAATGTCGTTTGTCTGAAGACTCATTAGTTAGAAACATGTATGGAGAGGATGTGATTCTTGAAAGACATCGTCACCGTTATGAATTTAACAATACTTTTATGGCAAGTTTAAGTAATGCAGGTTTGTCATTTACAGGGAAATCAATTGATGACAAGTTGGTGGAAGTGATCGAAATTGTCGATCATCCATGGTTTATTGGTTGTCAGTTCCACCCAGAATTCACTTCAACGCCACGTGATGGACATCCACTGTTCTCAGGATTTGTGCAAGCTGCTAGAAAAGGGCGTGAGCAAAAGCAAGAGTCTTGTCCGTCAACTACTTCTGTCTCAGAAGATAATTCAATTCCAGAATCAGTATGAAAATCTGCGGGTTCAATATTGGGTTGGAACACCCATTGTTCCTTATGGCGGGTCCTTGTGTTGTGGAAAGTCTTGATCTCGCACAGGAAACTGCTGGGCGTCTAAAAGAAGTGGCTGCAAAAAATAATGTGCCTTTTATTTATAAATCTTCATTTGATAAGGCCAATCGCACCTCTGATTCTAGCTTTCGAGGCTTAGGAATAGACAAAGGATTACAGATATTGCAGGCGGTAAAACAAGAATTTGACGTGCCAATCGTGACGGATGTGCATGAAGATAGTCCATTGGAAGAGGTGGCTGAAGTGGCTGATGTACTCCAGACACCAGCGTTTCTCTGCCGACAAACCAATTATATTCAAAGAGTTGCGTCAACTGGTTTGCCAGTAAATATTAAAAAAGGTCAATTTTTGTCCCCATGGGACATGAAGCATGTGGTGGCTAAAGCGCGAGCAGTTGGAAATGACCAGATCATGGTCTGTGAGCGTGGTGTATCCTTCGGCTACGGTAATTTAGTCTCAGATATGCGTTCTTTGGCGATCATGCGCGAGACAGGATGTCCAGTAGTTTTTGATGCGACACATTCGGTACAATTGCCAGGTGGAGAAGGAAGCCGATCAGGTGGGCAGCGTGAGTTTGTCCCGGTATTGGCGCGCGCCGCAGTGAGTGTGGGTATTGCAGGTTTATTTATTGAAACCCACCCCAATCCAGAAAAAGCTAAGAGTGATGGCCCCAACTCTTTGCCTCTAAAACTAGTGCCTGAGCTTTTATCTACTCTTTGTGAGTTAGATAAAGTCGTCAAATCATCGATGCTCTCAGAAGACACATTCCTATAAAGATTGATAGGAATTTATAACGGGCTTAACAAGGATTGAAACAATTATGTCTGAAATAGAGAATATAAAAGCGAGAGAAATTATAGACTCGCGCGGTAACCCAACTGTTGAAGCGGATGTCACCTTGAAGTCAGGTGCATTCGGAAGAGCAGCCGTGCCCTCTGGTGCATCTACTGGTGCGCTAGAAGCGTTAGAGATGCGTGATCAGGATAAGCAACGCTATCTAGGTAAGGGTGTCAAGAAAGCTGTAGAGAATGTAAACACGCAAATTAAGTCTAAGTTGGTCGGTGTTGATTCTCTAGATCAAGCCAATGTTGATCAGATCATGCTGGATTTAGATGGTACACCCAACAAAGCCAAACTGGGTGCCAATTCAATATTAGCAGTGTCGCTTGCTGTCGCTAAAGCGAGTGCAGCTGAAAAGCAATTACCACTTTATCGATACTTAAACACCGATGCCAATATGGTGTTACCAGTACCCATGATGAATATCATCAATGGCGGTGCACATGCACATAAAGGCGCTGATATTCAGGAATTCATGGTTGTCCCTCATGGGGTTGCCTCCTTTAGTGAAGCAATACAGTGTGGTTGTGAAATCTTTCATTCATTGAAATCTATCTTGAAAAGTAAAGGCTTGAATACTGCGGTGGGTGATGAAGGTGGTTTTGCGCCGTCGCTAGAAGCAAATGAGCAAGCGATTGAAATTATTTTGCAAGCGATTGAGTCCGCGGGATACAAGTCTGGTGATCAAGTCAGTATTGGGTTGGATTGTGCCAGTTCTGAGTTTTATAAAGATGGTCAATATCATTTGGAGTCTGAAGGCAAAGTCTATTCAAGCGATGAGTTTGTAGGTTTTCTAACTGATCTTGCAAATAAGTATCCTATTATTACCATCGAAGATGGATTAGATGAGGGTGACTGGGATGGTTGGGCAAAATTAACATCTGCGCTAGGCAAAAAGATACAGTTGGTTGGTGATGATTTGTTTGTTACCAATACAGAGATATTTGGCAAAGGTATTAAGATGGGTGTGGCCAATTCAATCTTGATTAAACTGAATCAAATTGGTTCGCTAACAGAAACAATGGCAGCGATTAAAATGGCGCATGATGCAAATTATACTGCAGTAATTTCACACCGTTCAGGTGAAACAGAAGATGTGACGATTGCAGACCTTGCTGTTGCGACTGGTGCTGGGCAAATTAAAACGGGTTCGTTGTCTCGATGTGATCGAGTGGCTAAATACAATCAGTTGTTACGCATAGAAGAAGAATTAGGCGCTAACGCGATTTACCCAGGTAAAAAGGTATTTCACCAATAATTGATTAATGAACAATAAGGTGTTTTAAAACAACTTAATGAAACTGTTTGTTTTATTTTTAGTTACCGTTTTCCTTATACTGCAATATCAATTGTGGATAGATAGAGATGGTGTGCGTAAATTGGTTCATTTAAGCGATCGAATCGAAGAGCAAACAGAAAAAAATCAACAGCTATATGAAAGAAATGAAGTGCTTGCTGCTGAAGTAGAAGACCTTAAATCAGGATTTGATGCGATAGAAGAACGTGCACGAATGGAACTAGGAATGATTCGTGAAGGAGAAACGTTCTTTCAAGTCATTGAAAAAGAAAATTCTCAGACAAGCAAATGAGTTCAATGCCCAAATGCTGGGCTGTCATTCCTGCAGCCGGGATTGGCGAAAGAGTCGGCGCTTCAATCCCTAAGCAATATCTAAAAATTGCTGGTAAGACAATTTTAGAGCATGCAATTCATTCTTTTGTAGGGAATAGTCGTATTACAGGCATCACCATTGCGTTGCACCCACATGATGTGCATTTTGAAACACTATCAATTAAACCTTCATCGGATAAAATACAAGTGGAGTTAGGTGGCGAAACGCGTGCTCATTCTGTGCTGAATGTATTAAGTAGTATTGACCTATATATGAATCATGGGGATTTTGTGTTGGTACATGATGCGGCTAGACCGTGCTTAACTGATAGCGACCTAGATAAATTAATTGATGCAGGCATTCATCATGAGGTTGGTGCCATTCTCGGGTCGCGAGTGTCCGATACAATTAAACACGTTGAGAATAACAATATAGTTAGCACAATAAATCGAGAAAATGTATGGCGGGCTTATACCCCGCAAATGTTTAAATACGACATATTAAAGAATGCCTTAGAAAGCGCGCTTAAAAATAACGTTTGTATAACAGATGAGGCGAGTGCAATCGAATATCTCGGCCATCAATCATGTATGGTTGAAGGAGATGCGCGTAATATTAAGGTGACGACAGTTGAAGATATCGCGTTAGCAGAAATATTTTTACAAAAAGAATTAAACACATGAGGATAGGTCAGGGCTTTGATGCGCATCGCTTTACTGATGGCGATGAAATTACATTGGGCGGAGTGAAGATTGCGCACAAATTTGGTATTGAAGCGCATTCTGATGGTGATGTATTGTTGCATGCAATTTGTGATGCACTGCTAGGGGCTGCAGGGTTGGGTGATATAGGTAAACATTATTCAGATCAAGACAGCCAGCATAAGAATAGAAATTCACGTGAATTTGTTGTGGACGTATTGAAGAAAATCCAAGTGAATAATTTTAGCGTTATCAATATTGATGCAACGGTGATATTGCAAACACCTAAAATAGCTTCTTATATAGATAAGATGCGCCAAAATATTGCAGATGATTTATTGTTGGATATTGATATGGTGAATATAAAAGCTACCACAACTGAATACATGGGGTTTGTCGGGCGTGAAGAGGGAATTGCCGCAATGGCAGTTGTCTTGTTGCAATAGTAAGCTGGTATCGCCTTGTCGATAGATAATTATTTCTCTACTGATGGAAAGCTTGCGCAAAAAATAAAAGGCTTTAAGCATCGTCCTCAGCAAGTCACTATGGCGAATGCAGTGCATCAAGCTATTCAGGAATCGAGTACCTTAGTGGTTGAGGCAGGGACCGGTGTGGGAAAAACGTTTGCATATTTAATTCCTGCAATGCTATCAGGCAAGAAAATAGTGGTGTCTACAGGAACACGGCATTTGCAAGATCAATTATTTTATACTGATTTACCCTTATTGCAGCATGCCGCATCTGTTTCGATTAATTCTGCGATATTAAAAGGACGCTCTAATTATTTATGTAAATACCGTTTTGAAAGATTTGAGCATGATCTTGGTGATTATCCAAGATTAAGTAATGCTTATCGCGAAGTAAAAGACTGGTCAGTAGTAACAAAGACGGGTGATGTTGCTGAAGTCAATGAATTGTCTGAGCAATCTGAAATATGGTCTCATGTCACTTCGACACGTGATAACTGTTTGGGTGGTGAATGCCCAGATTATAATAAATGTCATTTGTTAAAAGCGCGTAAGCGTGCGCAAGAGTCAGATTTGGTTGTGATTAATCACCACTTATTATGTGCGGATTTGGTGCTTAAAGGTGAAGGCTTTGGTGAACTGCTACCTAGCGCTGATGTGTTTGTGTTGGATGAGGCGCACCAGCTGACAGATGTATTGCCGAATTTTTTTGGTAGCAATTTAAGTAGTAGACAATTGCAAGACTTGGTTGCCGATATTAGTAAAGAATGCGCAAGTCTTACAAGCAATGATACCTCAATCAGTAAAAGCTATTATGCTGTTTTAGATGTGGTAGAAAAATTTTACAGCAGTGTTGCTAAAAAAATGAGGGAGCAGCGTGAGTTATGGCGAGATGTCATTAATGATAAAGAAGTTCATGTGGCCTATGAAAAATTAGCAAGTACATTGTTAGTGCTTGAAGATAAATTAGCCGATATTGCTAGCGAGACACCCGGATTGGCCCAGTCTTATAAAAGGGTTGGAGAAATCAATGGATTACTAGATGATTTTAAATCTGCTGATAACAAATTCGTGCAATGGATAGAATTAGGACGTAGACGCTTTCGCTTGGGCAGTGTGCCATTGAATGTAGCGGTGCCCTATCAAAAAGCAATTCGCGAATATCAGTGCGCCTGGGTTTACACGTCAGCAACATTGACCGCAAAACAGAGCTTTGATCATTTCACTGAACAATTGGGATTGAATGATTCTGAATGTGTCATGTGTGACAGCCCATATGATTATGCAGGGCAGTCACGTCTATATTTGCCTTCAATACAGAAGCAGCCTAATGAACAAGGTTACACTGAAGAGGTTGTAAGTAGATCAATACCTTTATTGAAGGCAAGTCGAGGTAATGCGTTTATGTTGTTTACTAGTCATAAGGCATTAAATCAAGCGGCAGAATTGATGAAAGATAGTGCGTTTACTATATTGGTTCAAGGATCAGCGGCAAAACGCGAACTATTAAAACAGTTTCAAGAAGCTAAAAATTGTGTGTTGCTGGGCACACAGAGCTTCTGGGAGGGAGTTGATGTTAAAGGACAGGGGCTACGCTTAGTGATTATCGATAAGCTCCCATTTGCATCACCTGCGGATCCCTTGGTGCGAGCACGTTCCAAAGCAATAGAAGAAGCGGGTGAAAACCCATTTATGGCTTATCAGATTCCTCAAGCGATATTAAACTTAAAACAAGGCGTTGGACGTTTAATTCGAGGAGAGCAAGATTGTGGTGTGGTCGTATTGATGGATCCTAGATTGAAATCTAAAGCTTATGGTAAATCGTTTTTGAAAAGTCTGCCGCCAATGACAATTAGTGAAGATGAAATTCAAGTTAAACAATTTTTAGATATTATTCATGACAGTGAAACTGCTGGGTATTGAGACGGCGACAGAAGCTTGCTCCGCTGCTGTATTGGTGGATGAAGAGGTTGTTGAGCGTTTTGAAATAGTGCCAAGGAAACATAATGAGCTCATTCTTCCTATGTGTGAAGCTGTATTGGCTGACGCAGGGGTGTCTTTAAAGCAATTAGATGGCATTGCCTTTGGTTGCGGACCAGGAGCGTTCACAGGCCTTCGTATTGCGGCTAGTGTTACCCAGGGAATTGCATTGGCTCATGATTTGCCTGTGGCGAGTATTTCAACCTTAGCGAATTTAGCATTTCAAGCACCAGTAAATCTTGAAGACTTAGTCATGCCAGTGATTGATGCGCGTATGGAAGAAGTATATTGGGGTATATATAAAAAAATTCCTGATGATGTTGAGATAATCAGTGAAGAGAGAGTGCAAGCACCCGAGCAAATCAGTATTGACGAAAAGATTGCATGTGGGCTAGGAACAGGTTGGGGCACATATAAAGAAATTTTGAGTCAAGAGATATCTATTAATGCTAAAAATGTTCTAGAACAAGCACTACCCCATGCTGAAGTCACGGTACGTCTAGCAAAAAATAAATACCTTAATCAGAAAATGGTAGATGCGATGCATGCTTTGCCAGTGTATTTGCGAAATAAAGTGGTACATCAAAAATAATGACTGCACCTCCATTTCATCTGGCGTTTCCGGTCGCTAATCTAGCTGCAGTACGGGAATTTTATTGTTCAGTATTAAAGTGTGAAATTGGAAGAGAAAGTAAACAATGGATAGATTTCAATTTTTATGGACATCAGATTACCGCGCATTTAGATGAGGCTGATGAGAGTGTCTTTGGTCGAAATCAAGTTGATAATAAAGCGGTGCCTGCAAGGCATTTTGGTGTGATATTGGATTGGAATGATTGGGATCAATTGCTTTTGCATATAAAATCTCATGAGATAGTTTTTTATATAGAACCCTATACTCGATTCGCTGGGGAGGCTGGAGAGCAAAGAACTTTCTTTATCCAAGATCCAAGTAATAATTTTATAGAATTTAAGTGTTTTAGAGATAAGGCACAGATATTTGAAGTGACGCGATAATGAAAAAATTAATCCTATTGCTACTCCTAGTTAGTTCTGTTGCTAAGGCTCAGCCACCAATTATAATGAAAGCAGAAGCAATATTAAAAACGAATCAATTATTTGATATTGCTGTGACAATCCGACATCCCGATACGGGCTGGGATCATTATGCAAGTGAATGGCTTGTGATTGGTGATGACGGTAAAGAAATCGCTAAACGAACTTTATATCACCCTCATGTTAATGAGCAGCCGTTTACTCGTTATGTGAGAGATGTGGTCATCCCTGCTGATATAAAAAAAGTGACAGTGGTTGCTCAATGCAGTAAAGGGCATAAGTCTCAGCCCTATATTTTAATTAACAAAGAAAAAAAATAAATGCAGTAAGCAGTTAGTCAGTCTTACTGCATTTAGGTATATCGAATTTAGTTATATTGTTTTTTGTTCTTTGTAATGAAGACATTTCTCTGAAGCTCGTTGCCTACATTTGTGTTGCGTTTTATTATTTTTGCTAATGTTGTCTTTTTGATTTTTCTTAGCTCATTTCCCCAAAAAGTATTTTCGTACCAGAAGCGGTCGCCATCTCGTAGTCGCTCAAATTGATCTTTCAGTATGGTGTAGAAAACCTCTCCCACGAGTGCATCACTAATATGATCTTCTGCAAGGCCACCGACCCACAAATCAATTTGGTCTATATTGTCATACGCAGTTTGTAATCTGTCTTGTACTTCAGGGTCCGAGGATATATCTGCAAATGATAGAGCGGGTGCTAGCCCTAAGCTTTCGCGTGTTTTGTTATAGCTTAGTAAGCCGTGATCACGGCCTCTTTGGATATTTAATGAAGCTAGATCAAATCCTCCACTACCTGGTTGTCCGAATAAAAAATTTCGCACATCATCAATGACTAAAATATCTAAATCTTGGCATGCTTGTGAAGCAAGCCCTCTAAGAATTGGGCCGATATTACCTTGTTCGGTTAGTAAATGCGGTGCAAAAAATGCTTCTCTTAGTGAGATGTGTCCATGTCGTGTTTCTTTTCCTTTTCGGTTTAAGCGCAAAATTCTTGGAGATAATAAGCTATGGCCTAAGCGGTAAGCCGCCGTTGAAAATTCATTGCTTATTCTTGCATCTACACTTGGGTCATAACCTTTATATTTAGATAAAGAGTTTTTTCCGAGTAGGACAGGGATGAATTCATTGTAAGTGATTACTTGCATTTGGGCGGCGACAATGCGGCGTGCACGCTGGTATATTTGATCGCCAGAGAGGCGAGGATTTTTTTGCTTTATCTTTTTTGCTAAACGATTATGTTCGCGCACAAATAAAGTATGCATTGTGGTTAGGCCTATTTGTTCATTTGCACGTACGTCACCAGCTAAAAATAATTTATCGCTACTACCGCCAGCATTGCTTAAACCTGCAGTATTAAAAGGAAGTAAACCTTTCTTACTGGTTTTAAGTTTTCCGGAACCATTCATTTTCCGCAGTGCAATGGCGCGTTCCTCATCTGAGCCATAGACGTTAGAGGCATCGATCCATCCTGTGATTTCATTAAGCTGTTGTCGAGGATTTGAGCCTGGTTCGTAAATAGATCGATTAAAATTCATAACAACATTGCCAAGCTGATCGGGGTCAAACTGAGGGTCGCCTGTAGGGATTGTGATTGGGACGAGTTCTTCTGGACTTGCGCCATCGGTGATATCGATGTCATGGTCTAGAAACTGACCCCATTGCCATAAAAAGTCACTCGCACGTTTGTCAGTAAGTTTGGAGCGACTTTGTGACAGTGCATGATTGCTGACTTCTCTTGGACTTGGACGGTCACTCCCGGCCATTGCACTAGATTGATCACTGTAACCTGGCTCAGTCACGCGAATTAATTCTGTGTCTGCCGCGTTCATTTCATGATCGCTAAGGTTGTTATTACTCCCATCAATTGTTCTGTAAAAAATTTGCTTGTGATGTTTTTTATATTTGTTGTGATTTCGTTCTATTCTTCTAACGGGGGAAGCATTTGGATTTATCATTGTATTATCAGCATGATCAAGGATATTGTCAGCGGGAGAGGTGCTTTCTTGCCCGCTTGAAATGGCATGTGTTTGGTATAGTAGTGCGCAGAGTGTAGCGACACTTAGGAAAGTGTTTTTCATTCAATTCTCTCTTTCAGATTGTTTGTTGCAATTAACTAATATTCACTATAGTTGTGAATTTATTATTTCAAATGTAGTTGTATATTGATTTGGTTTTTGTTATCTCTGGTAAAGAGATTTTTTCATGATGTGGATTTAAAAATGTGATGTGTTTCAAGTAATTGAATGGATTATGAAATGGCAATAAATTTTTGCAATTAATTTAATAGGGCGAGATAAATCGCAAGCAATATATAAATAAATGCAGTTATGCGGTTCATTGCTATGTAACTTATAGAATTTATGTGAATTATGTTTTTGAGTGTCACTGCGAGTAGGCTGACACTACCAAAGACAATGACAACCAATAATGTGAATATACCTCCCAGAATAATTATTTCTATGTGTGGTTGTGTTGATGCGTCAGTAATGAATTGTGGTAGATAGGCTAAAAAGAACAGAGCGACTTTTGGGTTGAGGATGTTGAGTAATAAGCCTCGTTTATAAAAGGACGTGTTACTAATAAAATGTTTGGGTGATATTTGATCGGGAGATTGATTAATGATCAGTAGTCGATAGGCTAAATATATAAGATAACCTATACCTACTAATTTTAATGTTGTAAATGCAAGCGCTGATGTTTGAAAAATTATCGAAACACCAAGGGCTGCAGCCACTGTATGAGCAAGATTACCGCTGGCTAAACCTAGTGCGGTTAGGAGTCCTGCTTTAGATCCATTGACAATAGATTGGGTGATCAGAAATATAATATCTGGCCCAGGTGTGATAATTAATATCAATGACGTAATAATGAAGTAGCTTAATTCAATACTGATCATTATTGTTTATTGGGTGATCTATCGCACTACACTTAGTAACGATTGGCTTTATTATGAGTGTGCTTTATAGATGATTTTGTCAGTTTTCATATTGATGCTCATCTGCTGAGTAGCTATAAATTATCCATTTTTTGTTTTTGTAAGTGTAGTTCTGCTAGTGTTTGTTCTTGTTCTTTTATTCGGTCTTGTTCTTTTTCGACGACGGCAGCCGGCGCTTTATCTTTAAAGTTAGGATTATTTAGTTTATTGCGTGTTTTTTCGATATTCGCTTCAAGCTTGGTGATATCTTTGCTTAAACGCTGTAATTCTTCTTCTTTATTTATTAATCCTGCTAGTGGTATTAGTACCTTCATTTCGCCAACTAAAGCTAATGAGGCTTCAGGTGCTTCTTCGTCGTTGAGTACCGTAATATTTTCTAATTTAGCGAGTTTGTCTAACGCGTTGCGATGTGTGTTAAGCCGTTCTATATCGGTTGCAGAACAATGTTGCAGTAATGCCGGGACTGCTTTGCTTGGAGGGATATTCCTCTCTGAGCGAATCTTTCGTACGCCTGCAATAAAGTCTTTTAGCCAATCAATCTCGGCTGCACTGTTCACGTCTACCCAATCATTGTTACTTCTCGGATAAGCTTGCAGCATAATAGTTTTATCATGGATGCCTAATTTGGGCGCGATTGACTGCCAAATTTCTTCTGTAATAAAAGGAATAATTGGGTGAAGTAGTCTGAGTAGGTTTTCAAGCACTTCAAGTAACACGCGTCGAGTTTGTTTTTTCGCATGTTCGTCATCAGAAAACATTACAGGTTTTATGAGTTCTAAATACCAATCGCAAAATTCATTCCATGTGAATTCATACAAAGCTTTAGCAGCTAGATCAAAACGATAATTTTGGATGTCGCGATGAACTAAGTCTGTTAACTCTTGCTGACGGCTAAGTATCCATTTGTCTGTGGGTGGTAACGATGCAAAATCTATTTGATCGGCAACTTGCTGGTCTTCGCAATTCATTAATACGAAGCGAGAAGCATTCCATAGTTTGTTGCAAAAGTTTCGGTAACCTTCAATACGGTTTAGATCAAATTTAACATCGCGGCCAGTAGACGCTAATGCTGCAAAAGTGAATCGTAAGGCATCAGTTCCATAGGCTGGAATACCATCTGGGTATTGCTTGCGCGTAGATTTTTCAATCTTTGTTGCCATTTTAGGCTGCATCAGTCCTTTGGTGCGTTTCTCTACGAGTGCGTCTAAGGTAATGCCATCAATTAAATCAATCGGGTCTAATACATTGCCTTTAGATTTAGACATTTTTTGCCCATCAGAGTCGCGTACTAAACCATGGATATAGATATCTTTAAATGGAATGTCATCCATGAACTTCATGCCCATCATGATCATGCGTGCGACCCAGAAGAAAATAATATCAAAGCCTGTGACTAGGACAGAAGTTGGATAAAATTGTTTTAATTCAGGTGTTTTGTCTGGCCAGCCTAACGTAGAAAATGGCCATAGTGCTGATGAAAACCAGGTGTCGAGTACATCTTCATCTTGTTTAAGAGAAATGCTCTCATCTAGATTATGTTTGCTGCGTACTTCGCTTTCATCGCGACCAACATAGATGTTTCCTTGTTCGTCATACCAAGCAGGTATACGGTGTCCCCACCATAACTGTCGACTAATGCACCAGTCTTGGATGTTACGCATCCATTCAAAGTAAGTGTTATTCCAATTTTCAGGAATGAAACGGATAGTGCCATCTTCAACTGCTTTAATTGCGGGTTCTGCAAGAGGTTCAATTTTCACATACCACTGATCAGTTAGAAATGGTTCGACAACTGCGCCAGAACGATCGCCACGCGGGACCATTAATTTATGGTCGTCAATTTTTTCTATTAAGCTTAGTTCTTCAAGATCATTAATAACTTTCTTGCGAGCGTCATAACGATCCATATTGTGAAATGCTTCAGGTGCATGTTGATTAATTTTTGCATCAACCGTGAAAATATTGAGCATAGGCAAATCATGTCTTTTGCCAACATCATAATCATTGAAATCATGCGCAGGTGTAATTTTCACGCAGCCGGAACCAAATTCTGGGTCTACGTAATCATCCGCGATGATAGGGATTGTTCTTTTGCATAATGGTAGCGTGACTGATTTGCCAACCAGATGTTGATAGCGTTCGTCTTCTGGGTGTACTGCGACTGCACTATCACCCAACATGGTTTCAGGGCGAGTGGTGGCAACAACTAGGTGTTCGTCACTTCCTGATATTGGGTAACGCATATGCCATAAATACCCATTTTCTTCTTCTGAGATGACTTCTAAGTCTGAAACTGCGGTATGCAGAACGGGGTCCCAGTTAACAAGTCTTTTGCCTCGATAAATGAGCCCTTCTTCGTGTAAACGCACAAAGACTTCGCGCACAGCTTTAGATAAGCCTTCGTCCATAGTGAATCGTTCGCGAGACCAATCAACAGAAGAACCTAATCTTTCTAACTGCTGAGAAATAGTATTGCCTGATTGCTCTTTCCACTCCCAGACCTTGTCAAGAAATGCTTCACGACCCAACTCGGTACGAGAAGAGCCCGCTGCATTGAGTTGTCTCTCAACGACCATCTGGGTGGCGATTCCCGCATGGTCTGTCCCAGGCTGCCATAAAGTATTATCACCGCACATGCGATGGTAACGTGTCAGGCTATCCATGACGGTATTATTGAAAGCGTGACCCATATGTAGTGTGCCTGTGACATTGGGAGGTGGAATCATGATGCAGAATGGTTGATCCCCTGATTCTGCAGGTTGGAAGTGTCCTTGAGACTTCCATTCCTGATACCAATGTTTTTCAATTTCGTGAGGCTGGTAGACTTTTTCCACTGTGGGCCGGTTTCCTGAAAATAATTGTTATTATTGTGTGTGAATATATACAGGTTATTCTATTTGTAAACGCGTGCACTCACCATGGTTTGTTGCTTCAATTGTATAAAAAAGTGTGTGGGCTACCTTTAGCTGACTTGGTGATGGGTAGGTGATTCACCTTTATCTTTGTAAAATCGAAAACGATCACGCGCAGCTTGCTTCATATTGTTATCAGTGCCAACCACTTCAATCACACGCTCAAATTGATGGTAAAAATCAGGCGCGTCAGGAGTGAGATTTACAAGTAATTCGCGTTGCGGCGGCAATTGGTCATGATTTAATGTGACTGCGCATAGTTCGTTTTCTGTGCAAGCTTGCTGGTGAGGAATAAAACTTCGATCACGAAATACCCAGAGTAATTCATCCATCTGCATTGTTAATTGTTCATTAGGCGTATGGATATGAACATGCATGCCTAGTGTGTAGGCTTTTTCAACTAATCGACATGCATAACGCAGCCAAGCATCAGCCGCGTTATCATCAATAATGTAGAAATCAATTTGTGGCACGTTATGAGGTACGTGCGCGGCGCATTAAGTATTCAGTAAGCATAGGAACAGGACGACCTGTCGCCCCTTTGTTTTTCCCTTGATTCCATGCTGTCCCAGCAATATCTAAGTGTGCCCATTTATATTCTTTCGTGAACCGAGCTAAAAAACACGCGGCAGTAATTGTGCCTGCCCAACGTCCACCAATATTGGCAATATCGGCAAAATTACTATCAAGCAAGGGTTGATATTCGTCCCATATGGGTAATCGCCATGCGCGATCACCTGTAGACTGACCCGCCGCGAGAAGGTCATTACTTAATTTGTCTGAGTTACTCATTAACCCGCTAGCCTCGTGACCAAGTGCAACAAGACAGGCGCCTGTTAGTGTTGCCATATCAATCACGACATCTGGGTCATAGCGTTTTGCATAGGTAAGTGCGTCACATAAGACTAAGCGGCCTTCGGCATCTGTATTTAATACTTCAATCGTTTGACCTGACATAGAAGTCACTACATCTCCTGGCTTGGTCGCCTTGCCTCCAGGCATATTTTCAGCGGCGGCAACTAGCCCGACTACATTGAGTGGTAAATTCATATCACAAATTGCTTGCATGGTGCCAAGGACAGTGGCGGCCCCACACATGTCAAATTTCATTTCATCCATGCCAGCGCCGGGTTTCAGTGAAATGCCTCCAGTATCAAACGTGATACCTTTCCCAACAAGTACTACTGGCTTGCTGTTTCGTGCAGCGCCTTTATATTGCAATGAAATTAATTTAGCAGGTTCAACGCTACCAGCAGACACGGATAATAATGATCCCATGCCAAGTTTTTTCATTTCACGTTCATCAAGCACAGTGAGAGAAAGTTTGCCTTTGCCTTTTTTGATACTTTGGGCAGTTTTTGCAAGATATCTTGGTGTGCAGACGTTTGCCGGCAAGTTTCCTAATTCTTTGGTGACTACCATGCCATCGGCAATGGCTTTGCCCTGGATGATGCCTTGTTTAATCTGTTTGAGTTGAGAAGCTTGGTCACATACAAACTTAATTCGTTTTAACTTGCTTGGCGTCTTCTTTTTGGAAAGTGTTTGGTCGTACTTATAATAGATATCTTCGGCTAGCAAGATATGCATGCGCGTGAGTGATTGACAGCTCTGATCTTTGATATCAAGTGTTGCCAACGTGCTGATGGCATCAGATGAGCCAGTGCTTTTTAAGGCATTTATACAGGAATTTAGGATCTTTCTATATTTTATTATGTCCAAATCCTTAGTTTTACCACAGCCAACAAGCAAGATTCGCTTAAGACTAGAATTTTTCGGTGTATGAACAAGCAGAGTTTCGCCAAGATTTCCGTTAATATCACCACTTCTTGCTGCCGCGGATAATATTCCACCGTAGAGTTTGTCTAGTTGTTGGGCTTCATCGCTTAAACGCTTGTTAGCAAATACTGTCACAATTGCGCATGCGCTTTTCTCGCTAGTAATTGCACAACGTTTTACGAGATACTCCATGTTGTTCTCCTGAAATTTTATAGGTGATTTAATGAATTATACTAACTTTTTATTTCTTCTGGGCGAATTCTACCTGGATCAAAAAAATTGAATCAACTTTTTCATGGCTTGAGCTGAATACTATTAAATAATGCGAATAATTTCTCAGTACATCGCGCGTGATATTGTAGCGGCCATCGCATCTGTCGCTTTAATTTTGCTGCTGATTATTTTAGGAAAGCTGTTTATCCAGTTGTTGGGTGAAGTGCTCGATGGTGATCTTAGCGTGAATATGCTGGGCACAGTGCTGCTATTAGGTGTGATTAGATACCTAGTCATTCTGCTGCCATTTTCATTATTTATTGCCATTATTATGGTGTTAAGTCGTATGCATAAAGATAGTGAGATTAATGCAGCGATGGCGGGAGGAGCCAGTCGTCGAGTTTTCATCAAAGCTGTGATGACTATTGGTATCCCTGTGTTAGTGATTTTATATTTATTGGTTTCATATGTCTCACCCTGGGCGCATCGATTAGCGGAAGTGATTGAAAGTGTCACTGAGCAAAGCATGGTTCTTGGGCAATTGTCTCCCGGTAAATTTTTCGAGCTAGAGAGCACAGGTTGGGTGGTTTATGCTGAGTCTGAAGATGTACAGGAAGGAATTTTGCAGAATGTTTTTGTGCAAAGAAAAGAAGAAGGTAAATCTATTGTTGAGATTGCCGAGCGTGCACAAATGCAAGAAAATGATGATCTATCGCAAGTATTTGTCTTATTTGATGGTAAGACAATAGAAGGCACTCCAGGGCAAGCCAATTTTTCTATCTCTACTTACCAAGAGCATCGTGTTTATCCTCCTCGCACAGATTTTTCGCGTGAAGCTGGTAAAGCTAAATATCAAAATATAACGTCTTTGTTTAGTTTGCGTGATTCAAGTTATCTAGCTGAGATCTATCAACGCGGTTCAATTATATTTTCTACGTTGGTACTGATGCTTTTAGCTATACCCATTAGTAAAGTGGCACCCAATTCTGGCAGGTTTTCGCGATTAGCCGTCGCTGTGTTGATTTATATATTGTATTTAAATCTTGTTATCGTCACATGCAGTTGGATTAAGCGTGGTGAAAGTTATGGCTTAATTTCTTTGTATAGTGTGCATTTATTGGTTGTGATTGCGACCTTTATCGCGTACCAAAATACTATGATTACGCGTCTAAAACGTGTGGTGACATTGAATTGACATGAAAATCTTAGATCTGTATTTAGCGCGTTCGGTACTTGTTGGGGTGTTAGTCGCTTTGCTAATTATTTGTGCGATCGACTGGTTAGGCGATTTGTTTTATCAAGTTGGAAGAATGAGCAATGATGACAAATTCTCTGATGTATTAGTGCTGACGTTGTTGGATATTCCTCATAAGTTATATGAGTTTCTACCTAGTAGTATGTTGATAGGAACATTGTTCAGTTTAGGTCAATTCGCTGCCAGTTCAGAATTAATTGCTGTGGGGGCCAGTGGATATAGTCGATTAAGAGTGGGAATCATTTCATGTGTGTCGGGCTTGATCATCACAAGTGTTTTAACTGTGACTATTGAAATATATGTCCCCATCAGCGAGAAAATCACTTTGGCGATGAAACAGAATGAACAAGAGAATATCTTGTTAGCCTCTGATGAAAGCTATTGGGTGCGTGATCAAGACAGATTTATAAGGGTGGGTAGAGCAGTCTCGCAAGACTTGTTAAATGATTTGGAAATCTATCGCTTCAATCAAAAGGGAGAAGTGGAGGCGATCATCGAGGCAGATTCAGCTGTCCGTCAGCAGGGAGTGTGGCGATTAAATGGGTACCGAAGTTCAGTATTTGGTGAAGATAAAATTGTTGCAGAAACAGCTGAAGTTCGCGCTGCACCAAAATTGTTTCTAAGTCGCTTTTTTCAGTCTGTTACTTCTGATCCATTCAAGATGTCTGTGCAACGACTGTATGAATTCATTTATTACCTAGAAGAAAATCACTTGGATACGCGCGAGTATCAAGTGGCGTTATTTAAGAGAATGGCGGTGCCATTTGTAGGGCTAGCCATGCTTTTATTGGCGTTGCCATTAGTGTTTAGACCTCGCCAGTTAGGTGGAGCAGGTCAGCGATTATTGATTGGTATTGTCATTGCATTGTTGGTTTATATTGTTGTTGAAGCGATTGCCAATGGTGCGGTCGTTTACCAATTTTCACCAATGCTAGTGGCATTTTTGCCGGTGATAATAATATTGGCGTGTTCAATATTTGCCTTTAAATTTACTCGATAATTCTTCTTAATCGTGTTCTAGATATAATATCATTCCAGGCAAGCCGATCTTTATTGGTGTAGCACCATAGAAATCCTACGCCTAGGCTAAGCCAGCACAACAGTGAGCCGATGTAGCGTAAAAATGCTTGTTTCCAGGTGATGTTGTTACCGTCTTCTGCAACTAGTTTTATCTTCCACGTTTTTGATCCTAGCGTTTGCCCACCACGAGTCCAACACCAGCCAAAGAATATGAACGCAACTAAATGAATGTAAAAAATATATAGAGGATAGTATGGATGTTGCGTTGTTATTTCTAGTGGAATAGCTATCGGTAATGATGCGAAAAATAATAATGTAATCAGTAAAATTGAATCGTAAAACATGATTACCAATCTACGTATCAAACTCACGGTCTGGTTAGAATTCTTGTCTTTCATTTTAGGTTAAGTGGTTAACTTTAATGTTTGTTTGTCTTATGCAACTTGATGTGCCGTAGTGAAAAATAAACAAAAAGGTGATAATTGTTTAAAAAGCATTTACACTATATAACAGGTTTATCAATTAAAAGTGTATATGATTCGTTACGTCGTTTTTAATTTTTTTAAAACAAGCCAAATATGTTGTCTGTTATCTATTCCTTTTAGCATTCAAAGCGCAAGCGATTGCTCTTCTTCTATCAATTGACTAAATTACTTTTATGGCGACAAATGCAGCGAATCAGTTAATGGATCAAGATAGCAATATTATCGAAATATTTTTAGATAATATTTGGATGGAGCATGGTCTCAGTGAAAACACATTAAGCGCTTATAGGAACGACCTCTTTAATTTATTGCGCTGGTTATCGAATTTGCAAGTATCAATTTCAGATGTTGAACACCAACATTTGCTAGATTACTTAGCACACCGAGTGACTGAGGGTATGCAGCCTAGATCAGGTGCGCGTTTGCTTTCAAGTATTCGTCGTTTTTATCGTTATCAACTAAGACAGGGTAATGTTGCCGCAGACCCAACAGAGAAAATTGAGTTCCCTAAATTAGGGCGTTATTTGCCAGAAGTATTGTCAGAAGATGATGTTGAAATGCTATTGGCAGCGCCTGATATTGCTAAACCTCAAGGAATTCGTGACCGTACCATGTTGGAAGTGCTTTATGCATGTGGGTTGCGAGTCTCTGAATTGATCAATCTGCAGTTACACCAAGTTAACATGCGTACAGGTGTTTTAAGAGTGATAGGCAAGGGCAATAAAGAGCGTTTGGTGCCTTTTGGTGAACAAGCAGGTGAATGGCTGAATAAATACTTTTCTGAGGCAAGACCAGGCCTATTAAAAGAAGGTCATGATTGCAGTGTGTTGTTTGTATCAAATCGTGGGCTAGGGATGACGCGGCAAGCATTCTGGCATGTCATTAAAAGGCATGCGCGTGTGGTCGGAATAGAGAAGCCCTTGAGTCCACATACGCTTAGGCACGCATTTGCCACTCATTTATTAAATCATGGTGCTGATTTGAGAGTCGTACAGATGTTGTTGGGCCATAGTGACTTATCCACTACGCAGGTCTATACACATATCGCTCAGGCGCGATTACAGGAGTTACATCGGGAACACCATCCACGAGGATGATATTTTGGGATAATTCAACTACTTTCCCGGTCTAATGATCTAATTCAGTAAAATTCACTTTTATAATTACATAAATAATACAAGGAAACATCATGTACAGATGGTTGTCTGCACTTATTATATCCGCTTTATTTTCATTCTCCTCATATGCAGATTCTGCGAAAGATATTGAAGCAATTAAAGCAAAATTGGTCGAATCTTTTCCGACGCATACGCCTGATAGCATCTCTAAATCCCCAGTTGAAGGGCTTTACGAAGCTGTTTATGGCACGCAAGTGATCTATGTAACTGATGATGGCAGGTATGTTATCCAAGGGGTTGTGATGGACCTTGATGATGGTAAGCGAGACATTACAGAAGCTGCTTCTAGTCGCGCACGTCAAAAATTCATGACTAAGATAAATGCGCAAGAAACTATTTCATTTGGTTCGGAAAAGCCTAAGCATACGATTACAGTGTTTACAGATATTGATTGTGGTTACTGTCGAAAACTACATAATGAAATGGATCAATATGCTAGCTATGGGATTAAAATTAATTACATGTTATTTCCGCGAAATGGGATAACTTCGCCAAGCTATTCGAAAGCAGTTTCAGTTTGGTGTAGTGATGATAGAAAGGCTGCCTTAACTAAAGCCAAGAATGGAGAAGAGTTGCCTGCTGAGAATTGTGAAAATCCTATTGTTGATCACTTTGAGATTGGTCAGAAAATTGGTGTCACAGGTACCCCAGCAATTTTGACAGAGAAGGGTGAATTGATGCCAGGTTATGTGCCTGCTAAACAATTAGTCCAACGTTTAGATGAGCTAGCTAAACGTTAAAAAATATTAGTTGGTTGATGTGTCGTTGATTGGCACATCAACCAATAATGTGATCTTGGTGAATACCACAGAACATCGAATGGAATGTGATGGATAAAGTGGTTGTACAGCATCAGCATAGCGTTTTAGTTGCGCGGTAAATTTCGTTGCCTCGTTTTGAGCCTCTGTTTCTGAAATATTAGCTTGAGTTTTAAAGTCTATAATCCTAACCTCATTTTCACTGACGAGCATTAGGTCGATAATATTAATTTGATGTTTGCCTGATGTGTTCGCCACGGTCACTTCATGGTATGTCTGTGTTTTTTCGTTGGAGTTGAATATTTCCTTAAGTGCTTCACTTTTTAAACAGTTGTTAGCTTCAGCTTTGAGGGGCTTGAGTTGTTCTAGTGTGGTGTGGTTATTCGTTTCTAGATTGACTCTATTTAATAGGGCTTGATCATTAATCTCTGGCGCTTGAGTCATGATCTCGAGTAATTTGTGTATCAGGGTCCCTTCTATTACTTCATTAGTAGTTGGCTCGGATTCAATTGAATTGGTTATTGAATCGTTGATTGGTTTGAAAAGATAAGAATAATCATTACCAGTTTCGATTGAAGCTGTTTCTGGAGAGACAATTTTGTCTAAGGTGGGTTTTGAAGCATGTTCTTCGATCCATATTTGCTTTTCAGTTTCTTCTTCGATATTTAATGCGCTCATGCATTGATGAATCCATCCTTTATTAGAACTTCTTTTGGAATTGACACCGGTCATTATGAGAATCTGTTTAGCGCGTGTAATAGCAACGTACAGCAAATTTAAGCCTTCGTGGCTGGACTGGTTGATCTCATCTTTAAGTTTTTGTGCTGCTTGACTCATGGCGCTTTTCTTGCAGCCAAGCATGAAAGCATTAGGTGAATCTGCCGCTGCAGGCCAATGTGTGACAACACTGAATTGCTCGAGTGGCTCCGTGCTTGGACCACTGTCAGCAATGAAAACGATAGGCGCTTCTAAACCTTTTGCGCCATGAACTGTCATGATTTCTACGAAATTTGATTTGTCACTATCGCTTATAAATAATGCCTCAGGGTTAGCTTCTTTTATTTTTCTCAAAAATCTTGTGATACTTGAATATCGACCACTTTCGATGTCTAAACTTTGCTGTAAAAATTGATTAAGGCGCCCGCACACATGTTCAGCGTCTGAGCCTGATAATGTTGCTCGGTATCGATCAAGAATATTCCAGCTTGAAAAAATATAATTTAATAAATCGTGAACTGGAATTCGATCAGCAAACTGTTTCCACTCGTGTAGTGTATTTTTAACCTGATGCAGAGGGTGATCTGGCTCAGATTCAGAACAGAGAATGTCTAATTTTTGTTTCCAAGTGTCAGCAGAGATTTTCTGCAAGTCAATAAGTTTAGGTTCGTCAATATTGAAAATAGGGCTAGATAGAAGATGAATGAATGGCAAATCATTATATGGGTCAACTAAGGTGTTTAGGAGGGCTAGTAGGTCTTTGATTTCAAGATAGTCTAATAAACGTGTTGCATCATTGGCGTGGATGGGAATAGAAGCGCTAATTAATCCTGCCTTAAGCTCGTCTAAGTGAGAACGGGTTCGAGTTAAAATTAGAATATCGCTAAATTTTGCAGGGCGAATTTGTTCGTCATCATATATCGGAGTTTTATTTTCGATGAGCGATGTAATTTCTTTCGCTAGTAATACTCCTTCTTGGTAATGGGCGGTTTCTTCACTGTTTTCACGTGATGATAGTAATGGGTCACGAAAGTCATGTTGATCTTGTTTGTCTTCGATTTCAATTAATGGGTGAATTTTGACGAATCCCCAATGATCTTGGTGCTGATATGTATGAGGTTGGAATGCACAAAACTGCTCAGAAATAGAAGGGTGCGAAAAAATCAAGTTCACGTAATTAATAATTGCTGGTGAAGAGCGCCAAGAATGATCATTGCTTAATAAATTGCTGTTTAAGTGTTTTTGAGACCATTTTGAAGCTAATGTTTGTATCTCTGGATTCGCGCCACGAAATCGATAAATTGATTGTTTGATGTCGCCGACTAAAAACAAACTGCTTGATTGGGATTGGTGTTGATCTTGTGAAGATTCTATCAACGGTTTGAGTAAATGCCATTGAATTGGATTAGTGTCCTGGAATTCATCAACAAGAAAATGACGAATTCGTTGGCCAAGTTTGAACTGCACCCATAGTGCATGATCTTCCTGTTGCAGTAATCGGTAGGTTTCCCACTCCAGATCATTGAAATCGATTACGCCATGTTCAAATTTTACATGTTGGTATTGTTGTAATAGTTCTCTTCCCGCAGAAAACCATGCCTGATTGGCGTTCAGTAGTTGCGCATGAATTTGGCTGTCAAGTAAATGTAAAATTTCTGCTGTAAAATTTTCATGTATTTGTGTAATAGATGCACTTTGTTCTGAGGTAAGTGCTTTTTCCCATGCTTTGCTAATAGTCAGTTTGCGCGGTTTGTTGTCGTTTGTTAGGAATATGGATTGCAAAATTGAAAACTCAGTCTTGGAATAATGCTCTAACGCCAATAAGGGTTCAATTCTGTTAGCTCTGTCTTGATAGGTTTTAGTAGGACTGAGGCGAAGAATGTCATAGTAATTTTTCAATGTGCTTAAGAATTCCTTATTTTCAAGCCAAGATTGAATATCTTCCTTTTGTGCATCACCCACTTTTTTTATTAGTTCTTCGTGTGCAAAAGTAGCTGCATCGGTCGCATGTTTTGTGAATGCTCGCCAGTCACTGCGTGCATTTAAAAAACTCAGCAATGCTGTTTTGGTTCCATTTAGGCCAAAACAGAAATCAAACAAACTATGTAGGGCCTCGCGTAATTTTGCTTTACCTGATTGCTCGCTAGCCGTTAATAAGCGTTGCCAAGCTTGGTTGGTATAAATGTGTGAATGTTCAGTGAGCTCAAATGTGGTGGGCAACTCACTTTCTAATGGAAATGCGCGGATTATTTCTTCGCAAAATGCATGGAATGTACTAATGCGAATAGTTTGGTTTGAAAATAAAAGTTTTTCATATAAAGCCCTAGCTTTTTCAAGGGTGGAGCTATCGGTGGTTTCTTTTATTGCGCTTAATTCTATTTTAAGTGCTGCATCGTCCATAACTGACCATGCTTCAAGCTTGTCAAATAATCGAGCACGCATTTCAGCGGCACTCTTGCGAGTAAAAGTGATTGCAAGAATATGATGGGGCTCAGCGCCTGCAAGGAGTAGGCGGCAAATTCGAGTAATTAATAACCATGTTTTGCCTGAGCCAGCCGAGGCAAATACATTGGCGTTTTGCTCAGGATGCGTAGAAGTATCTAAGCTAGCCATCGTTTAATAAGAAATTTTTGCTGCGTGCCAGTTTCATATAGAATGCATTTTCTTTAAGCGCTATTGCCCTAACGAATATTTCCTTTTGATTTTAATTTATGTCTAAACAGTATGATGCCGCCGCAATTGAAGTATTGAGCGGTCTAGACCCTGTACGCAAACGCCCCGGGATGTACACAGATACTGCCCGTCCAAACCATTTAGCACAAGAAATTATAGATAATAGTGTGGATGAGGCCATCGCGGGTTATGCCACTAGTATAGAAGTCAGCCTATTTAAGGATGGTTCTCTGGAGGTCATAGATAATGGCCGAGGAATGCCGGTGGATAAGCACCCTAAGCTGAAAAAGCCTGGTGTCGAAGTCATTATGAGCACACTGCATGCTGGAGGTAAATTTTCTAACAAGAATTACCAGTTTTCTGGTGGCTTGCATGGTGTGGGCATCTCTGTGGTAAATGCCTTGTCTGAGCGCGTAGAAGTGACTGTGCGACGTGATGGCAAGGAATATAATATGTCGTTTGCCAATGGTGATAAGGCGTCTAATCTGAAACAGATAGGCACTGTCGGCAAACGAACAACGGGGACGACAATACGTTTCTGGCCAGATAAAAAATATTTTGACAGCGTCAATTACTCAGTCCCTAAATTAGTTCATTTGTTGCGTGCTAAGGCGGTGCTTTGTCCGGGCTTGCGTATTTGCTTTAAGGATATTGCTAAAAAAGAAGAAACAGAATGGTTTTACGAAGATGGAATTAGCGATTATTTGTTAGCTGAATTAACAGGAATGACGCTGCTTCCAATGAAACCTGTGTACGGAAATTTCTCTTCTGAAAATGAATCGGCGGAATGGGCGTTGACCTGGATAGAGGAAGGCAGCGAGTGGATAGCTGAAAGTTATGTCAATTTAATCCCTACTGCTCAGGGTGGAACTCACGTGAATGGCCTGCGTACTGGTTTAACGGATGCTTTAAGAGAATTTTGTGAGACACGCAAATTAACACCTAGAGGCGTAAAAATCGCACCGGATGATGTTTGGCAGCAACTTGCCTATGTGTTGTCAGTGAAAATGTTAGATCCACAATTTGCTGGGCAAACAAAAGAACGTTTAGGTTCGCGAGAAAGTGCCGCTTTTGTTTCGGGTGTCGTGAAAGATTCTGTCGGCGTGTGGCTGCATCAAAATGTAGAAACAGGTGAAGCGCTTGCTCAATTAGTTATTCGCAATGCTGAGAAGAGATTGCGGGCAATTAAAAAAGTCGTCCGCAAGCGAGTAACAGCAGGCCCGGCATTGCCTGGAAAGCTTGCCGATTGTTCTTCTCAAGATGTGACGCGTACAGAATTGTTTTTGGTTGAGGGCGATTCTGCTGGCGGCTCAGCTAAGCAAGCACGTGACCGAGAATTCCAAGCCATTATGCCGTTACGTGGCAAAATTCTAAACAGTTGGGAAGTGGCTTCTGATCAAGTGTTAGCGTCACAAGAGGTTCACGATATTGCGATAGCGATTGGTGTGGATCCTGGCGATTCGGATTTGAGTAAATTACGTTACGGAAAGATCTGTGTGTTAGCTGATGCAGACTCTGATGGTTTGCATATTGCGACTTTACTATGCGCATTATTCCTACGTCATTTCCCCGCTCTTATAGAGGCTGGGCATGTGTATATTGCTATGCCGCCTTTATTCAGAATCGATGTTGGTAAAGAAGTCTTCTATGCGCTGGATGATGCTGAGCGACAAGGGATAGAAGACAGAATTGCGGCTGAAAAGAAAAAAGGTAAAGTGAATATTATTCGATTTAAAGGGCTAGGTGAGATGAATCCCAGTCAGTTACGAGAATCAACAATTTCCCCTGACAGTCGTCGTTTGGTGCAGCTCACGATAGAGTCAGGAGATGACACATATAAAATTATGGACATGTTGCTGGGTAAAAAATCTATTCAAGATAGAAAAGCTTGGCTAGAAGATAAAGGCAATTTAGCTGACGTATAAATATTGGAAATGCTATGAGTGATAATTTGGAATTTGATTATGGTGATGTAGAGCGCGTTCCTTTACATACTTTTTCCGAGAAGGCCTATCTCGATTATTCAATGTATGTGATTCTCGACCGTGCATTGCCACAGATAGGCGATGGTTTGAAGCCTGTACAGAGGCGCATTGTTTATGCCATGTCGGAGTTAGGACTTTCAGCAAGCTCCAAACCAAAAAAATCAGCACGCACAGTAGGTGATGTGATTGGTAAATTTCACCCGCACGGTGATTCTGCTTGTTAT
>JBGCFN010000051.1:0-25637 GCA_045106935.1 Gammaproteobacteria bacterium | reverse complement strand
AAGTACATGAAAGAGCAGATGGACAAGTGGGATGATGAGATGGCGTCAGAAGGTGAGCGCAAAGTCGCTGCCAAGATTAACCAGGTTGCTGGTTACGCTTAATCTGTAAAGTATACGGTTGGGTCTTATTGTCTATACAGTAAGGCCCAATTGGTTTAATAATATTTCTATAACAATGTGTATAAAGTTGAGGAGTAAATAAAATGAGTGAGGCAAACTTATACGTACGCCTAGGTGGAGCAGACGGTATCGCAGCTGTGGTTGAAGATATTTGGAAAAACCATACTTCGAACCCTAAAATTAAACAGCGATATGCACAGAGTGAGCCAGAAAACGTGAACCGCCTAGCGCGTCAATTTTTTGGTGCTGGCATGGGCAGTCCCGAGACATACACAGGTCAAGATATGTTGACAGCTCACACGGGTATGAATATCAGTGATGAAGAATTTGTCGCAGTTTGTGATGATGTCTTATCAGCATTAGATAAAAATAATGTGGGTGCAAAAGAAAGAGACGAAGTCTTATGTATTTTGTATTCAATGAAAGCCGAAATTGTTGGCGTATAACTAAAAGAAATACTGAGGAGTCACTATTATGAAAGTAACATGGGATGAGAGTACCTGTATCCATGCTGGAAAGTGTGTTGAAGGTTCACCAAATGTATTTAAAGTCGTTGATGGCGCATTTGTCATAGATGAAAATGGTGCTCCAGAAGCTGAGATTCGTGCAACTGCTGCACAATGTCCATCTGGCGCAATTAAAATAGAAGACTAACCAATAAAACTAACTAAGAAAGCTAATCACTAGCCCGCGTGCACCAGCCAATACATCCAAGGATGATTATCAGGTGGGGTTGTTGAATTAGGGGGAAGAATATGATCGGAGATAAATTAGGAACAAAAATGATTCTGCGTGGGCATCCAAGTTGCCCAGACACCGGTAAGTGTTTGCAGACTGCCGCAGAAAAGGGAGTAGACATTGAGACTGAAGTGATTACAGATCTTAATTCTAGCGATTTTCGTGCTGTTTCCCCATATGGTATCGGCCCGGTTTTACAAGATATTGATTTTGTTGTTTACGGTACTGTTGCCGTCATGTCATATCTAGACGATAAGGGTTTCGGACCTTCACTTGTTCCTCGTAATGGTGTAAGCCGTGCAATCATGTATCAATGGGCAATCATTGCTACTGAGAGTGTTGCGCCCAATCTTGGTGATTCAATTAATAAAGATGCATTAGCGCCTTTGTTTGATGGCCTTGAAAAGCAGGTGATCAATCCACCAAGAAAAGGTGATTTTATCTGTGGTGATTTTTCATTAGCAGATATTCATTGGTCGTCTTGTTGTAACTTGATTGAAATTGGTGGTGCTGGTGACTTGATTAGTTCTCGTCCTGGTGTTGCCAAGTGGTACGATAAAGTTAAATCGCACCCAAGTACGAGTAAAGAAAAGATAATTCCTTTTACAGTGTTACCTTCAGCGACAGACATAGCTTCTGGTGCATTAAATGGGATTTCAATAAACTCATAAGTACGACACATTTAATGAAAAAGCGCGCAGATTGTGGTCTGCGTGCTTTTTTACGTTTATAGCACTAGCCATATCATAAAGAAATCATGTTTGGATTATTTGGAAATAAGAAACAAGATCATACTGCAACGATCAATAACGGTGAGGCAACAATAACCGTTAAAGCAGGAGATAATTTATTAAAAGCTGCACTTGAAGCAGGTTTAGCATGGCCACATGACTGTCGTGTTGGAAGCTGCGGCACATGTAAATGTGTTATTAAAAAAGGAAAAATTAAGGCGTTAACAGATTTTTCTTATGTCTTAGACGGGGAACAATTAAAAGCGGGGACAGCACTCGCTTGTCAAACGGTATTGAAAACAGATATTGAAGTTGATGTGGAGATGGGAGAAGCCACTGCCACTCAATTACTTCAGTTGGAAGGAAAAATATCTCAAGTTAATGAGCTCACTCATGATATCAAAGAGTTGGTCATTAAATGTGATAGCAAATTTACTCGTGAAATGATGGCCGGACAATATGCAGAAATATCCGTCAAAGATATTACAACTCCACGTTCATACTCGTTTGCTAACGCACCAAGAAATGAAAAAGATGGCGAGTTCAGCTTTTATATTCGTAAAGTCCCTGGTGGTGAATTCACTGAGTGGTTATTTGCGGAAGATAGAATTGGCACGCCAGTCAATTTAGCGGCTCCATATGGACAGTTTTATCATCGTCCAATGAATACTCAAATGGTATGTATGGCGGGCGGAAGTGGCATGAGTGCGATCAAGGCTATCCTGGAAGAATGTGTGTTAGAACAAGTGGAACGGAACTGTATTTTCTTGTTCGGTGCGCAAGAAGAGCGAGACTTGTATTGCGATGAAGATATGCAACGAATTAAAGAACAGTGGCATAAAGACTATAAGTTTGAGTACGTTACAGTACTGTCTGCACTTAAAGAGGATTCATCTTGGACGGGTCCTACAGGCTACGTAACGGACTATTTCAAGCAAGCATACTTGGATGCCTCAACCTTTGATTTGAACGGCGCTCAGGGATACCTGTGTGGCCCTCCTCCTATGATTGATTCAGCAATTGAGCTGTTAAAGTCTGGAGGAATTGATGAAGAGAGTATATATTACGATAAATTCTTAGACGCCAGCTCGATACCCGGTGGACGATAAGTCCCTGATTCGATGCTAAATAATTAGGAGAAAAATATTATGACAATGAAAGCATTAGGAATTATGGCGCTATTTACAATTGCGATGATTTCAATTTTTAATTTTATCGGTTTTCAAAACCATCACGATGAAGTACTTTGGGCAATTGGTGGTGCGTTGTTCTTGGTGGTGACTTTAATTGGAAATGTATGGTTATTCATCGGTATTGCAGAAGAAGAGCCATGGTCATGGTTTAAAGATTCAGATGGCGAATAAAGCCAATATTTGAATAAATAAAAAAAGCCGGCGTTTACGCCGGCTTTTTTGTTTTAGTATTTAAATGGAATAGTTTTTAATGCGGGGATTTTATCTTGTTGCCAATGATAAATAGCCCACTCCCAAATAGCCCAAATTGGTTTCCATTGTAAACTTCTCGGTGGTGCTTGGCCTAAATCTGTTAATGCATGAAATAACCAAGTGCGTGCGTGGTGTTTTTTTAAAGCAGGCGCGTGGGTTTGTTTGCTTAATTTATCCCCATTCCCATGAGTAATAATAGGTGTATGCAAAAATGCTGGGGTTCTGTTTTGGATTAACTGGCTTAAATGAATTTGTCTTGGTGTGATCGCTAATAAATCTGCACCTCTCACCACTTCAGTATACTGTTCAAATAAATCATCAATGCTGACGGCTAAAATATAACTGGGTAAATTGTCTGCTCGGTAAATAACATAATCACCACTTTGACGCTTTAAACTACATTGCTGCTTGCCAAAGTTGTTATCTGTATATTGGATTTTCGTATCGCCAACACGCACTCGTAGTGCTGTCTTATCTTGATAATCTAAATTTTTCTGTGCACAGACGCCTGGGTAGATGATTCCCATCTCTCCTGGTTCTGAAATGTTGGCTAAATCTTTGCGACTGCAACAACAAGGGTAGGCATTGTTATTGTTGAATAAGGTATGGGCGATATGTTTATGAAGATTTGATTGTTTGCTTTGAAAAATTGGTTTGCCATCCCAAATAAATCCATAATCTTTTAAGGTTTGAAGGATGGATTGACTAGCGCCTTTAGGTTCTCGAACAGGATCAATATCTTCAATACGGATGAACCATTGTCCGTTGTGACTGCGTGTCTGTAGATAACTAGCAACAGCAGTGACTAATGAGCCGTAATGTAGAGGTCCCGTTGGTGAGGGGGCAAAGCGGCCGCGGTAACGGCCGTAATGTGAAATTCTTGAACGAATAAACGCCTAGCTCATGAGAAAATTTGTTTCTCTTTGATTTCTTGCAGTGTTTTGCAGTCAATACATTGAGTCGCAGTAGGTCTTGCTTCGAGTCGTCGAATACCAATTTCTATTCCACAAGACTCGCAATAACCGTAGTCGCCGGTATCTAATGTGACAAGAGATTCATCAATCTTTTTAATAAGCTTGCGCTCTCGATCACGCGTACGAAGTTCTAAGCTAAATTCTTCCTCTTGAGTTGCGCGATCTGCAGGATCTGCATAATTTGCCGCGTCAGACTTCATATGATCAACAGTCCGGTCAACTTCTTGCATTAACTGTCGCTTCCACTCAATTAGAATTTTTTTGAAATGAACTAATTGGTCATCGCTCATATACAACTCACCATTGCTTGGCATGTATGGATCAATGCCTTCGACAGGCAAGGTCATACCCACAATAGGCTCGTCAGGGATTAAACGCGTCTTAGGCTTAGGAATCGGCTTTTTAGGCACCACTTTTTTAATGGTGGTTTTCTTTTTTGCGGGTGCTGCTACTTTCTTTTTCACAGGGGCCGCTTTCTTCTTAACAGGCGCGGCTTTTTTCTTCGCAACGACTGCTTGTTTCTTTGCTGGGGCTGCCTTTTTCTTAGGTGCCGCTGCTTTCTTTTTCGCAGGTGCGGCTTTTTTCTTGGCTGGCGCCGCTTTTTTCTTTGTTGCCGCTACCTTCTTTTTAGTAGGGGCTTTTTTCTTAGGTGCCGCTGCTTTCTTTTTTGCAGGCGCCGCTTTTTTTGCGCTCGCTGCTTTTTTCTTCGACACTGCTTTTTTAACTGCCATGTTGTAAGCCCTAATAAAAGAAGCCCGCTTTATTATCAGAATAAATCAAAGGTTGCAAGAAATTAGTTAAATTGTATCTTTAGTTGTAGTTGAAACATCGTCGACGATATCCTTAGAACTTGTTGATTCCACACGACTAACTACTTCTCCGCTAGCTAAGTAGGTGGTTAATTGATCACCTTTCTTTACTTTAGAGTAATGCTTAATGACCTCAGCGGATTGATTAGTTTTAGTGGTGATGGAATAGCCACGGTGAAGTGTATTGAGTGGGCTGACGGCGTGCATGGTAGTGGTACATATCTGGAATTTGTGGTTCATTTGGTCGATTTGGTGTCGAATCGTCTCTTTAAGCCGTGAATTAAGCGTTCTCACGTGAGTCTGTTGCATGGATAACATCTTTTGTGGGGACTGCACGCGTAATCGGTGCAATAAATTGTTTATTTGGTGATCATTGTCTTTGGTGAGTAAGAGTGCACTACGCTGTAAACGAATTAATAGCCTCTGTAACGACAGTTTTTGATTATTGATGATCGTGGATGGATGTGAGCGCTGTAATCGTTGTGAGAGCCAATCGGTGCTTTGTGAATAGGTATTGACCCGTTCTATAGATAACTTCTTTAATCGTCGCTGAGTATTGCTCAGCATGGCATGTAATACATCGGCTGCAGGACAGGTGAATTCAGCTGCCACTGAAGGTGTGGGTGCGCGTAGGTCAGCGACAAAATCAGCAATTGTGTAATCAATTTCATGGCCAATACCTGTCACGATAGGAATCTTAGAATCAGCAATAGTGCGAGCGAGTGACTCATCATTGAAGGGCCATAGATCTTCAATTGAACCACCTCCTCTGATTAACACAATGACGTTAGCCTTAGAATGATCATTGACGGCTTCGATCGCGTGGCAAATGTTAGTAGCGGCCTGATCGCCCTGTACGGGGACGGAATAAACAGTTTTTTTGCAGCTGGGGTAACGTCGTTGTGCCACTTGTAAATAATCTCGAATGGCCGCACTTGAAGGCGAAGTAATGATGGCAATTTCAGAGGGGTAAGTAGGGATATCTTTCTTCGTTTCTTCGGCAAATAAGCCTTGTGCATATAATTTACTTTTCAAAGCTTCAAATTGCCTCTGCAAGGCACCGAATCCGGCTTCTTCCATGCCATCCACAATTAACTGTAGATCGCCTCTGGCTTCATAAACGCTGGCTTTAGCTTGGATGACGACCTGTAAACCATTGGTGATTTCAAATGGAACACGTCGATTGCTATTGCGAAACATGACGCATCGGACTTGAGCATTTTTATCTTTGATCGAGAAATACAAATGACCAGATGCTGGGCGAGCTAAATTGGATATCTCGCCTTCCACCCATAGCAAGGCGAAATTTGAGGCAATTGTCTGCTTTAATTGCTGGTTAAGCTCGGAAACAGAATAAATTTCACGCGCTTCAGTCACATTGGTTGGCATTTGTTCATCCGTAATCGTGTTTATATATCACTTGCTAGCAGTTTACCCTGTTCATGTCAGTCTCTATAATTAGCCGCCATCTCGAACACTGGACATCGACATGCGCATAACTCAGGAAGCTCTTACATTTGACGACGTACTATTAGTACCAGCACATTCTTGTGTGCTTCCACGTGATGTCAATCTTAGCACTCAACTCACACGAGAAATTCGTTTAAATATCCCGCTACTCTCTGCGGCGATGGATACCGTCACTGATGGACGACTTGCCATTGCTATGGCGCAAGAAGGTGGTATGGGTATCATCCACAAGAATATGTCAGCAGAAATGCAGGCAAATGAAGTCCGAAAAGTTAAGAAATATGAAAGTGGTGTGATTAAAGATCCCATCACGGTAGGACCCAATATTAGTATTTCTGAAGTACTCGAAATTACACGAGCCAATAATATTTCCGGTGTCCCTGTTGTCGAGAAAGAACAATTACTCGGAATAGTCACCAGCCGTGATCTACGATTTGAAACTCACTTAGATGCGCCAGTTTCAACAATCATGACCCCTAAAGAGCGGTTAGTGACTGTTGAAGAAGGAGCCAGCCTAGACGAAGTTCAAGGTTTATTGCATAAGCACCGGATTGAAAAAGTGTTAGTGGTCAATAATGAATTTCAATTGCGCGGAATGATTACGGTTAAAGATATTCAAAAATCATCAGAAAATCCTAACGCAAGTAAAAATGAACAAGGTCAATTACGTGCGGGTGCCGCGGTTGGTGTAGGTGCTGGCACAGACGAGCGGGTTGATGCATTAATTCAAGCTAATGTGGATGTCATTGTGGTAGATACCGCGCACGGGCATTCACAAGCCGTACTAGATACAGTCAAGCGTGTTAAAGCTAAATATCCGGATGTGCAAATCATCGGTGGAAATATTGCAACGGCTTCTGCTGCACTGGCATTGATTGAGCATGGAGTAGATGCGCTCAAGGTAGGGATTGGTCCTGGATCTATCTGTACCACAAGAATTGTAGCTGGCGTGGGCGTTCCACAAATTACGGCAATCGATAATGTAGTTAGTGTAGCAAGCAAACAAAATATTCCCGTGATCGCTGATGGCGGTATACGTTATTCAGGTGATATAGCTAAAGCCATTGCGGCAGGTGCCAATTCTATTATGGTGGGTAGTTTGTTTGCAGGTACGAAAGAATCTCCGGGTGAAGTAGAGTTATATCAGGGTCGTTCGTATAAGACATATCGTGGCATGGGTTCAATTGGTGCAATGCAACAAGGGTCTAGTGATCGATACTTCCAAGATGGGGAGGCTGAAAAAGATAAGTTAGTCCCCGAGGGGATTGAAGGTCGTGTGCCATACAAAGGATCAATTACGTCGATTCTGCAACAGCTACTTGGCGGTGTGCGTTCAAGTATGGGGTACGTGGGTTGTAATGATATTGAGCAGATGCATGCGAAAACAGAATTTGTAAAAATTTCTTCTGCAGGTATGCGTGAAAGTCATGTTCATGATGTAGCGATAACTAAAGAAGCACCTAACTATCACGTAGAGTAACTTAAAGGGGTCAGAGCCCTTTATTGTCTATTTAAAAATATTAAGAGAGGGCTCTGACCCCCTTTCAAAAGCGCAGCCTAAATGAATTCATCAAACAATGCGGATATACATTCGCAACGTATTCTAATTCTTGATTACGGCTCTCAATACACGCAATTAATTGCACGTCGAGTGCGAGAGATTGGAGTCTATTGTGAAATCTTTTCTTGGGATTTTCCTGATGCTGAAAAATTTGCAAAAACCGCGCAGGGAATAATTTTATCCGGCGGCCCAGAGTCGACCACGCTAGAGGATACGCCTCACGTGCCTGATTATGTCATTGATGCCAATATTCCAGTGTTAGGTATCTGTTACGGCATGCAAGCCTTGGCAAAGAAATTAGGTGGTACAGTCAGTGAATCTTCGCATCGTGAATTTGGGTTTGCGCAAGTCGCTGTGAAACAAACGAGTAAAATTTTCTCATGCTTAAGTGAAGAGAAAACGTTAGATGTGTGGATGTCGCATGGTGACAAAGTGACATCATTGCCAAAAGGATTTGTTTCCTTGGCGAGTACTGATAATGCAGAGCATGCAGTCGTTGCTAATGAAGATAAAAACATGTTTGGTTTGCAGTTTCATCCTGAAGTTACTCATACCAAGCAAGGTGAAGAAATTCTGCGCTCTTTCTTAATGAATATATGTGGATGCGCAAATAGTTGGACAGCAGATAATATTGCTGAAGATATTGTAGATAGAGTTAAGATCCAAGTTGGCTCTGAGCATGTAATTTTGGGTTTGTCAGGAGGTGTGGATTCATCAGTTGTTGCCGCACTATTGCATAAGGCCATAGGGAAGCAATTGACTTGTATCTTTGTTGATAACGGTTTATTGCGTTTGTATGAAGGTGATCAAGTCATGGAAACCTTTGCTCAACATATGGGCGTCAAGGTTATCCGTGTGAATGCTGAAGATCGTTTTCTTTCTGCGTTAAAAGGCATAGATGACCCAGAGCTTAAACGGAAAAAAATTGGTAATTTATTTATTGAAATTTTTGAAGAAGAAGCGCGAAAAATTAAAGATGCTCGTTGGTTAGCTCAGGGAACAATATATCCCGATGTGATTGAGTCCGCGGCGGCCGCGACAGGTAAAGCACATTTAATTAAGTCACATCATAATGTGGGTGGATTGCCTGATGATATGGAATTAGCATTAGTGGAACCTTTGCGTGAATTATTCAAAGATGAGGTTAGACGCTTAGGCGACGAACTAGGTTTGCCCTATGAGATGATTCATCGTCATCCTTTTCCGGGCCCTGGTTTGGGGGTGAGAATTCTTGGTGAGGTCAAAAAAGAATATGCAGATATTCTGCGCCGTGCTGATCATATTTTTATACAAGAACTTCGTCACCATGATTTGTATGATCAAGTATCACAAGCGTTCAGTGTTTTCTTGCCTGTCAAATCTGTGGGTGTCATGGGAGATGGTCGAAAATATCAGTATGTCGTGGCTTTACGCGCGGTAGAAACAATTGATTTTATGACTGCTCGTTGGGCGCACCTTCCATACGACTTTCTTGATTTGGTTTCTCGTAGAATTATTAATGAAATTGACGGTATATCGCGTGTTGCTTATGACATTTCAGGTAAGCCGCCAGCGACTATCGAATGGGAATAGAGCACGTTCATAGTGACGAACACTGGATGCGTTGCGCATTGGATGCTGCAAAAGCGGCAGAAAAAAACAATGAAGTCCCCGTGGGTGCAGTGTTAGTTAAAGATAATCAGCTTATCTCAACAGCAAACAATTCCCCTATCAGTTTAAATGACCCCTGTGCTCACGCAGAAGTGTTGGCTATTCGAAAAGCTGCCTTAAATTTAAATAATTATCGACTACCCGGGACAACACTATACGTCACCTTGGAGCCGTGCATGATGTGTGCTGGCGCGATGTTGCATGCACGAATAGAGCGATTAGTCTTTGGTGCGTATGATGAGAAAACAGGTGTTGCAGGAAGTTGTTTTAATTGGATTAACGATGAGAAGCAGTTACACAAAATCAACGTAAAGGGTGGCGTGTTAGAGAACGACTGCCGCTTGTTACTGCAAAATTTTTTTAAACAAAAAAGATTAAGCGTAAAAAAACAACTCACATAACTTTGGGCAGAATGCGTGTTATGGAATCTTGTAATCCTTGATTGTCATTGTATTTCCAGACAAGTAGGTCGTAGTAGTTGCGAATATTTCTCACGTATAACACAGGCTCATGACCGCGCGCATAACCAAATTTTGTTTTTTTGTACCATTCTTTTTGAGTTAAAAGAGGTAATGATTCACGCACGTCCGACCATTGGTCTGGGTCGCCGCCACGTGTTTGAGTGAGAACGCGCGCATCTTCCAAATGACCGAATCCCACGTTGTAAGCTGCAAGCGACATCCAGGTGCGATCAGGTTCTGCAATTCGCTCAGGAATTTTTTTCTTAAGTTTGACTAAGTATGATGCGCCACCTTTAGTGCTATCAATTGGATCTCTACGATTTTCAATGCCCAGTTGGCGAGCTGTTCTTTTGGTCAACATCATTAAACCGCGGACACCTGTTGGTGAGACGGCATCAGGATTCCATAAAGATTCTTGGTAACTGACCGCAGCCAGAAATCTCCAATCAATGTTTTGCTCGTTGGCGGCTTGTTTGAATATAGGGATTAAATTTTCTAAGCGTGAATTGATGTGCTTTCTGAAAGTGTGCGCACCGGCATAATTAAGCCCTGGAATATGGCTGTAATGTTTTTCATGTAGACGTTCAATAAACCCATTTTCTTTTGATTGCCTGAGGAATTCATTGGCAGCTAACAAAATAGAATCATCTCGTGATTTTGGAAATACCCAAGCTAGAGACTGTTCCTGACTGATCTGGAACCCTTTGCGTAGTTTTGGATGGAATCGTCGATTGAATTCATAATCATTTGAATCACTAATTGCATATTCGAATTCACCATCTTCAACTTTTTGCAGCAGAGTAGTAATGTCAATTTTGTCATGTGATTGCCAGGTTAAAAAGTCATGCTCTTTATGTAAGTGGCTGATTTGTTCTTCATGGCTACTGCCGCTAATGACGTGGACGGTGGCACCCTTTAGATCTTCTATTGAGCGTGGCTTCTTGTTACCTGCTTTGTAGACAACTAATTGAGTGATGTCTTGATAGCTATCAGAAAAGTTGACTAATTTTTTCCTGGATTCAGTTACCGTTATCCCTGCCGCGGCAACATTGGCAGATTGTCTACCTATCGACGGTAAAATACTT
The DNA here is from genome assembly GCA_045106935.1 of Gammaproteobacteria bacterium. Lineage (GTDB taxonomy): Bacteria > Pseudomonadota > Gammaproteobacteria > UBA4575 > UBA4575 > UBA1858. The sequence continues at coordinate 14,593 of JBGCFN010000051.1, read as the reverse complement.
GAAAATTCATTACTCACAATGACATTGGGGTAAACCCCTAAATGACGAGCGAAGGCAGTTGCTAATTCGTATTCGAAACCGGTAGGTCCTTCAGCGCCAATATAGTAGGTAGTGGGAGTATTGCGCGTGATAATTTGGATTTCACCGCTACGTTTAATACGTTCTAGTTCAGTGGTATGTAGCTCTTTACTTTCAAGCTGCAATACAAAGCTTAGACCCCATATTAATAGGCCGAGGATAAAAACGTTTTGATAGGTCCGTGGAAACATATATTTTCATAGAGTAACGAATTTCCCGATTGATGGTATAAAAATCTCTATTAGTTGTTGTGAGTTGACCTGCAATGATGCGAGTAAGTCCATGAATTGGAGATATTTTGTTGATAAATGTGAGCTGAGTTGCCCTGGACGATTAAAAAGTATCCATATCAAAGGCCGTAAATTCATATTTTAACTAGGTCAGGCTGCTCTTATAGTGAGAAGTGGCCATAGATATGAGGTTAGCCATTAGTAAATGCATGGTTTTAAAGGCTATGCTGTGTGCTTACACGTCTCTAACTTTTGCCATAGTATTTGCTGTGATAAAGAATAAGTTGGTTTATATAATATTTTTAACTCACTGTTATAAATATATTTATTCTATATTTATGATAGGGTTTTTGATCGTTTTCCTTGATAAATTTTTTATCGCATGACGCTCGTTTTGTCATAAATAAATCATAAACAGAGATAATTGTTCAGCTGAAATATTAATTATTGACAATCGTCAGTAATTGTTAGATTTTAATTAAATAATTCACGGGATAACAAAAAGTTAGACAAGGACAGAAGTAAAGGGATATTATTAGATTTAAAACAGTAACTTAACTCACTAATTTAATATAAGTTATAAAGGAATTGCCAATAAATAGCTTTAAATTCAACGGCATAGTTAAAGTGATTTGTTAACTCTGTTTGAGTGATGTCCTTAAATAACAGTAATTGAGAAGAATAAATGAGTACGCCAACGCGAATAATCAGCGAGAAGACTAAGCGAGCGATAAAAAATGGGGCCACGCTAGAAGTTCCTGCTAAGCAATCACTAGACAAAGTTACTCATTTAGCTCAGCCCACTTTTGAGCTAGGAGATTTGTTGGTTAGCTATCTAGAGCAGTTGGGTGTTGAGTTTGTCTTCGGAATTCCAGGCGGCGCAATAGAGCCACTTTATAACGCGCTGGCAAGAAGTGAGCGTAGAGGTGGTGTGAGAGCGGTTGTTGCTCGGCATGAAACGGGTGCCGCATTTATGGCGGATGGCTATGCTAGAAATAGTGGAAAACTAGGCGTCGTTTGTGGGACTGCTGGACCAGGAACAACAAATTTAATAACAGGAGTGGCATCTGCATATGATAACCACTCACCTTTATTGGTAATTACGGCCCAAACAGCAATCACAAATTTTGGAAAACGCGCGGCACAAGAGTCCGGTGATACAGGAATAAATACGGTCGCAATGTTTGAATATTGTACTCACTACAGTACTTTGGTTTCACATGCAGACCAATTTGAGCGCAAGTTAACGTCCGCCATCATGAAAGCGCTCCAGTCACCCAAGGGGCCTGTGCATTTGAGTGTCCCACTTGATGTATTTCGCAGTGATGCCTCGGTTAAACATCCTTCATATCAGTTAGATCATTTGTTTAAGAAAACGGCGTTAGTGGATGACGATAGTTTAAATAAGCTTAATCATGAGTTGCTTGAAAATGGCAGAACGGTATTTATTGTCGGAGAACAGTGTGCAGATGCAATTTCATATATTCTAGATGTTGCACTGATGTTAAATATCGAAATTGTCACGACACCGCATGCAAAAGGATTAGTGAGTCCTTACCACCCACTGTTTCGTGGAGTGATTGGATTTGCCGGGCATAAATCTGCATTGGAAACGCTTAATCGCGAAGATACTGAATTAATTGTTGCGATTGGTACAACATTAAGTGAGACAGCAAGTAATAACTGGGATGATTCAGTTTTAAATAATCGATTAATTCATGTTGATTCTGCCGATTGCAATTTTGCGGGTTCACCAATGGCAAGACTGCATGTACATGGTGATATAGATGCTATATTTGAAAAGGTATTAGATTTTTTAAATGTGCAATTGACCTATGATCCGTCTTTAGAAAAGCGACGAGCAAAAGTTGAAGCGCTTGAACAGTTAGGTAGAAAAGGTGAAATCGCAAATTATCATTTTGAAATGGAGAATGATAAAAAGTGTATCGACAATAGCTCTCCTTTAAAGCCACAAAGACTCATGAATAGTCTGCCAAAGTTATTCCCGCCGAATACACATTATTTATGCGACTCTGGCAACAGCATGGTTTGGAGTATTCACTACTTACATCCATTTGATCGCCGTGTGAAAAGCAGACGATCTGTCATCAATCTAAGCAATGTGGTTAATCATGAGCGAACTAATGGAAGACGCTCAAAGCAAGGAAGCCTATTTTGGACATGCTTAGAGTATGGTTCAATGGGATGGGCTATTGGTTCATCCATAGGTACGGCATTATCAAATAAAAATGACCCGGTGGTTTGCATTACTGGAGATGGTTCTATGCTAATGAGTGGGGGAGAAGTGGCCGTCGCTCTGCAGGAGCAACTTAATGTTGTATTTTTGATTCTAAACGATGCTGAATACGGCATGGTCAAACAGGGACAGCGTATGGGGTCAGGTGAGCCAACTGCGCATACCTTAACTAAAGTAGATTTTGTCAAATGGGGTGAAAGCATGGGGGTTCCTGGTTTTTATATTAAAACTGTGGATGATCTTGAGACGCTTGATTTGACAGAAATACTCTCAAGAAATGGACCGGTCATACTTGATGTCTATATAGATCCTGAAGAAACCCCCCCAATAAGAAATAGGCTGCAAGCCCTAGGCGCTCTAAAATAACCGTTCAAATCGGCCTGACTCACGGTAGCAAACCGCTGATACATAATTCCTGCGAGAGTTTCTACTTCCTTTACAATATTGCTAGGACTATAACTAGTGATAAGTTACTAATTACACAAAAGTTTTTGTATTTGTAAACTATGGAAGAAGACAACGAAAAATTAGAATTTATCCAGACTAAAATTTGGCAGGAAGAAGCAAGTGCTGATAATCCTTTCATTGCCGATAGATGTTTATGTTCAGGCTATGACGTTTATGGAGACTTAATAAACAAAGCAACATGGTTTGAATATGTGTGGTTGTTGTTCAAGTTAGAGAAGCCTGAGAAATGGCAAGTAGACTTGCTAGAAAAAATCGCAATAGCAATAGCGAATCCAGGCATTCGTGATCACAGTGTTAGAGCGGCAATGAATGCGGGTGTAGGTGGCTCAACTTCAGCTTCCGCATTAATGGCAGCGTTAGCTGTTGGCGCGGGTCAACTAAATGGAGCAAGAGAGATTTTCATTGGTATGGAATGGTGGCACGAATGTGGCACAGACCTGAATAAGTGGGAAATGTTAATTAACAACCCTCCTAAAGCACGTCGTGCGAGTGTTTGGGGTGATATAGAGCATGTCCCAGGATTTGATCCTCATAGTTCATCTTGTGCAAAACCCGTTATTCAAACCATGAATGTGTTAAGTGATATTGGGAGTAGTGAGAAGCTTGTTTGGCTCTCTAAGAATAGAGAAAGTTTAGAGAAGATTGCAAAAAGCCCGTTATCCATGACTGGAGTTGTTTCGTGCGCTTTTGATGAGCTTGGTCTGACTGGTGATCAAGCAGAGATGCTTTATTTGTTGCTTAGACTTCCCGGTGCGGCCGCTCATGCGCTGGAACAAAAACAAATGGGATGGAAAAAATATCCTTTCTTTGGGCCAGCTTTAAAGATAACTAATGATCCTGGTAATTAAAAATGAAGCCAAAAATTGATTTAACTCGAACAGAGGAAAATTGGCAAACGGAAATGGGTGGTTCCATCCCGGGTGAGCGGGTGGTAGTTCGCGGCAAAGACCTGTTTTCTGAGTTAGAGGATTTCTCTTGGCTGAAGTTACTGTTGTTTATGATTACGGGACGTGAGTTTGAGGCTAATGCACTCGCGTTACTTGATAAGATTTGGGCGCTTACTATTAGCTACCCCGATCCTCGAGTCTGGAACAATCGTATTGGGGCGCTTGCAGGAACAGTGCGAAGTACAGGTAGTTTAGGTGTAGGCGCTGGATCTGCGGTGAGTGAAGCAAAAATATATGGTGGACAAGCAAATATTGCAGCCATCGATTTCATTAAAGAATGTGTGATCAGAATAGAAGCTGGCGAAAATCTTGAAGAGATAGTCAGGAACGAATTAAAAATAAATCGTGCGGTTTATGGGTACGGTAGGCCTGTAGCTAATGGTGATGAACGAATTGCACCCATCAAGAAAATTATGGAAGCAAATGGATATGCAGATGGTAAACATGTTCAACTCGCGTACGAGATAGAGAATTTTTTAATGTCGGGTCGATGGCGGTTACAGATGAATATAACTGGCCTCGCTGCGGCAGTAGGTGCTGATATGGGGTTTTCAGTAAAAGAATATTATTTGTGGTTGGTTAATGGTTTTAATGCGGGGATAACTGCTTGTTACGCAGATGCGTTGGGTAAAGAAGAGGGTGCATTGTTCCCACTTAGGTGTGAGCGTATTGCTTATCAAGGTATCGCAAATAGAGAATGGAAATGAACTTGTTAGTTCATAAAGGAAGAAAGATCATGTGGCCAACAATCAATTTTAAAGCAAGCCTAATTGCAATTATCGGTATGATGTTTGTATTTAATTTTGCTCATGCAGATGAATCTGAGGAAGAAGCATTACTCGAGCTCTACGGTGGTGAGGAGCTGGTAAGTATTGCTACGGGAACTGCTCAGCCTATATCTAAAGCTCCTGCAGTGGCTTCTGTTATCAATGCTGCAGAAATTAAAGAAATTGGTGCAAGAGATATAAATGATGTTTTAGAAACAGTGCCTGGTTTGCATGTTTCTAAAAATACATTGGGCGCTGACATATACACGTTTAGAGGAATATACACTTCGCAAAATCCTCAAGTACTGATGTTGATAAATGGAATTTCTGTATCAAGCTTATTTCTTGGAAATCGAGGGAATGTTTGGGGCGGTATGCCTGTGGAGGCAATTTCACGCATCGAGGTAATTCGAGGTCCTGGGTCTGCTGTCTATGGTGCGGATGCGTTTGCGGGTGTAATCAATATAGTGACGAAAAAGGCGAGTGAAATTGATGGTTCGAATATTGGTGTGAGATACGGTTCATTTAATACAAAAGAAGCTTGGGCACTACACGGTGGAAATTATGGTGGCTTCGATATTGCGTTAATGGCAGAGATTAAATCTTCTGAAGGCCATAATGAAGATGTGGATTCTGATGCTATCAGCTTAACGGGCGCTTCTTTAACTCCAGAATCAACAAATAATAAGCGAGAAAATGTAGATTTAAGGTTGGATGTTGAAAAAGGAAAGTTTCATTTTCGCGGAGGGCTTCAACGAAGACGTGATCTTGAAGTGGGGTTTGGTGTCGGTGCCGCGCTTGATGATAATGCAGAATATGAATCTGATCGGTGGAATGCAGATTTAACTTACTATGATGAGAATCTCACTGAAAATTTGGATTTTCAGGGACAAGTAAGTTTTTATAATACTTCTCAAGTAGTATCTGAAGACACATTCATTTTTCCTGCAGGTACACCAGGGTTTCCGCCAGAAGGATTAATTGGAAATCCGGAAGTGTGGGAGCGTCATTGGCGGTTCAACTTTAGTTCTTTGTATAGTGGTATTCAAGGGCATGCAATTCGATTTGGTGCAGGTTATAACACATCAGAAATTTACCGTGTTGAAGAGGAAAATAATTTCTCAGGTGTATTAACAGATGTTTCTGATACGCCTTTTGTTTTCTTGCCTGAAAAGCATCGCGATAATACCTATGGTTTTATTCAAGATATCTGGAGCTTTGCGAATGACTGGGAATTTACAGTAGGTCTTCGTTATGACGACTATAATGATTTTGGTGACACATTAAACCCAAGGGCAGCATTAGTCTGGTCGGCGCGTCATGATACAACCTTGAAGCTTCTTTATGGCCAAGCATTTCGGGCGCCTTCATTTGCAGAGTTTCGCAATCAAAATAATCCAGTTGCTTTAGGTAATGATGAATTAGACCCTGAAGAAATTGAAACTTTAGAATTTGCAGTCGATTATCGCCCGCGAGAAGATCTTAGACTGGGCGCTAATACCTACTATTATGAATGGGAAGATATTATTCGTTTTGTAACTGCAGGGAGTACAGCCACTGCGCAAAACTCAGGTGAACAGACAGGATACGGTTTGGAGCTTGAACTGGAATGGATGCCAGACAATGAATTCTCGATACTGGCCAATTATGCTTATCAAGATTCAGAAGATGATGAAACAAATGAGGATTCTGGTAACGCTCCTCATCATCAATTCTATGCACGTGCAAACTGGGAGTTTTTGCCAAATTGGACATTAACGCCTGCAATTAACTATGTGATTGATCGTGCTCGTGGTCCAAATGATAGTAGAGACGAATTAAGTGATTATTCTGTGGTTGACTTAACGCTTCGAACAAAAGCATTTAGTGATAAATGGGAATTTAGTTTGGGCGCAAGAAATTTATTCAATTCTTCTCCAGAAGAACCTACAGATGCAAGTTTTAATATTTCAAATGATCTGCCGCTTGAAAGAAGGTCGGTGTTTGCTGAATTTAGAATTAATTTGCAGTAATTATCATTTCACGGCTGGGTGATCTGAATATGTTAGTTAAGTTTACTAGGGAAACATATAAGCTGTTATTTGCAGTATTCTGCTGCTTATCCGTTAGTTTTCCTGTGATTGCAGAACCTAGAGTGGGCATCATTATTCCAGAATTACGTGCACCATTTAAGGTCATTTTCGATACTGTTTCTGATGGGGTTGATGATGGATTCAGTCGTCGACCATCAAGGCTTGTTTTGAGTAAAGATTATGATCCAAGAGAAATCACTCGCTGGATTAAAAAAGAAGACATCAACTCGGTGGTGACGTTGGGTGGTGTGGGTAGGAAGGCAGCGGCTTATGTGCCTTCAAATATAGATATAGTGTTAGGCGCATTGCTATCTTCACCGGGTCCAACCAATAAATATCCGGGTGTAGCATTAACGCCAAATCCAAAATCATTGTTTGTCTTGCTTAAGAAGTTAGATAAAAAACGCAATAAAATAATTGTTGTTTATAATTCTGAAAAGAGTCAATGGAAAGTAGATTTGGCGAAAAAACAAATCTCAGCAATGGGCATGCAACTTATTGCTTATCAAGCAGCAAACATAAAAGAATCGGCAACCATTTACGATGATATTTTCTCAAATGGTGATTTGGAAAATACCGCCCTATGGCTTTTGCAGGATAGAAAGGTGGTCGATTCTAAAGTGGTGCTTCCATTCATATTGGAAAAGGCATGGCAGAAAAAAATAGTTGTATTTTCAAGTGCATTAAGTCATGTAAAAAAAGGCGTGCTTTTCTCAATGTATCCAGACAATAAATCGCATGGAAAACAATTGGCTGATTTGGTTGCGTCTAAAAAATCACGCACATCTGATAAGGGTATGTTGTATCCCACTTATGGTTTAAAGAATGCTATTAACTTTCGTACTGCTGAACATTTGGGTTTAAATATTTCTCGATCAGAGTTGAGGGATTTTGATCTGGTTTTTCCTGTGTCTAACTAAATAATGATATGAAATTCCTTAATCATTTAAAAAGATTGTTTCTACCTACCGATTTTCGTCGCCAGTTGGTCGTGGTGTTAGTTGGTGGTGTCATTTTTACTGCGGTTATTTCTACGTTTGCTATTTCTGAATTCACATCAAATGCAGTAAGTAAGAACTTATTGGAAGAAGGCAAAAAAATTACTGAGACATTTGCTTCGCAAAGTATTTTAGGATTGTTAGTTAGTAATGTAGAAAACGTTGAAGATTCGGTCACTGCGATTCTGAATTTTCCAGGTGTGGAAGGTGTTGGTGTTTATGATCTGGAAAAGAAAGCATTGGTTGAGCGTGGAAAAGAAACAATTATTCCGGGGGAAGCGGTCTGGACTGATGATGTCAAGCTTGTCAAAGAGACTGAAGATGATTGGTACTTTGTAGCGCCGGTATATTATATACAAGAACTTGAAGAAGATTTGTTTGACGAAGTGGCTGAGCCGGAGCTGTTGGGTTATGTCAGAATGGTTCAAAGTAAAAGTGGCCTACAACTACTTGTTAGTCAAATTCGTAAGGTCAATATTATTATCTCGCTATGTCTAGCCGTAGCTTTAATGGTGCTGTTGTTGATGATTACGCAAAGAGTGACGAAACCACTGCAAGAATTAAGAGGCCTTATGAGGCGTGCACAAAGTGGTGAAACAGATGTCCGTGCCGAACTCTCAGGCCTACGAGATATAAGAGAGATGGAAAGCGCATTCAATACCATGCTTGAGTCGCTGCAAGATCGTGAAATTCAGCTAGAGTCTGCGCGTGATGAAGCAATACAATCAGCGCGTGTTAAAGGTAATTTTGCGGCCAATGTGAGTCATGAGCTACGTACTCCGCTAAATGGTATTTTAGGTATGTTGGAGTTGCTAGCTGGAATGGGGCTGACAGTTAAGCAAAGAGAGTATGTCAATATTGCACGCAACTCGAGTGATGCACTGCTCGCTTTGATTGATGATATTTTAGATTTTTCAAGAATTGATTCTGGAAAGCTGGTTGTTGATTCAAATGAATTTGATCTGCGAAAACTATTAGATGATGTTGTTAGTATTATGGCATCGCAGGCGCAAAGTAAAAATCTTGATCTTGCCCATTTGATGTGCACAAGTGTTCCCACTTCTGTCAAAGGTGATGCGCGAAGAATCCGCCAATTATTATTAAATTTATGTGGTAACGCGATTAAGTTTACGAGTTCAGGAGAGGTTGGTATCTATGTAAACTTGATTAGGTCATGCGGTAGCGAGATTCGCTTGCGATTCGAAGTTAAGGATACAGGCGTTGGCATTCCTGAAAGTGCAAAAGAAAAAATATTTGAAGCGTTCTCTCAAGCGGATGGTTCTACCACGCGAAAGTTTGGTGGGACAGGCTTAGGATTAACTATATGTAAACAGTTGGTTAATGTGCTCGATGGCGACATGGGCGTTAATAGTGTACCTGGAGAGGGAAGTGTGTTTTGGTTTGAATTGCCGATGCATCTCTCTAACACAAATAGTGTAGTTACGCGTGATGAGCAAGGCTCGATGGATTTGCGTGTACTGGTTGTTGATGATAGTGAAATTGTTCAGTTCAATATTCAGCAAACTATTGAAAAATGGGGTGCATATGCTGAGTGTGCGGAGAGCAGTGATACAGCTTTGTTAAAGTTGCGTCATGCAGAACATCGTAATAAACCATTCGATATCGTATTAGTTGATGAAATAATGCCAGGCTGTAATGGAATTGAATTAATGCGTTCAATCGGCCAGAAAGCAGATGTGAGTATGGTGAAGATGTTGTTGATGACAAATCAAGCTCATGCAGAATCATTTTTAGAACGATTTTCTGAGATTGATGGATTTGTGCAAAAGCCAATTTTGCAGTCGAGTCTCTATGATTCAATTTCTACAGCAATGAAAGGCAGTGTGAATATTGTCAATCCACTGTTTCTTGACTCTATCGATAGTAATGAACCATCCATTAATGCGCATGTGTTGGTTGCTGAAGATAATACTGCCAACCAACAAGTCGCGATTGGAATGTTAGAACGACTAGGCTGTTCAGTGATTGTCGCCAGTAATGGCATTGAAGCAATCAACTTATTGGAACGTAATCGGTTTGATGTGATTTTTATGGATTGCAATATGCCTGAACTGGATGGCTATGAAGCGACGCGTAAGATTCGTATAACAGGGAATAGTAATGCTGGAATACCAATTATTGCGATGACTGCTAACGTTCAAGAAGGTGATCGTCAGAAATGCTTGAATGTGGGAATGGATGATTATTTGTCGAAGCCTTTAAAGCTAGAAAGAATTCGTTCAAAACTTGAGAAATGGATTCCAGAGGTAGAGCCTGACAGTAATGAGCAAACAGTAGATGGCATTCCATTAGTCAGTATTGATGAGCCTCATAACGCAGGGCCAATTGATGAAGAGCGAATTGAAGAGCTACGTGAAAGTGTGGCAACTGCGTTCGATAAAATGGTAGAGGCATATGTTGAAGATCTACCTAGTTTGGCTGCTTCGTTAGAAGATGCTATCAATGCAAAAGATGCGCAACAAATACAACACTATGCGCATAGCATTAAAGGGAGTAGTAAAAACTTTGGTGCTGTGGAATTAGCGGATGTTGCTAAAGACCTTGAAGACATGGGAAGGAATGAGCAGCTGCAAGAAGTGAATACGCACTTGATTGCACTTTTTGAAGAAGTAGATCGAGTAATAGAATATCTCAATAGCTTAATTAAGCCTGAAAAGTCACAAAGCATAGCTGAAAATGAAGTGCGTCCTAACGAGCAAATAGATCGAATTCTGATTGCGGATGATGACCGCAGTATGCGTCTAGCTTTAATGAATGTACTCGACTCCGATGGTTACGATCTACATGAGGTTGAAAACGGTCAAGAAGCATTAGAGTATTGTCGGAACAATATGCCAGATTTAGTATTACTGGATGCCATGATGCCGAAAATGGACGGCTTTGATGCTTGCGAAAAAATTCGTGTATTAGAAAATGGTGACCATATTCCTATTTTGATTGTCACCGCCTTAGATGATGAAGACTCAGTCGAGCGAGCATTTAGAGTAGGTGCGACTGATTATCTGCCAAAACCAGTTCACTTTGCAGTGTTGCGTCAACGCATATCGCGTTTATTACATGCAGCAAGTGTAGAGCGTCATGTGCGCCAGCTTGCATATACAGATCCGCTTACAGGACTGCCAAATCGTACAACGTTATCAACTCACTTGAATGAGTTGCTTGTCAAGGCGCATGCCAGTGGCGACATGATTGCCATGCTGTTTTTAGATTTAGATAGATTTAAGTTGGTCAATGATACGCTAGGTCATAGTGTCGGTGACTTGTTGTTAAAAGCAGTCTCTGATCGCTTGCAACGATGTGTGCGAGGTGGAGACATGGTCGCTCGTTTAGGTGGGGACGAGTTTACAATTATTATTGATCGTGCAAAATCGCGCGATTCTGTGGCGAGAATTGCAGAAACTATTTGTGAAAGTATTGAGCAACCATTTTCATTCTCTGGTCAAGAAATCTTTGTTTCCACAAGCATTGGGATCTCGCTGTATCCATTGGATGGCGATGATATTGGCGATTTGATGAAACATGCCGACACGGCAATGTTCCGCGCTAAGGAAGTAGGGCGTAGTTACTTCTTCTATGAGAGTGATATGGAAGCCGCTGTCACGCGTAAGATGGAAATTGAAGCGGATTTGCGTCGCTCTGTGAGCCGTGACCAGATTGATGTGTACTTTCAACCCAAGGCTGATCTAAAGACGAATCAGATTGTTGGTATGGAAGCGCTAGTACGCTGGAATCATCCACTTAAAGGCATTATCTGTCCGCAAGAATTTATACCGTTGGCAGAAGAAACAGGGATTGTTAATGAGATTGGTCTGTGGGTAATGATTGGAGCATGTCTGCAAGTCAAAGAATGGAATGATCAAGGCTATGGTCCTTACACGATTGCCGTGAACCTATCAGGCGTACAGCTTGAGAATGGCGAGATTATTAATCAGGTCAGACAGGTATTAGAAGAAACCCAAATTGACCCAACGTTGCTAGAGCTTGAGATTACCGAGAGCACAATCATGCACCACCCTGAAAGAGTCATCGAAGTATTAAATAGATTGAAAGAAATGGGTGTGCAGTTAGCGGTCGATGACTTTGGCACGGGCTACTCTTCGTTGAATTATTTAAAGCGGTTCCCGATTGACCTTTTGAAAATTGACGCCGCCTTCGTGCAAGACGTAGAAACTGATGCCGATGATCGTGCGATTGTTCAGAGTATTATTGCATTAGCTAAAAGTATGCGCATACAGGTGGTCGCCGAAGGTGTCGAGACTCGCCAGCAACAAGAGTTTTTACGAGCCCTGGATTGTGATTATATTCAAGGTTATTACATAGGCAGACCGGTATGTGCTGAAGAGTTTGAGCAGCATGTGCTGAAAAAAAATAAGCAAGATACCTCGGTGGTGAGGGATTTATCAGATTATCGTGAAAGCTAAGCTTATGGCTGTATCTCATTGTAAACCAATAGGATACGTATAATTTCTAGAAATAGTGTGGATACAGAATAGACAAAAGTCCATTAGATTCCAGCAAGATAGCGACTGTTTATTAGTCGCTATTTAGAACGATTATAGTAAGTGTTGAAATCGAAAAAAATATTGGAATTCCACAGTCCGTTGGTGTAGTTTACGCATATTGCGATTTGCTAGTCGCACTAAGGGTGGAGGAACAGTCCCTCAAGAGCTGACACAAGTTAAAATAATGAATAGTGTCAACAAAGCTATCAATCAGTAGGTCAAAGTAATACGATATTAACTTTATGGTTAGAATCCATGTCCGCAAGTTGTGTACATCTATGTCTAATTCTGAGTATTTAATCGTATGGGCCGCATACTAACGTTTATATATAAGAGTCGTTATAAAAATTAATATGGAAACATTTCCTAGTCTACTGCAACAGCACGCAACTCAAGGTGGTAATCGCACTGCGCTTAGAATGAAACGACACGGTATATGGAACTCATATACGTGGAGTGATGTTGCAAATGAAGTTCAAAAATTAGCATGTGGATTTGCAGCTACCGGCTTAAAGCCTGGTGATAAAGTTGCAATTATCGGTAACAACGTTCCACCTCTATTCTTTTCAATACTAGCCGCTCAAAGTCTGGGTGCGATCCCTGTTCCAATGCATGCGGATTCAACCACTGCTGAGTTGAAAGGGTTGTTGGAGAATTGTGAAGCACGTTTTGCAGTACTGCAAGATCAGCAACAAGTTGATGCTATTTATGAAGTAATTAAAGAATTACCTATGCTGACTGAAGTCGTCTACTTCGATGAGCGTGGCATGAGGGAATACGATCATACTCATCTTAAGAGTTATATTGAATTTGAAGAGCTTGGTGAGCAATTCGCTAAAGAGCATCCATCATTCATAGGTGATGTAAGTTCTAAAGTGACACCAGATACAGAAGCATTTATCGTTTACACCGCAGGAACATCCGGTGTGTGTCGTGGTGCGGTTCTGACCCATTCAAACTTTTTAACTACAGGTCAAGCCTTCGTTGACCAAGAAGGTATTGGTGAGAATGAAGAAGTTTATGCTTATCTTCCTCTATCTTATGCAAGCACATTATTCTTTGTCTATGCCTTATGGATGATTAAGGGCTATACCATCAATTGCCCTGAGAGCAATGAAACAATTCTTGCTGATATGCGCGAAGTGGGTCCGACTCTGTTTTATGGGCCTCCGCATTTTTATAAGGCGGTTTACTCACAGATACAATCAAGAACGGAAAATACAAAATCATCGTTGTTGCAAAAGCATATGTCGTCATTGATGACGCAGGGGCGAACATGGTTAGGTGATAAATTAGTATTTAACCAAGTTAAAGACTTATATGGCATTAGCAGAATTAAACATGCTTATGTCGGTGGTGATGTGTTAAGTGAGGAAGTGTTTAAATTTTATTTGGCATTGGGAATAAATTTAAAAGCGACCTACGGAACAGCAGAAAGTGCGGGTTGTATTAGTGTGCAGGATGCGCAAGATACTAAAGCAGATCATGCAGAAACAATGGTCGGTGCTCCTTTGCCGGGTGTTGACGTTAAGGTAGATAATAAAGAGATCTGCTTTAAAGGCACAAATGCATTTAAGGGTTATTACCGTGATGAAGCTCATAACAGCTCAGTTGTTAGTGCAGATGGCTGGATAAAGACGGGAGATATCGGAGACATGGTGGGTACTCATATCCACGTGGTTGAACGTACCGACTGTGTGAGTAAGTTCAGTAATGGTGCAGAGTTCCTACCTAAGCAAATTGAAAATGCACTTAAATCATCAACTTATATTCAAGATGCAGTCGTCATCGGTGAGGACCGAGAACATATGGCGGCATTGATCGTGATTGATGCAGAAACTGTAGGTGCCTGGGCTGAAAGACAGCAGATGCAATTTACAGGGTTGCGTGATTTAGCCACTAAAGATGAAGTAACTGATTTAATCTCAGCAAAAGTGAGCGAGGTTAATTCATGTATGGAGCATGTCGGAGGAGCCAATTGTCCTCAGATTAAGCGTCATACCATATTGCATACCGAGTTGAATCCAAGTGCGGGTGAAATGACTCGTTCTCGTAAGATTCGACGCAATATAGTTGCAAACAATTATAAGTCATTAATTGATGCCTTATATTCTGGCGTAGACAAATATGATGTCACTGACTCTAATGGTGATATCGTCGCGCAGCTTAGACTACAAACAGCGTAACTAAACTAATACGATGAATACTAGTACAGACTCAAAAAACCCTATCCTAGTTCTAGATAATATTAAC
>JBGCFN010000050.1:0-12961 GCA_045106935.1 Gammaproteobacteria bacterium | reverse complement strand
TTAGAACTAACATAGAGCTATGGGGCAGGTGTAACCATATTTTTACATTAAAGATTATGACAGAGATTGAGCGCAATAAGATAAAACTGAAAAAATTGATGGACTTGCATGGAAAAACCTCTAGGCATATCGCTATGTTATTAGCACGCGTAACGGGTGATCGTTTGTCTGCAAGAACAGTACAGTCATGGAGCGCATCGCCAGAGCTTGTCAGTGCTCGCCCATGTCCTGGCTGGGCGTTATATATATTAGAAACGGAGTTGCAGATAATTGCAGAAGAAAATCTAATGAACGATCATTACTAATCGATGCCTGTGGCCAACCGCTTAATCAGTGGAATTTAATAGTTATTGTATTCTTTTGCTCAATGCTTCAGTGAGCTCTTTATTAATGTTTTTAAATAACCAGTGCGCACAAACACTGCTTCCTGTGTATGGAATATCAATGACTCGCGGATTAATAGGCATAGAGATAATTGTATCGGATGGGTAAATCACTTGAATTTGAGAAACCCAAACCCAATCTCCCTTACTTTGATAAATTCGTGAATGTAGATTTAATGGAAACACATATTCCTTATTGTCTACAGCCGTGAGTATCGTAGTGGCTTCTATGTGATGGGCGGCAACTAATTTTGCAGACACTATATGTTGCTTAGCAATTTTAGACCTGAATGGACTTATTAAATCTGGGTTGCAAAGACTCAATAAAGCATATAAGTCTCTTATATTTCCAGCTGAACTTTCCATATACATTAAGGATTGAGGTTTAGTTTTCACTATCTTCGCCGATAAGGAATAGATATTCAATTTAGTCTGAGTTACTAAGAAGAAAAGCCTGTTTTGAGTCAATACATTCACTTTATCGGTGATCTTCAACCGATTATTTCTATATACAGATTTCAGTATTTTTGCCGATAAACCCTATAGCCAAATTAATCAAAAATATATGTATTTCTGTGTCAGGCAATTGCTGTGATATCAATGTTCATGTAGGAGGATAAGAAATAATGGATTTAGCGACACTGATTGGCCTGATAGGCGCGCTAATCGTAATCGTTATTGCGATACTTTTAGGAGGAGAATTTAGTACATTCGTCAATATACCCTCTGTCGTGGTAGTTGTAGGTGGAACATTTGCTGCGACTCTGGCGAGAATTTCATTAGGCCAATTTTTTGGTTCATTTAAAGTGGGTTTAAAATCAGTCGTTCATAAAAGCGTTAATCCTCATGAGCTGATTGAAGAGGCAGTAGAACTGGCAAACGTGGCGAGAAAAGAAGGCATTCTTGCGTTAGAGGGTCGGGAGATTGGTCATCCTTTTTTGGAGAGAGGCATTAATTTATGTATTGATGGTCATGCTCCGGAAGTAGTGCAAAAAATGTTAAGTAAAGATATTAACTTAACCATAGATAGACATACTGATGGCATTCAAATGTTTAAATCTATAGGTGATGCTGCCCCAGCTATGGGAATGATCGGGACGTTAATTGGTTTGGTAGCGATGTTGTCGGCTATGGATGATCCAAAAGCGATTGGACCAGCAATGGCAGTTGCACTATTAACTACTTTGTATGGTGCAATAATAGCTAATGCAATTGCATTACCAATAGCAGATAAATTAAAAAAAATTAGTGTAGAAGAAAAGCTCAATAAGAATCTGATATTAGAATCTATCTCCTCAATACAAGCAGGTATCAACCCTAAAGTGGTAGAACAAATATTGTTAACGTTTTTGCCTGAAGGCAAACGCCTGATTGAGAAAAAAGAGTAGAGAAGCATGAGTGACGAAGAGCAATCCTCAAGTGAAGAAGGAGAAGCGGGTGCCCCGGCATGGGTAATGACCTTTGCTGACCTGATGTCATTATTGATGTGTTTCTTTGTATTATTGCTTGCATTTTCGGAGATGGATGCACAGAAATTTAAGCAGTTGTCAGGATCTATGAAGATGGCTTTTGGTGTTCAGAGGGAAATTAAAGCAGATGATATTCCTAAGGGTACGAGCATTATCGCGCAAGAGTTTTCTCCTGGTATTCCTCAGCCTACTCCATTTCAGATTGTTGAGCAGGATACTACAGATGATACTAAAGATAACTTAGAGTTTTCTGAAGGTAATGAGGGTGATCAGAAAAGTCTCGCTGAAAGAATGTATACGGCTGCAGTTGAAAGTGTTAGAGAAGAAGCAGAGAAATTAGTTGAAGATTTAAAGGAAGAAATCGAAACAGGCATGCTTGAAGTGGAATGGTCAGAAGCAGAGATTACCGTGCGTTTGAAAGAAAAGAGTACATTTAACTCGGGTGAAGCAAAATTGAAATCTACTTCTTTCCAGATTGTTGATAGAGTATCAGAGTCACTTAACAAAATTGATGGAAATATTATTGTTGCTGGTCACTCAGATAACGTTCCAATCAGTACTTATGAATATCGTTCAAATTGGGAGCTATCTGCTGCCCGAGCCGCAAATGTGGTTCATCATTTAACGAAGAAAGGCCGTGTTGATCCTTACAGAGTTCAAATGAGGGCGCACGCTGAAACCAAGCCACTTGTACCTAATGATAGTCAAGAAAATAAAGCACGAAATCGACGTGTAGAGATAGTTATTGTCGGGAATAATCATTTGTTTGATGAACTGCATAATAACTTTAGTATTGACCAGGTTGATCAAGTGGTAGGTGACGTCGTATTACCTGAAAGTGGATGAATAGGTGACCCAATGCATGGGCAATCCATCAACTTTAAAACTATGCCAAGCTCTAATATGGTGGTGGATGATTTACGTAACTTCTTTAATCAGGAAGATGTAGACTTACGCGATATAACAAAAATAGCTAAACAAGATCCAGTGACTCTAGGAAACATCTTGTTTCTTGTTAATGAGACTTTTGTTAAACGAAATAGCCCAGTGGTGAATACCTTATCCGCTGCGATCAACTTAGTGGGTCTTGAACCATTAAAGAACGCTTTAATGTCGATAAAGTCCGTCAGTGAAGTCGACTTGAATCCAAATAATTTAATCGCTTTTGAATTAATTAAAAGTCGTACTTATATCGCTGCACACCTGACTCAATTTTGGGGGAAGTATATGGGGCAAACCTCATCTGAGGAAATGTTTTGTGCATCTATGTTTACAGGCATCAGTGATATGTTTGAATGTTTAGCCAATGCAGAGATAACTAGAAATTCACTTGATGTTAATTCAATAGAGTCTAGCCAAATGCTATATCGATTCTCCCAGAGTGATATCGGCTTGTTACCTGACAGCATTCAACAAGTTCATGATCATTCATTGGTATCAGAGCGTCTAAAACTGAGTATTATTGTCTATAACCTAGTGTCTTGTTTTGAATTAGGATTTGCTACAAAACAGTTTGAAAATGCCTTGCAAGACTTATGTGACTTTGTTGGTATTAGTATGCATCGCGCAGGCTATGATTTTTCGCAACAAGTAGTTGAAATTGATAAAAATGCAAGCCACCAGTTATTTCATTACAGTCATTTTTTGTTAAGTACAAATATGGAAATAATAGATCCTTTGGGCTAAATCTTACCTTTTAGATTCGATGTGTGGTCATAAAATCAAGTAAAGCAAATTCAAATTCCGCCGATAATATCCTGACAACCTGATTAATTTTTTTAGGATATTTATGGAATACATACTCTCAGTGTCATCGACGATAAAGTCTTTTGTACAAGTATCACTTGCAGTAGCACTGGTAGCGGCGGTGGTTGCCGTGGCTGTTTTGTATGTAATAGATGTAACTCAAACTAAACAAGCAATTCGACGAAACTATCCGGTGATTGGAAGGTTTCGCTATTTGTTTGAATATCTTGGAGAATTTTTCAGACAATACTTTTTTGCCATGGACCGTGAGGAGTTACCATTTAATCGAGCGCAACGTTCATGGGTTTATCGCGCAGCAAAAAATATCTCTAATACTGCGGCATTTGGTTCAACTCGAGACTTAAAAAAACCCGGTACAGTATTATTTGCCAATTGTCCTTATCCTACAATGTCTGAAGATGCGACAAGTCCAGACTACGATACGATTGGTCCATATGCTAAAAAACCTTATGTAACTCGCTCAATATTTAATATATCTGGGATGAGTTATGGCGCGTTGTCAAAACCGGCGGTGCTCGCATTGGGCCTTGGTGCAAAAAAAGCTGAATGTTGGATGAACACTGGTGAAGGAGGACTCTCGCCTTATCACCTATCTAGTGGTTGTGACATCGTATTTCAAATTGGCACAGCTAAATATGGTGTTCGTGATCCTGAAACAGGAAAACTAAGTGACGAAAAATTAAAAGAAGTTGCTGCTCATCATCAATTAAGAATGTTTGAAATTAAACTCAGCCAAGGTGGTAAGCCTGGAAAGGGTGGGATTCTTCCTGCTGATAAGGTTTCTCAAGAAGTGGCTGATATCAGAGGCATCCCAGTTGGGACTGATTCGATAAGTCCAAACCGTCATCCAGAGATAAAGTGTGATGATGATCTGCTAGATATGATCAACCATGTTAGAGATGTGACAGGAAAGCCTGTTGGGTTTAAAGCGGTAATCGGTTCCGAAAGTTGGTTGGATCATTTGTTCAGTGCCATTATTCGACGAGGAGAAGAATCTGCTCCAGATTTTATTACGGTCGATAGTGCAGATGGGGGCACAGGTGCAGCACCATTACCATTGCTAGATGATATGGGGCTGCCTTTACATGAAAGTTTGCCTATTGTAGTGAATAAATTAAATGAGTATGGATTGCGTGATCGAATTAAAGTGATATCGTCAGGGAAATTAATAAACCCTGCAGATGTCGCCTGGGCTTTATGTGTGGGTACTGATTTTATTACATCTGCACGTGGCTTTATGTTTTCTTTGGGGTGTATACAAGCATTGCAATGCAATAAAAACTCATGTCCAACTGGTATTACTACCCATGATAAAAAATTGCAGCGAGGCCTTGACCCAATGGTGAAAGCTGATCGAGTAGCTGATTACGTAAAAAATATGGTTTATGAAGTGGGTATGATCGCTCATTCATGTGGTGTTAATCATTTTAGAGATTTGCAAAGGCATCATGCGCGTGTCATTCAAGGCGATGGTTTGTCAGTGCCGTTGGATAAATTGTATCCGAGTAGTGAGCCATTGTTTGAGGCTGAACGCAGAGATTGGTCTACACGACCTTGGTCAGCAAAAGAGCATGCTGCATTAGATGCAGATGATGTAATTGAAAAATCTGAAAATTCGCAAGCATCTTAAAATATTTTGAGAAAAACGGGTAATTAGTTCAGTAGGTAGTCTAAATAGTCATGTTTGAAGTGATATTAAAATTATTTAAAAAAAATAAATTTGCAGATTTGCAAGAAATTCAACAAATCAGCCCTCTAACTTCATTGCAGAATAGGTTGGAGGAGTATCAAAGTGTATCTGATGAGAAGAAGTTAGAGGAATTTCTCCTGGTTGAGCGTGAGATCAGTGATGCATTTTCTAGGAATGAAGTGTTGGCGTATCTTGGAGATTTTTTCCAATCGATTAGTGCAAGCTTGCAAGCATCATCACTCGATGCTAAAGCTATTAAGCAATGGCGTCGTTTACTTCGAGAGTTATTGATTGGTATTGAATATAGTGGTGACTATGTAGACACTGCTAACAAGATTAAACAGCAACTTGATGCGGATAAAGATATTCTAGCGTGCACACAAAAGACTAAAAATTTGCTTGTTGAATATTCAGCTAGTCTGAGTGAAGATCATGAGGAGGTGCATGGGTATTTATTGACGATCGCAGAAAAGCTTCAATCGATCTATGCTGAAATAAGTGAAACCAAAGATGAATATTTTTCACGTGAATCCAAGAAAGGTAGTATAAATCGATCTTTTGAATATGGTATTCAACAATTAGATGATACATTAAAAAATTCTAATGATTTGGAATCATTAAAAATTAATCTCAACAAGATAGTTTCTGTAATACAAACAAAAGTAATTGAAGAAGTAGAAGCTGAAGAGAGTGAGACACAAATTCTTGAGAATAAAATTGCAGGCATGAGCAATAAAATTAAATTATTAGAAGATCATGCTAAAGATTTAGAACAGACAATCCATAAAAAACATATGGAGGCAATTACCGACCCTTTAACGGGGCTGTATAATCGTGCTGCCTATGTTCAAGCATTAGAAAAAGCATGGATGAAGTGGGAGCAAGAGAAAACACACAGTACTATGTTAGTGTGGGATATTGATCACTTTAAGACGATTAATGACCGTCATGGACATGCAGCGGGTGATAAGGTGTTGCAGTCAGTGGCAAGAAAGCTAGAAGCAGGTGTGCGCAAGGGCGATATGTTAGCAAGATTCGGTGGTGAAGAATTTGTTATGTTGCTAGCGGACAAAACTCTTGAAGAGGGCGCGCAATTAGCTGAAAGGATTCGGCAAGTGATTTCAGAAACAGAATTTACCTATAAAAGACAAGCTTTGCATGTCACAATTTCATGTGGTGTTGCCACATTTGCCGGTAAAGATACACCAACAGCGCTATTTGAACGTGCAGATAAAGCGTTATATCGTGCTAAGCATAGTGGTCGGGATCGTGTAGAAATACTGAACGTCGCTTAGTTGATGAATGTCCCATCGGCTAAAATAGATTGATTGCGCCCCATTTTCTTTGCATGTTGCATAGCGTTAGTAGTTCGTTCGAATATACTTTCAATACTATCTGTTGCTAATAATTCTGAGATTCCTGCGCTAGCAGTAATGTGAATGGCCTTATGATTGCTTGGTTTAAATTTGTGGCTATCAATAGCACTTCGCAATCGTTCGCTGATGTCGAATGCATTCTTTCCTGTAACACCTTTTAATATTAAGCAATAAGTATTGTTGTCGTAGCGAAAGAGTAAGTCTGTATTACGTATATTGTTGCGCATCACGTGCATGACATTATAAAGTATCTCGTCTCTAGCAATGTAATTTTCAGATTGTGAGAATTTTTGGAAGCGATCAATGTCAAGCAATATCAATGACATTGGCACTCTTTCTCTATACGATAACTTTGCTTCTCGTGTGACTAATTGTTCAACTAGTGTTGAATTGGCAATACCTGTGGTTTCTTCATTGGAAGACAATAAAGAGTACGACTTTTGTTGTATTACAGATCTTAATGGGTGTACGAGTAATGATGAAATGAGTTCTATGTTTTTCATTTCATGGTCTGTGAGTGCATCTTTACTATAGATAGTAATATCGCCCCAAAATTCTTCGTCAGTATTTAAATGGAAATTACATTGTGTAGTATCTGTGCTCCCTCTTGAGTAGGTTATGTTCAATAAAGGGTAGCGATAACGGATACCATTAATGTTAAGAATTGATTGTATGCACTCTTTGTAAGTTTGTATCAATGTTTCTATGCATGGTTGGCTTTGAAATTTTAACGCATAATTTAATACTGAATTTGATGACTCAAGTGTTGTTAATGATGATTTCTTGGATTCATCGTGAGGTTTAATCAACTTTAGTGGTGTATTAGTATCCATCTATAATTTCTTTAATTTATTCATTATTTGACTTTAGTTAATAGTAATAAAATATAGTCATAGTAATTATTAGTACAATTACTTAGTTACTTAGAAGTTAACAACTGTTTACAATTGTCAAGCCTTTATCGTCAATTAATTGACGATAAAGGCTTGACAATGTTCTTTTTACTAGATTATGACGATGCCGACTAGATCAATTAGGCATGAACGGAGCGATTTGGTTCCGAAGTGATGATTTGATTGCCATCTTCACTGTAGGTGACTGAATGGCCCGAATCAAAAAGTGAATGTAATTGGTTTAATGTATTTGTCGTTTGTTTGAGACGGTTGTTTACGAGAGAACTATTTTCAGCATTCTTCTGCTGACATGTCTTAAGTAAGTTAATCGTGTGTTGCCATTTTTCATTTAATGCTTTGTCACCTTCAAAATTATTTAATAGAGGAGAGAATTGCGCCTCTAATTTAGATAATTGTGTGATCGTGTCTTGTTTTTGTAAGGTAATTTTATTTAAATCATTCGCATTGCCGGCTAAAAGTAATTCTCTTTCGGCCGATAGCTGATCTAGGAAAATATTAATACAATTTTGTAATTCGGTGATGACTTGATCTGAATCTTGATTATTCATAATACCGTTCCGTGGTTTTCTAGTTCTGAGTTAAAGATGAACTACTTAAGTAGCTCATCGATCTCGATTAACTTGTCTGCAATCACAGAGCTATTTACTTCATAGCGGCCCTCGGCTAGCGCAGATTTGATTTCATCTACTTTTTGTCGATCAACAATAGGCTCTGACGATAAGCTAGAAATTACTTGATCTAGCTTCTGTGCAGAATTGGTGAGATCAACCTGGTCTGCAGTAGCACTGGCTGATGTACTCGCAGAATTCGCCTTTTGGCTTGTCGCTGCATCATCAGATGGTTTTGCTGCTGATTTTGATCCAGAACCGTTTATCTGGTTGTTTGAACTAATATTTCTAATCACGTCTGTCATCTTCTCTTACCTTTTCCTGATATCCATATATCGGCAAATATCGCCACTTCTTTAATAAAATACCATATAAATTTTTCAAATATTTATATGAACCACGCTATTCTTATGTAATGTCCCCTCTAGCTCTTTTTTACTAGAAAGATTCTTTACCCGTATTCGATCACCTTCTGCTGCAGAATTTAATGCGGTGGCAGCAGTGCGAATTTCTAAGCCATTGACACGTGCAATAACAATGACACGATCACCACGTTTTACTGCCATTGGTTTTTCCAATGCTAAGACTTGCACAATATCACCTCTACGCAGTGGTCTTTTAGTGATTAAGCCAACAGGGCTGCGGTCAATGCTAAAGTATTCACGGTTGTGATTACTAACCTCTTTCCGCTCAAGTGCAACATGTGAGCGATCAAGTATTGTACCGCGAGAGACTGCGGTTCTTGTTATCCACACTTCTTGATATTGTTTTATCTGCGCGCTTATATAGATTTTCCACGGTTTGTCATCATTGCAGCGGATACCAACAGAGGTATGACCTGACGGATGCGCGCCTGGCGGCCAATATGCTTGCAATGGAATTCCACATTGATGCAATTTGAGCCTTTTATCTAAAGGCTTGGTAGTGATTTTTATGGAATCGTCATTCATGTTGATGGAGTCACTAATAAATTCTTTTACCGATGAAGTGATATCGCTATGCGATTGGAATTGCTGCAAAGCTCGATTGTTTTCAGCGAATGCGGCACTGCTACTTATATATATGAGTAACAGAGCCAGCATGAGTATTAATACCTTATTTATTCTATTCATCATCTCAGTTTAATTGTCGTCAATTATTTAACGCTACAAGAGAATGCTGCAATGTTCATGCCGACTATTATGCATAGCTAAAAGAGCTTCATTTGTTAAATACGATGCATGCAACTATTGCCGCCTGGCGGCAACATCTGAAAGTTATTCAATTGTTTTCAGAGATGAAAGGTTTACTTTTGATTCTGGTCGGTAGTTATCGGCTGGCACAGCGATTGCTTTAGCTATAACAAATAAATTTTGTAAAAAACTTAATGGCTAGTCCAATCGAAAAACTTTTTGGTGTTCACGAACAAGCAATTACATTGCGTGCAGCGCGTTCAGAAATGTTAGCAGCAAACTTAGCAAACTCTGACACACCAAATTATAAAGCGAAGGATATTGATTTTAAGTCGGCCTTTGAAAGCTTACAAGGTGGCCAACTACAGAGCAGTGTCAAATTATCCAAAAGTAGTTCGCAACACTTTTCAACTGACCTAAATGGTATTGCTAGTCAAGCAATACGTTATCGAGTGCCGTCACATGCTTCACTTGATGGAAATACTGTCGACTCAGATTTTGAAAAATCAGCATTTACTGAAAATGCTATACGTTATCAAGCTAGCTTGTCTATCTTGGGTAAAAAAATTAGTGGGTTAATTAGAACCCTAAGAGGTGAATAGAAATAATGTCATTATTTAATATTTTTGATATTTCAGGTAGTGGACTAAGTGCGCAAAGCGTTCGACTTAATGTCACTGCAAGTAATATTTCCAATGCACAGTCAGTGGCTGGAAATGAAGAGGCTGCTTACAAAGCAAGAAACCCAGTTTTCTCTGCTATGTATAAAGATGCATTTAATACTCAAAGTAGCAATGTTGGTGTGCAAACTCTAGGGATTGTTGAAAATGATGCAGAGGCACCAAAACGATATGAGCCAGGCAACCCATTAGCGGATGACGAAGGTTATATTTATTTATCTAATGTTAATCCTATCGAGGAAATGACCAACATGATGTCGGCATCGCGTGGATATCAAAATAATGTGGAAGTAATGAATACATCAAAAGATTTGCTTCTACAAACGTTACGCTTAGGCGAATAGCAGGGAGACTATAAATGGAAATAGGCACAAATTCAGCATTGAACAGTCAGTTTGGCGTGCAGAGATTTCAAAATGATATCGCAAATAGTAAAGAGTTAGGTCAAGAAGACTTTTTACAACTGATTGTTGCTCAAATTCAAAATCAGGATCCGTTTGAGCCAGTAGAAAATGGAGCCTTCATTGGACAGCTTGCGCAATTTGGCACCGTCGATGGTGTGAATAACCTCAATGAATCCTTTGCAGAATTTTCACAAGGATTTAATAGTAATCAGGCACTAAATGCTGCTGGATTAATTGGTAAAAGTGTCCAGGTTGAAGGTAATCAAATATCAGTGAAGGAAGGGGAGCCTGTCACTGCCTATGTAGATTCAAATAACCAA
Source organism: Gammaproteobacteria bacterium (assembly GCA_045106935.1). Lineage (GTDB taxonomy): Bacteria > Pseudomonadota > Gammaproteobacteria > UBA4575 > UBA4575 > UBA1858. The sequence continues at coordinate 2,178 of JBGCFN010000050.1, read as the reverse complement.
GCAGGAACTGCTGAGGTGCAAATAACTAATGCAGCAGGCGTAGTTGTTAAAACTCAACAAGTCTCATTGGTGAATTCAGGGTTGAATAGTTTCATCTGGAATGGCTTAGACGAGCAGGGTAATCAAGTGCCTGAAGGAAATTATTATTTGTCAGCCACAGTGTTAGCTGGAGATGATGAAGTGACCTTGCCAACCACCGTCGATACAAAAGTTCAGAGTGTCAATCTTGCTAGATCCAGTGCAATAGAACTGGGCTTACAGACCGGCGATACAATTCTATTTAATGATGTACAAAAGATATCTCAATAAATAATTAATAAATTGCATACTAAAGGAGAAAGATATGCCATTTGATATAGCACTAACTGGCCTTAGCGCCGCACAAAATGACTTGGAAGTCATTTCAAATAATATTGCTAACAGTGAGACTAACGGATTTAAAAAATCGCGTACGCAATTTTCAGATATTTATGCAAGTTCTGAATTTGGTGTCAGTAGTAATGCCATTGGGCAAGGTGTCCAACTCGCAGGAATACAGCAAGAATTTACAGATGGTGATCTTTCGTTTACAGATAATTCATTAGATCTAGCGATTAACGGCCAAGGTTTCTTCGTTTTAGAGGATGAAGGTGAACGCTTTTATGGAAGAGCAGGCGCCTTTGGTGTTGACCTTGATGGAAACATTGTCGATCCCATCGGTAATCAATTGGTAGGTTTTCAGCCTGATGCGAGTGGCGTAATCACGGGTGCTTTAGGTCCAATTGTAGTTAATCGTGCCGATCTTGCACCACAGATTACATCAGAAATTGAATTAGGGGCAAACTTAGATGCGACTTCAACAATACTTCCTGCGTTTACAGTGGGTGCATCTGGTCCTGATCCAGCAACATATAACCACTCAACCTCACTGACCACTTTTGATTCTTTGGGTGGAGAACATCTTACTTCTTTGTACTTTAGGCGTGATAGTGCCACTGACTGGGAAGCCTTTGCGTTTGTAGATGGTACTCAAGTGGATGGACCAGATTTATTAAATTTTGATGCAAGCGGAAATCTTGTTGGTGTTAATGGTGGTGCTGGTACGACGGTCACTTCAGCGGCATTTACTCCTGGTGGTGTTGGTACATCAACAGCGTACACAATTGATTATGCAGATGTCAGTCAATTTGGTAGTCCGTTTGGTGTGGCTTCATTGAGTCAAAATGGATTCGAGACTGGACGTTTAACAAGTTTAGACTTTGGCCAAAATGGAACTCTCTTTGGTCGTTACTCTAATGGTGAGTCAAATGCATTTGGTCAAGTGGCATTAGCTAACTTCTCAAATACTCAAGGTTTAGTGCCATCAAGTAGTTCGTTATGGACAGAATCGTTTGCTTCAGGCCCTGCCTTAGTAGGTGAGCCAGGATCAACAGATTTGGGTCTTGTTCAGTCTGGCGCTTTAGAAGAATCAAACGTGGATGTCACAGCAGAGTTAATTGACATGATTCAAGCGCAACGATTCTTCCAGTCTAATGCTCAAGTAATTGGTGCAGCAGATGAGATAACTCAGACTATTATTAATATTATTTAATAAAGTTGACCTACAAGAGGAGTAGAGAATGGATGGGATGTTATACGTGGCAATGAATGGTGCAAAACAAATCCAATTGCATCAAGCAACCAATACCCATAATTTGGCTAATGCAAACACTACTGGATTTCGTGCAGACTTCGATACTATTCGAAGTCTGCCGGTCTATGGTGCAGGTAACCCAAGTCGAGTGTTTAGTGTTGATGAAAGATCTGGCGTTAATTTTGATGTTGGTCAAGTCACACAAACAGGTCGTGACTTGGATATATCAATCAATGGTCAGGGATTGTTAGCAATTCAATCACCTGATGGTGGTGAAGCTTATACGCGTGCTGGTGATTTGCGTGTTGTTAGTGGTGGGTTATTGCAAACAGGCGCTGGATTTTCAGTTATGGGTAATGATGGACCAATTGCATTGCCTCCCTATGAAAAGCTTGATATCGCAGCCGATGGCACTTTATCAATCATTCCTGTAGGGCAAGATGCAAGTGCATTGGCGGTAATTGATCGAATTAAATTAGTGAATCCTCCAATAGAAAATCTTGAAAAGAATTTGGATGGTTTTAGCCGTGCTAGAGATGGTGTAGCGATTGAGGCTGACGCATCTG